>NZ_JBHYDX010000005.1:0-190074 GCF_051860505.1 Pannonibacter sp. | reverse complement strand
GCTCTCCGGTCCCGGCTCGGCGCTTCGCTTGGCCGGGATGACTTCGGTGAGCTCGAGGTTTGTCATCAAGCTCAGGCGCCCCACCGGGCGCCCTTTTCAAGTATGTCTGCGAAGCCAGCTCAGTCGGCCAGATCTTCCACGCTGACGACGTTGCCGTCCTCATCAAGGCGATAGACAAGCGGTGCGCCAGTGGCCAGTTCACGAGCGACAATCTCGTCTGGCGTCAGCTTTTCAAGATCCATGATCAGCGAGCGTAGCGAGTTGCCGTGGGCAGCGACAATGATGCGCTTGCCTTCCAGCACCCGCGGCAGGATCTCGGCGCGGTAATAGGGCAGCACGCGCTCGGCTGTCATCTTCAGGCTTTCACCGCCCGGAGGAGGAATGTCGAAGGACCGGCGCCAAATATGCACCTGCTCGTCGCCAAACTTCGCGCGGGCTTCATCCTTGTCCATGCCGGTGATGTCACCGTAGTCGCGTTCATTCAGCGCCTGGTCCCGCACTGTCTCCAGGTCCTCCTGGCCGAGTTCGGCAAGCATCAGCGCCAACGTGTGCTGGGCACGGGTCAGGACCGAGGTATAGGCCATGTCGAACTGCAGCTTCATCTCGCGCAGCTTGACGCCGGCAGCCTTGGCCTCGCTGACGCCGAGCTCGGTCAAGTCGGGATCCTTCCAGCCGGTGAACAGGTTCTTCCGGTTCCAATCGCTCTGGCCATGACGGACGAGCACCAAGAGACGTTCCATATGCCGTTCTCCTCGCAAGGCTTTGGCAGGTTTCAGTCGGTAAGGCCGAGCACGTCGGCCATGGAGTAAAGTCCGGGCTTCTTGTCGCGCGCCCAGAGGGCTGCCTTGACGGCGCCGCGAGCAAAGATCTGGCGGTCCTCCGCCTTGTGGGTCAGCTCCACCCGCTCGCCCTCGCCGGCCAGGATCACCGTGTGATCGCCAATGACCGAGCCACCGCGCAAGGTTGCAAAGCCGATGTCACCGACGGGACGAGGCCCTGTATGGCCATCGCGCACGCGAACGGAATGGTCGGCAAGGCTCAGTCCCCGGCCCTCAGCGGCAGCCTCGCCCAGAAGCAAGGCCGTGCCCGAGGGCGCATCCACCTTGTGCCGATGGTGCATTTCGACAATCTCGAGATCGAAGTCGGGACCAAGGGCCGCTGCTGCCTTCTTGACCATGGCAGCCAGCAGGTTCACGCCGAGGCTCATGTTCCCGGACTTGACCAGGCGCGCATGGCGTCCGGCGGCCTTGAGGGCCGGCAACTCGCTGTCCACCCATCCTGTGGTACCGATAACATGCACGATGCGCGCCTGCGCTGCCAGCTCGGCAAACATCAGGGTCGCCTTGGGCGCCGTGAAGTCAAGGACCCCTTCGGATGCGGCAAAGGCGGTGAGCGGATCGTCGGTGACCGGAATGCCGAGGTGACCGACGCCTGCAAGTTCGCCCGCGTCCTTGCCTAGAACGGGTGAGCCCTCGCGCTCGATCGCAGCGCTCAAGGTAACTCCGTCCATCGCCGAAATCGCGCGAACAAGGGCTTGGCCCATCCGGCCAGCCGCACCGACGACGACAAGACGCATCTCAGTCATGGGGATCCCCACCGTTGAATCATCGCGGGATATATCAGGCAGCACGGCAGGGCGAAAGGCCAACTCGGCCCTGATCGTCAGCATGGCCATAAAGAAAAGGCCGGAGCAGTTGCCCCGGCCTCAAACTGCTGACAAACCTTCTATCGTCATCCCGGACGCAGCGAAGCGGAGATCCGGGACCGGAGAGCCAAGGTCTCTCCGGTGTTGATAGATTCAAATATTGACGTCCCGGCTCTCCGGTCCCGGCTCGGCGCTGCGCTTGGCCGGGATGACGACGCTGAAGTCGAGATTTGTCATCAAGCTCGGCCGGGGCATATGCCCCGGCCTGATCTGTTCAATCGCAGTCAGGAGAGGATCAGTCCTCTTCCTTCTCGCGCTCGAGTTCCTTGCCGGTCTCCTGATCGACGACCTTCATCGACAGGCGCACCTTGCCGCGCTCGTCGAAGCCCATCAGCTTGACCCAGACCTTCTCGCCTTCCTTTACGACGTCGGTCACCTTGGCCACCTTCTTCGGAGCGAGCTGCGAGATGTGGACGAGGCCGTCCTTGGCGCCGAAGAAGTTCACGAAGGCGCCGAATTCGACGCACTTAACAACCGTGCCTTCGTAGATCATGCCGATTTCCGGCTCAGCGGCAATGGAGTTGATCCAGTTGATCGCAGCCTTGATCGCCTTGCCGTCGGAGGAGGCAACCTTGACGGTGCCATCATCCTCGATGTTGATCTTGGCGCCGGTCTTTTCCACGATCTCGCGGATGACCTTGCCGCCCGAACCGATGACTTCACGGATCTTGTCGACCGGGATTTTCAGCACTTCGATACGCGGAGCATGTTCGCCGAGTTCCGAGCGGGCCTCGGTGATCGCATTGGCCATTTCGCTGAGGATATGGATGCGGCCATCGCGGGCCTGAGCCAGCGCGACCTGCATGATCTCCTCGGTGATGCCATCGATCTTGATGTCCATCTGCAGCGCGGTGATACCGTCAGCGGTGCCGGCAACCTTGAAGTCCATGTCGCCGAGGTGATCTTCATCACCCAGGATGTCGGACAGGACGGCGAATTTGTCGCCTTCCTTGATCAATCCCATGGCGATGCCGGCCACCGGCGACTTCAGCGGAACGCCTGCATCCATGAGGGCGAGCGAGGTGCCGCAGACGGTTGCCATCGAGGACGAGCCGTTGGACTCGGTGATCTCGGAGACGACGCGCAGGGTGTAGGGGAACTCGTGCTTGGCCGGCAGCATCGGGTTGATGGCGCGCCAGGCGAGCTTGCCATGACCGATTTCACGACGGCCGGGCGACCCCATGCGACCGGTCTCACCGACCGAGTAGGGCGGGAAGTTGTAGTGCAGCATGAAGTGCGACTTGTAGGTGCCTTCGAGCGCATCCACGAACTGCTCGTCTTCACCGGTGCCAAGGGTGGCAACGACCAGACCCTGGGTTTCACCGCGGGTGAACAGGGCCGAACCATGGGCGCGCGGCAGGATGCCGACTTCCGACACGATCTGGCGGACGGTCGACAGGTCGCGGCCATCGATACGGGTGCCGGTCTCGATGATGGCACCGCGAACGATCTCGGCCTCCACCTTCTTGAACAACTCGCCGACAACGGTGCCAGCCGGAACGTTGTCACCGCCGTTGGTGATCACGGCGTCAATGACCTTGGCCTTGGCAGCATCAACGGCCTTCTTGCGCTCGGTCTTGGCGATGATCTTGTAGGCAGCCGTCAGGTCGTCGGCGGCGATTTCCTTGATGCGGGCAAAAAGCGCACTGTGGTCCGGCAGCGACAGCTGGCGCGGTTCCTTGGCTGCGGTCTCGGCCAGCTTGATGATCGCGTCGATCACCGGCTGGAAGCCACGGTGGCCGAACATCACGGCGCCAAGCATCACGTCTTCGCCCAGTTCCTGAGCCTCGGACTCGACCATCAGAACCGCGTCGGCGGTGCCGGCGACGATAAGGTCCAGCTTGGATTCGGCCATGTCATCAACCAGCGGGTTGAGGACATATTCGCCGTTGATGTAGCCAACGCGAACGCCGCCGACCGGGCCCATGAACGGTACGCCAGACAGGGTCAATGCAGCAGACGAGGCGACCAGCGCCAGAATGTCCGGTGCGTTTTCCATGTCATGCGACAGAACGGTCACGATCACCTGGGTGTCGTTCTTGTAGCCATCGGCAAACAGCGGGCGGATCGGACGGTCGATCAGGCGCGAGGTCAGCGTCTCGTGTTCGCTCGGACGACCTTCGCGCTTGAAGAAGCCACCCGGGATCTTGCCGGCCGCGAAGGCCTTTTCCTGATAGTTGACGGTGAGCGGGAAGAAATCCTGGCCCGGCTTCGGCTCCTTGGCCGAAACGACGGTGGCCAGAACCTTGGTCTCGCCATAGGACGCCATGACGGCACCGTCGGCCTGACGTGCGACCTTGCCGGTCTCCAGGACGAGCGGGCGACCTGCCCACTCGACTTCCACGCGATGTACGTTGAACATGTAAGTTCCTTGCAAGCTTCGTCCCCGCGCGGCGCCTGGTCCGCCGATCCGTGAGCGGATCGGGTCCCGGCACCCGCGCGCGGGTTGTTTCGGTCGGTCCCCTATGGACCGGTTACCGGTGACGCGCCATGGGCAAGACGGCGGGATGCTGCGGATCCCGAAGATCGGGCGGCGCGTCAGCGCCCTGCGATCCTGCCCCATGACTGTCATGAGACTTTGTATAAGCAAACGCGGCGGGCAAATCCACCCACCGCGTTGCAATCGGGTCCGTTAGCGACGGATGCCCAGGCGACCGATGAGGGTCTTGTAGCGCTCCTGGTCCTTGCGGATCAGATAGTCGAGCAGGGTACGGCGCAGGGCGACCATCTTCAGCAGACCGCGGCGGGAGTGATTGTCCTTGCCATGGCCCTTGAAGTGTTCGGTCAGGTTGGTGATGCGCTCGGTCAGGATTGCGACCTGCACTTCCGGGGAACCGGTATCGCCTTCCTGTACGGCGTATTCCTTGATCAGCGCTGCTTTGCGCTCAGCAGTAATCGACATCGCGATGTCCTTTCAAGTTCTGGGTCCAGCAAGGCCGGACCCGTGTCGGATGGCAAGCATCCTGTCTCCTGCTTTTGAGCAGGAACAACAGGGAGTTCACTTGCCAGGGTCAAGTCCTGTCGCCGTTCAGCCAGGGCCGGGATGTCGTCCAGCAAAGGTCAGGCGCAGGTATCGGGGCCAAAGAGGGCCCGATGGCGCGGGAATATGGCGGAGACCAGCCGGAATTACCAGACAATTCTTGCGCTGGCCGGTGCCACCTTCCCTAAAGGTGAAGAATGCGCGAGGGCTGGAAGCGGCCCTTGTCGATGCTGCCGAGGGCAACCGGAGTTCCGGCGTGGCTGGCGAAGGCGAGGTCACAAGCCAGCGGTGCCGACTTCCCGCGCAGCAGAACGGCCATGCCCTGGCGGATGCGGCCAGCTTCCTCAATGCTGACGGGCACTTCAAGAACATCTGCCAGCGCTTCGCGCACCGGCAACAGATAGTCCATCAGCGGCTCCACATCGTCGCCTGCAGCCTCAGCTGCGTCTTCCAGTTCCGCAAGTGTCACCATGTCGGCCTCGCCGAAGGGACCAACCAGCAACCGGCGCAGTTCCGTCACATGGCCACAGGTCCCGAGCCGGTGGCCAAGGTCCCGCGCCAGGGCCCGGACATAGGTGCCCTTTCCACATTCAGCCTCGAAGACGCTGCGATCGCTGCCGCGCATCTCGACAAGCGTCAGGCGATGTACGTCGATTGGTCGGGCTTCGAGTTCAACTTCAGCGCCTTCCCGGGCGAGATCATAGGCGCGGGCGCCGTCGACCTTGATCGCGGAGAATTTCGGCGGAACCTGCAGGATCGTGCCGGTGAATTCGCCGAGAACCGCTGCGATGGCATCAGGATCCGGTCGCACGTCAGAGGTGGCAATCACGGCGCCTTCCGTATCGTCCGTGTCGGTTTCGGAGCCCCAGGTAACCTCGAAACGGTAGACCTTGCGCCCGTTCATGATCATCGGGACCGTCTTGGTTGCTTCGCCAAAGGCAAGCGGCAGGCATCCAGACGCACGCGGATCGAGGGTGCCGGCATGGCCCACCTTTTCCGGATGCAGGAGACGCTTGATGCGGGTCAGGGCATCATTCGAGGTCAGGCCGTAGGGCTTATCCAGCACCAGCCACCCATCAATAGGGTTACGTGGCCGGCGGACCTTCTGGGGACGCGACATGGAAAATCCTTTAGACCCACCCCAGCGTCATCCCGGCCAAGCGCAGCGCGAGCCGGGACCGGTAAGCTAAGGTCATAATTAATCAACATTTACAACGACATAGCCCCGAAACTCCGGTCCCGGGTCTGCGCTTGCGCTTGCCCGGGATGACGCGAGGAGGGACCTTCCAGCGTCAGCATCCGCAGATGCTGACGCTGAACAATCAGTCGTCCTGATCGTCTGCCGTGTCCTCAGCGCCGGCCTCGATGTCGCGTTTGACTTCCGGCTGCATCAGGAGAGACCCGATGCGGTCATCGTCATCAAATCGCGTATCGAGGATGAAACGCAGGTCCGGCATGTATTTCATCGTCAGCTTGCGGGAGACCTGACCACGGAAGTACTTGGCACTGCGGTTGAGCGCCTTGACTACCTTGTCGGTGTTCTGTCCGCCGAGCGGCATCACCAGGCATGTTGCCAGCCGCAGGTCCGGGGTCATGCGAACCTCCGGAATGGTCAGGATCACGCCATCCAGGTCCGGATCGGACAGATGGCCGCGGCTGAAAATTTCCGACATTTCCTTGCGAACCAGTTCGCCTACGCGCAACTGCCGCTGCGAGGGCATGCCGGCGCCCTCTCCCATGCTCTTGGCCATGTTGTCTATCCAGGTCAGGCAGCGGCGCCGGGATCGGCCGGGGCGGCTGCGAAATGAAGATGCCGGCGCGGGTCTGCCCCTGCGCCGGCGTCTTGTTCGATTTGGTAATCCAGGCGGCTCAGAGCGAGCGGGCGATCTGCTCCACACGGAAACATTCGATCACGTCGCCAACGCGCATGTCCTGGTAGTTCTCGAAGTTCATGCCGCATTCCTGGCCGGACTCGACGGACTTGACTTCGTCCTTGAAGCGCTTGAGCGTTCCAAGCTTGCCCTGATGGACAACGACGTTTTCGCGCAACAGGCGAACTTCGGCGCCACGTTCGACCACACCCTCGGTAACCAGACAGCCCGCAACCTTGCCGACCTTGGTGATGTCGAAGATTTCGCGGATGGACGCGTAACCGATGAAGGTCTCGCGCCGTTCCGGGGTCAGCATGCCCGACATCGCCGCCTTCACATCATCCACGAGGTCGTAAATGATGTTGTAGTAGCGGATGTCGATGCCTTCGCGCTCGGCCAGTTCACGTGCCTGCTTGTTGGCACGAACGTTGAAACCAACGATCGAGGCGTTGGAGGCGGCCGCGAGCGTGATGTCGGACTCGGTGATGCCACCGACGCCGGCATGCAGGATACGCGCGCCAACTTCCTCGTTGCCGATCTTGTCGAGCGCATGAGCGATGGCTTCCGCCGAACCCTGCACGTCGGCCTTGACGACCAGCGGGAACTCCTTGCGACCACCGGTCTGCAAGCGGCTCATCATCTGTTCGATCGAACCGCGCGAGCCCGACTTCAGCACCGACAGCCTGTCGCGCTTCTGGCGCAGACGGTAGTCGGCGATCTCGCGGGCGCGGGCCTCGTTCTCGACGACAGCCACCTGGTCACCGGCTTCCGGCGTGCCCTGGAAGCCGAGGACTTCCACCGGCTTGGAAGGACCTGCCTCCTTCACCTGGTTGCCGTCCTCATCCAGAAGGGCGCGGACCTTACCCCATTCGCCACCGGCGACGAGAATGTCACCCACGCGCAAGGTACCCTTCTGCACCAGAACCGTTGCCACCGGGCCACGGCCCTTGTCGAGCTGCGCCTCGATGACGAGACCTTCAGCGGTGCGATCCGGGTTGGCGCGCAGTTCAAGGACTTCAGCTTGCAGCAGCACCATCTCGAGCAGGCGGTCCAGATTATGACCGGTCTTGGCCGAGACTTCGACGTCGATCGTGTCACCGCCCATGGCTTCCACGACGATTTCGTCATGCAGCAGTTCGGTGCGCACGCGCTGCGGATCAGCGGCCGGCTTGTCGATCTTGTTGATCGCCACGATGATCGGGACGCCGGCAGCCTTGGCATGGGCCACGGCTTCCTTCGTCTGCGGCTTGACGCCGTCATCGGCAGCAACCACCAGGATGACGATGTCCGTCGCCTTGGCGCCGCGAGCACGCATCTGGGTGAAGGCGGCGTGGCCCGGGGTGTCGATGAAGGTGATCTTCTGACCGTTCTTCTCGACCTGGTAAGCGCCGATGTGCTGGGTGATGCCACCGGCTTCGCCCGAGACAACCTTCGAGTTGCGGATCGCGTCCAGAAGCGACGTCTTGCCGTGGTCGACGTGACCCATGATGGTCACGACTGGCGGACGCGGCAGCAGGCTGCCTTCGATGTCGCTGGTGGTGAACAGGCCGTCTTCGACATCAGACTCAGAGACGCGCTTAACGGTGTGCCCCATCTCCGACGCGATCAGTTCAGCCGTATCGGCGTCAATCACATCGTTGATCTTGAGCATCTGGCCCTGCTTCATCAGCAGCTTGATGACATCAACGGACCGCTCCGCCATGCGGTTTGCCAGTTCCTGAATGGTAATGGCTTCCGGCAGGATGACTTCGCGGATGATCTTCTCGCGCACGGCCTGCATGCCGCCACGCTTTTCCTTTTCGCGGCGACGGCGCAGGGAGGCGAGCGAACGCGAGCGCTGCTCATCCGAGCCACCTGTTGCGGCAGAAATGGTCAGCTTGGACCGACGACGGTCGTCTGTGCCACGCTTGGCAACCGGAGCAACCGGCGCCTTCGGACGCTTGACGGTGCGCAGGGCATTCTTGTTGCCCTCATCCTCGTCACTGGCAGCAGCGGGAGCTGCCGGAGTTGCGCCCGGACGCGGACGGTCCGCCTGCGGCTGACCATCGGTGCGACGTGCCTGCGGCTGGCCGCCACGCTGGTCATTGCCCGCCGGGCGTGCGGCACCGGCAGGAGCCGCAGCACGCGGCGCCTCAACCGGCTTGGGAGCAACAACGGGGGCAACCGGCTCGGGGTTGGCAAGACGATACGCGGCCTCTTCAGCCTCACGGATCTTGCGTGCCTCTTCCTCGGCCTTGGCCCGGATTTCTTCCTCAGCCTTGCGCTGTGCGTCTTCAATGGCGCGGCGGGCCGCTTCCTCTTCAGCGCGCTTGCGCTCCTCGACTTCGCGAACCTGCGCCATCTTCAGCGCAGCCATGCGGGCCGCAGCTTCTTCCTGGGTCAGGGAGCGGAGGACGGCACCGCCGCCGGGACGCTGCTGCTGCCGCTGCGGCTGGCCCGACGGGCTGCCCTGCTGACGGCGCTGCTGCTGCTGGCCTTGGGGCTGCTGCTGCTGCCTCGGCTGCTGCGGCGCGGCCGGAGCCGGCTCGCGCGGACGCTCGACCGGGGCAGGAGCGGGAGCTGCGGCGGCAGCTTCTGCCTCCGGACGTCCTTCCTGGCCAGGAACCACCACGCGCCGCTTCTTCTTCTCCACGACGACAGCCTTAGACCGGCCATGGGAGAAGCTCTGCCGAACAGTGCCCTGTTCGACGCCTCCCCGCTTGATGCCAAGGGTCTTCCGCTCGACGCTAATCGTCTTGTCGCCTGGATTCTTCGTATCGTTCATATTTGCCTTCAGTCCTGCCCTGCTGCGCTGTTCGCGCCGTCGCTGTCTTTCGCAACGGAATCCGCCCGGAAAGCCTCCAGATCGCGTAGTCGCGCAAGGAAGCCTCCACTCGCCCGGCCTGCGAGCAGCGCAGCATGTATCACATTAGATCGACCCAATGCCAAATCCAATTGAGTCGAATCGAACAAACGGACGACCGGACCGCCGTTTGTGTCTTCAAATCGGCTCGCGAATAGACCCGCGAGCTTGCGTACACCGTCTTCGGATGCGTCCGAAGCGTGAATGAGGCCGACAACCGGATCCCGCTTCAGCGCCGCATCGACCTTGGCAAAGCCGGTGACGAGTTCACCGGCTTTGCGTGCCAGGGACAGGGCCGAGAGAGCGCTGCGCACCAGCATGGCGTCCACCCGTGCCGACAAACCCGGCTCGACCTTGGCCTCGGCCTTGAAGGCCTTCGGGAACACCCGGCGCTTCTCGGCCAGATCCAGCGCTTCCCGATTGGCCGTGATCCATACGCCACGGCCTGGCAGGTTGCGTCGGAAATCGGGCATCACATTGCCGTCCGGGTCCATCACAAACCGCATCAGTTCCGACACAGGCCTTACCTCACGGGTAAGCGCGCATTGCCGTTCAAGCGGCTCGTTCTTCCTTGGCACTCCGGTCCGGCCTCCTGCTGCCCTGCCCGATGTTGGTCGTCGATGATGTCAGCCGATCACTCGGCGACTTCTTCAACTTCCTCTTCTTCCACGTCCAGCTCTTCCGTCTCCGCCAGAGCCGCAGTCGCAGCCGCGAATTCTTCTTCGCTGATCCATCCTGCGGCGACGCGAGCCGCCATCACCATCGTCTCTGCTTCAGCCCGAGACACTTCGAAACCCGAGAGCGTTCCGGGGAACCGCTTGGTTTCGCCGTCCTTGCGTTCGCTCCAGCCGACGAGATCATCAGTCGCGCAACCGGCCAGATCCTCGATCGTCTTGATGTCGTCCTTGCCGAGAGCCACCAACATCGCCGTCGTCAGACCGTCGATCTGGCGCAGTTCGTCGGCAACGCCAAGGGCGCGGCGCTCCTCGTCCAGCTTGGCTTCCTGCTCGGCGAGGAAGTCGCGGGCACGCTCCTGGATCTCTTCTGCGGTTTCGCTATCGAAGCCTTCGATGGCCGCAATTTCGTCCAGCTCGACATAGGCGACTTCCTCGACCGAGGAGAAGCCTTCAGTCGCGAGCAACTGGCCGACCATTTCGTCGACGTTCAGCGAGTCCATGAACAGGGTCGAGCGCTCCTGGAATTCCTTCTGGCGGCGTTCGCTTTCTTCCTGTTCGGTCATGATGTCGATGGCCCAGCCAGTCAGCTGTGACGCCAGACGCACGTTCTGACCACGACGACCGATGGCGAGCGACAGCTGCTCGTCCGGCACCACCACTTCAATGCGCTCGGCATCTTCGTCGAGCACCACCTTGGCAACTTCCGCCGGCTGCAATGCGTTGACGATGAAGGTCGCCGCATCCGGGTTCCACGGAATGATGTCGATCTTTTCGCCCTGCAGCTCGCCAACCACGGCCTGCACGCGCGAACCGCGCATACCCACGCAGGCGCCGACGGGATCAATGGAGCTGTCCTTGGAAATCACGGCGATCTTGGCGCGCGAACCCGGGTCACGGGCCACGGACTTTATCTCGATGACGTTGTCGTAGATTTCCGGGACTTCCTGGGCAAACAGCTTTGCCATGAATTGCGGATGGGTGCGCGACAGGAAAATCTGCGGGCCGCGCTGTTCCCGGCGCACGTCATAGACATAGGCGCGAATGCGGTCGCCGGTGCGGAACAGTTCGCGCGGGATCAGCTCGTCGCGGCGCACGATGCCTTCACCGCGGCCGAGGTCAACGATGACGTTGCCATATTCGGCACGCTTGACAACACCATTGACGATCTCGCCGATGCGGTCCTTGAACTCGTCATACTGACGATCGCGCTCGGCCTCGCGCACCTTCTGCACGATGACCTGCTTGGCCGACTGAGCAGCGATGCGGCCGAAGTCGAGCGGCGGCAACGGCTCGGCGATATAGTCGCCGATCATCGCTTCCGGATTGCGCTGCTTGGCATCGACAAGGGCGATCTCGGTAGAGATGTTTTCGACGTTGTCGACGACCTGCAACAGGCGCTGCAGCCGGATCTCGCCCGTCTTCGGGTTGATCTCGGCGCGCACCTCGGTCTCGGTGCCATAACGGGAACGGGCCGCCTTCTGGATGGCGTCTTCCATCGCAGCGATCACGATGCCGCGGTCAATCGTCTTCTCGCGAGCCACCGCATCGGCGATCTGCAGCAGTTCCAGCCGGTTCGCGCTGATTGCCATTCTCGTCTACTCCTCTTGCGCGCCGATTTCGCTGCGCATCCCATTCAGTCCCGTCAGCGGATGTGGCCGGTCAGTTGGCCCTGCCGCGCTCTTCTTCATCCAACTCGTCGTCTTCGTCCGAGGCGTCATACTCGAATTCAATGTCATCGTCTTCATCCGGAAGGTCGGATGTGTCGATGCCACGGGCAGACAGGGCTGCCTTTTCAGCCCGAAGAGCTGCGCGGACGAGGTCATCCGTGAGGATCAGCCGAGCCTCTTCCATGTCGGTCAGCTGCAAAAGCACCGGATTGACAGCACCTTCCGGGGCATCCAGCAGCCGCAGCACGGCCTTGCCGTCCTCGACACCAGTCAGAATGCCACGGAACCGCTTGCGGCCATCGAGAGGAACGGCCATTTCAACCTTGGCTTCATGCCCGGCCCAGCGGATAAAATCGCTCTCTCGCACCAGCGGACGATCAATGCCCGGGGACGAGATTTCCAGATGATAGGCCCGGTTGATCGGGTCGTCCACATCGAGCGCCGGCGAGACCGCCCGGCTGATCGCCTCGCAGTCATGAACGCTCATGGTGCCATCCGGCCGCTCTGCCATGATCTGCAGCGTGCAGCCATTGGCCGCGCTGATCTTGACGCGCACCAGACGATAACCGAGATCAGCGATCACCGGCTCGACAATGGCCGCGACGCGGGCATCCAGACCCTCTTCGGTCACGATGCGGGCTTCATGCAGGCTCACGCCAGTCTCCTGTCGCTTCGGCACCGCGTCTTGCGCGTGCCAGTCCGGTTGAACCAACGGTCTGGATAAACAAAAAAGAGCGGGTCCTTCTCGGGGCCCACTCTCAAACTGCTCCGATTGAGCCGCTGGAGACGATGAATAGGCGTCTTATACGCGCCTGACGCCAAAAAGCAAGGAAAAAGCCGCCACAGTGCAGCGACGGCTTTTCATCCTACAACGACCTAGCGCCTCCGAAAGGTCAGGTAGCGCGGATTTCGCCCCTCTCGAAATGCCTTCGCCTCATAGCGCGTGCCGGGCCAGGTCGGCCACGGCAGACGCCAGTCATCGGCGGTTTCCGCCGCCCAGTCAAAGGCTTCGTGATCACGGATGTGGCGTAGCGCCCAATCGACATAGGTGTCGATGTCGCTGGCGAAGCGAAAGTCCGATCCCGGCTTCAACGCCCGCGCATAGCGGTCAAGGTTTTGCGGATTGATGAAACGCCGCTTCCAGTGCCGCTTTTTCGGCCAAGGGTCCGGATAGAGCTGGTAGGCCCGCGACAGGCTTGCTTCAGGCAGCCAGTCCAGCAGCTTGATCGCGTCATCATCATAGAGACGAACATTCCCAAGCCCCCGGTCCACCACTTCCGTCAGCGCCTTGGCCATCGACGTGACAAATGGCTCGACGCCGATGAAGCCAACTTGCGGGTTTTCAACCGCGCGGTGGATCAGATGCTCACCACCGCCAAAACCAACCTCCAGCCAGACTTCTTCGACCGGCGCATCGAACATCGCCGTAAGGTCCGCTGGCGCCGGCTGGCCGAGATCCGGGCGCAGGCGCGGCATGTCACTGTCCATCAACAGGCGCTGGCGCGGTGTGAGCGGCTTGCCCATGCGCCGGCCGTAGAAGGAGCCATCGTAATAGTCGGTCATCGCCGTGTGCTGCATCTCAAACAGCCGCGCCGACCACCTTTCAGCGGCCGGCGCGGGGATGTCATCAGGTCATGAAGGATCAGGCGACCGCGCTGCGCAGGGCGCTGACGAGATCGATCTTTTCCCAGGTGAAGCCGCCGTCGGCATCCGGCTCGCGGCCGAAGTGGCCGTAAGCTGCGGTGCGCTCATAGATCGGGGCGTTGAGCTTCAGATGCTCGCGGATGCCGCGCGGGGTCAGGCGCATGACATCGCGCAACGTGCTCTCCAGCTTGGCCTCATCACAGGTACCGGTGCCATGCAGGTCAACATAGACCGACAGCGGCTCGGCAACGCCGATGGCGTAGGACAGCTGGATGGTGCAGCGGTCCGCCAGTTCGGCCGCGACAACGTTCTTGGCCAGATAGCGGGCGGCATAGGCAGCAGAGCGGTCGACCTTGGTCGGATCCTTGCCGGAGAACGCGCCGCCGCCATGCGGAGCCGCGCCGCCGTAGGTGTCGACGATGATCTTGCGGCCGGTCAGGCCACAGTCGCCGTCCGGACCGCCGATGACGAAGGCACCGGTCGGGTTGACGTGCCAGACGGTCGAGGGATCGATCCAGCCGTCCGGAAGTGCGGAGCGGATGTAGGGCTCGACGATGGCACGCACGTCGGATGAGGACAGCGTTGCGTCAAGATGCTGGGTCGACAACACGATAGAGGTCACGCCAACCGGCTTCCCGTTGACATAGCGAACGGTCACCTGGCTTTTAGCGTCGGGTCCGAGCACCGGCTCGCGGCCTGACTTGCGAGCCTCGGCGAGAACGCGCAGGATCTTGTGGGCATAGTAGATTGGCGCCGGCATGAATTCCGGCGTCTCGCGGCAGGCGTAACCGAACATGATGCCCTGGTCGCCTGCGCCTTCGTCCTTGTTGCCAGCGGCATCAACGCCCTGGGCGATATGCGCCGACTGACCGTGCAGATACACGGAGATGTCGCAGTTCTCCCAGTGGAAGCCTTCCTGGGCGTAGCCGATGTCCTTGACCGCGAGGCGGGCGAGGTGGGCCAGATAATCCTTGGTGATGGTCGCCGGGCCGCGGGTCTCGCCGGCGATGACGATCCGGTTGGTGGTCGCCAGCGTTTCGCAGGCAACACGCGCTTCCGGCATCTCGCGCAGGTAAGCGTCAACGACGGCATCGGAAATTCGGTCGCATACCTTGTCCGGGTGCCCCTCGGACACGGACTCGGAGGTAAAGAGATAATCCTGACGGGCCATGGCCTGACGTCCTTCTGGGAAAGTTGGTCCGGAACCAGCGGAGAACCCGCCGCTCCCGTGCGCCATGAACCAGATTGCAACGGGTGACGTCAAGCACTGCGCGCTTGGGACCTCACCTGATGGTTACGGTTCCCGCGCAGTGCAGCCGATGTTCAGGCTTCTTCGCCAGCCAGGGCGCGAACAAGATCAACGATCTTGCGGCGGACCTTCGGATCCTCGATGCGGACGAAGGCCTTGTTCAGGGACAGGCCTTCCGAGGAGGACAGGAAGTCGACGACATAGGAGGTCGGCTGTGATTCGCCAAAGCCTTCGAAATCATCCGGGGAGCCAGGTGCATCCTCGAAGAAGAAGGCCACCGGCACTTTCAGCACGGTTGAGATGTGCTGCAGGCGGGAGGCACCGATGCGGTTGGTGCCCTTTTCATATTTCTGGATCTGCTGGAACGTGATGCCGAGGGCTTCGCCCAGCTTCTCCTGGCTCATGCCGAGCATCATGCGCCGCAACCGGACACGACTGCCGACATGCACATCAATCGGATTGGGTGCTTTCTTGCTGGGCATCGCCGTCGTCTTTCGCTGTTCCCGCGGTTGTCCGCCTTGGTTTCAAAAAGGGCGCTCAGGTCCCCGGCGGCCTGCCCGGCGCTGTCCTGATCCATCCGGCTTGCCCGCCGATGCTGATCCCGGATCACCGCCCGGCCATGCCAGCGCAGTTCCTCAACCATCATGCCCTTACCGACGCCCTGGTCACTGCCACTTGGTGGTGCATCGGTTGTATAACACTATGCTGGCGGACTCGCCGGATCAACATCAATTATGACGCGAGGAGAGGTTGAATCGGCCGAAAGTAAAAATCCCAGTAAAAAGCAGCAGGATGAAAAGGAAGCCGAGGTCGCCATATCGGGCAAACAGCGTCGGCGCGATGGCCGCAGGGAGCGGTGTGTCTATTGCCCCGACGACGAAAGGGGCAAGGGCCTCAACTTGCCGGCCATAGGAATCGACAACGGCTGAAATACCGGTGTTTGCGGATCGAACCAATGGCAGCCCCTGCTCGATGGCCCGGAAACGGGCCTGGGCAAAGTGCTGGTAAGGGCCGGCTGTGTCGCCAAACCATGCATCATTCGTAAGATTTACCAACCACTTGGGCCGATCGGCGAGTGAGCCCGGGATTTGCGGAAAGATCACCTCGTAGCAGATCAGGGGCGAAAAGGATGGCAGATCGCCCGAGGACAGCACAGCATGGGCATATCCGGCCTGAAACGGGCTTGGCGCATTCACGAGCGCCCGAAGTCCCAGCCGCTCCAGCACATCCGCAAAGGGCAGATACTCACCAAATGGCACCAGACGGACCTTGTCATAAGCATCCACAATCGTGCCGCCGTCTAAAATGCCGTAGATGCTGTTATAGTAATTTACACCATCAGGGTTTCTTTCAGCCCTGATTGCTCCCGTAATCAGCACCTCCCCAGGTTGGAGAAGGTTATCTATTTCCGAAATAGCTTCCGGCTCCTGCGTCAGAAGAAAAGGAAACGCGGATTCCGGCCAGACATACACACGCCGGGTTGTTGACATTTCCTCACCACCACGTGCAGACGAACTCAACTCCAGATAGCGCTGAAATATCAGAGACCGGTTTTCCGGCTTCCACTTCTCGTTTTGCGCGATTGAAGGTTGTATAATGCGCAGCGTGATGCTGTCATCGACTTGCCCGGCTGTGCCATTTAGTCGCACCAGCCCCCAACTGGACATCGCGGCAAGACCCGCAACCATCACAGCAAGGCCGCCAATTGCGGATCGGCGGCCGTCGACCAGAAGTGCCGGAGCTGCGGCAAGCGCGAGGATCAGGGCGCCAACACCATAGACACCGACCAGGCTCCCGGTCTGTGCCAAAGTCAGTGTATCGGCCGTCACATATCCGAAGGCGTTCCACGGAAACCCGGTCAGCACATGCCCTCTGAGCCAGTCGGACACCGACAGACAGCCAGCCAGGACAACGACCCTGCTCCAGTTGTCCGGCCAGATGCGGGTTGCCAGCGCCACTGCCAGCCCATGAAACAGAGCCAGTCCAGCCGGAAGCAGTGTGACGGCAAAGGGTATCATCCAGGCAAAGCGGTCCGCCTCGACAAGAAAAGCGCTGCCGATCCACCACAAACCAGCAAGGAAATAGCCAAAGCCAAACCACCAGCCGATAGCAAATCCTGCCCGCAGGCGACGTCCGGAGGACAGGGTTCCCGGGGCCCCGGCAGCACCGTCGATCAGCCAGACCAGCGCCGGCACCGCCAGAAAAAAAGCAAGCAAATGACCGAAGGGCGGCAGGGCAAGTACACAGGCAGCACCAGCGGCAAAGGCAAGAAGCCAACGTTTGGCGCCATGGGCCAGCAGAAACAGGCCCGGAACGACAAGAAGGCGGGCAACAAGGGTGGACATGACGAATCTTTCCGGATCGGGCAATCGGGCTACAGTTGCGGCCCGAGCCGCTTGCGGTCAAGCGTGCCGGAAAGTTCAGGGGGCCGGCGCGCCGCGATGACCCATCCGATGCCCCGCCGCCGGGCTAGCTTTCCGGCAAATTGTCCTCGGCCGGCTTGTCGCCGCGTTTTTGACGCCGACGCGGATCGATCGCCGCCTTTTCCGGGCGGCGGCGACGAATACGCAACCGTTTGATCCGCCGGGGATCCGCATCAAGGATTTCGAACTCGTAGCCCGGAACCTCCTTCGGCGCGATCAGCTCGCCGCGCACCGGCACGCGGCCCAGAAGCGTGAACAACAGGCCGCCCAGTGTGTCGACTTCCTCGGCAACCTCTCCGACGTTGAACTCGGCGCCAAGCTGCTCGGACAGGTCTTCAAGTGGTATCCGCGGATCCGCTACCCAGATGCCGTCGCTGGTCGCAACCAGCATAGCCTCCTCATCCTCGTCGTGCTCGTCTTCGATGTCCCCGACGACGGTTTCGACGATATCTTCAAGGGAGACGAGGCCGTCGGTACCGCCATATTCGTCGATCACCAGCGCCATCTGCACGCGGCTGGCCTGCATCTTGGCCATCAGATCGGTCGCGGGCATCGAGGCCGGTACGAACAGAAGAGGCCTTTGCAGGCCAGTTTCAGCGAGGGTCATTGCAAGGTCGACATGGGACAGGTCGATGGACAGGTTACGTCCGTCGCTCTCGTCGGCCGGCTTCCCAGCACCCGCCTTGGCGGCGACAAAGGCCATCAGATCCTTGATGTGGACCATGCCGCGCGGGTCATCGAGGGACTCATGATAGACCGGCATGCGGGAATGGCCGTTTTCGCGGAAGACTTCCATCAGCCGGCCTAGGCTGACGCTGTCATCGATAGCCTCGATGTCAGCGCGCGGCACCATCACGTCGTCGACGCGCAGTTCCCGCAAACGCAGGATATTGCCCAAGAGCAGGCGTTCCTCGGGGGAAAAGGCAGCGTCGGCACCCGCATCACGCGCCAGTTCGTCTTGCAGGTTCTCGCGCAAAGTCGCGCCTGAACCCCGGCGCAATCGTGAAAAATACCCGATCAGTCGGGAAAAGAGCCCCGATTTCCGGGGCTCAGGAGATCGCGGATCGCCGCTCTCCTTGGTGTCGACCGGCGCTGCCGGCTGAACAGACTGGGTCTCGATACTTCGACTGTCAGAAACGGTCATGGGTCCCGTCAATCAATTGGATGCGCCGCCCCGGTGGCAGGCTCATCTGCCACAAGCGGAGCATCGGCATAAGGATCTGCAATGCCAAGATCGGCCAGAATCTGCCGTTCAAGGCCTTCCATCACCTCGGCTTCGGCTTCCATCTGGTGATCATAGCCGAAAAGATGAAGGAGTCCGTGGACAACAAGGTGAGAAAAATGATGCTCGAACGAAACACCCTGGTCCACGGCTTCGCGGGCAATGGTTTCCTGCGCGAAAATCACATCACCCAACAGGGGGCCGAACACACCGTTCGTCGCCTCGCCGCCGGGAAAGGACAGCACATTCGTCGGCTTGTCCTTGCTCCGCCATTCGGCGTTCAGTTCCTGGATCCTTGCGTCATTGACGAAGACAAGTGACAGCTCGGACCCGGGCAAGGCCTTCAACGGCGCGCGGGCAAAGGCGGCGGCCACCGCCGCCTCGCTGAGGTCGAACAACCGGTCCTCGTCAGGCCAGTCGCCGCTTTCAATCGCGATTTCAATCTCGATATCGTCAGCCGTGGCCAGACCCGGCAGTGCCGTCATACCCGTTCTCCCCGCGCATCAATGCGGCGTTCGCGTTCCTGCAGCATATCGCGGCTGGCATCGTCATAGGCCTTGACGATCCGTCCGACAAGTTCATGACGCACCACATCGACATCGGTGAACTGAACGTGGGCGATGCCCTCGATGTCGGTCAGAAGCTCCAGTGCCTCGCGCAGGCCCGACTTTTGTCCGGGCGGCAAGTCGACCTGCGTCGGATCCCCGGTGACGATCATCTTGGAATTTTCACCCAGACGCGTCAGGAACATCTTCATCTGCATGGTCGTGGTGTTCTGCGCCTCGTCCAGCAGCACCACCGCGTTGGACAGGGTTCGGCCGCGCATGAAGGCCAGCGGCGCCACTTCGATCATGCCGGACTGCAGGCCACGGTCGACTTTTTCCGGCGGCATCATTTCGTAGAGCGCGTCGTAAAGCGGGCGCAGGTAGGGGTCGACCTTGTCCTTCATGTCACCCGGCAGGAAGCCGAGCCTCTCGCCCGCCTCTACAGCCGGACGTGACAGGATCAGGCGCGCCACGTCGCCGCGCTCGATCAAGGCTGCCGCATACGCAACCGCGAGGAAGGTCTTTCCTGTTCCGGCCGGTCCCGTGCCGAAGATCATGTCGGCCCGGTCCATGGAGCGGATATAGGCATCCTGCGCCGCCGTGCGGGCCACCACCGTCTTGCGCCGGGTCGAGACCTGCGCAAAGGAGAGCCGCGAGCGCGGCTCCAGCGTCGGCAGGGGCAACTGCGCATCGGCGGCGACCGCCATGCGCACCGCGCCGTCGACATCCGCGGGATGGATCTCGTGGCCTTGTTGCAGGCGATGATACAGCGCCTCCAGGGCAAGCCGGGCCTGTTCGCACTGGCCATGCTTGCCTTTCAGGGTCACCTGATTGCCGCGCGCGACCGCGTCGACACCAAGACGCTGTTCGATCAGGGCGAGGTTCTGGTCGAACTGCCCGAACAGGTCACCGATCAGCCTGTTGTCATCGAAGGCAAGGACGATGTGGGTCATGTCTGAGGCGGGGACTGCGCCCCGGTCTGCAGGGAACTTGCGAGCCGATGGCTGGCTGTCACGCGTCAAATGGCGTCCTCCGTGCTGGCGGCCGGGAGCCCGGCTGCCTGATCATTGTGCCCTGCGTTGAGGCGTCCGAACAGGGAATTGGAGCTGATCCCGGTTATTTCCACGGTTTGGATGGTACCGAGCATATCGAGCGGGCCATCCACCTGCACCGGCTGCAGCCAGGGCGAGCGGCCGGTGATCTGCCCCGGCATGCGTCCGATCTTTTCGAACAGCACGTCCATGTGCATGCCGACGCGCGAGCGGTTGAACACCCGCTGCTGCTCCGTTAGCAAAGCCTGCAACTCCAGAAGCCGTGATGTCTTGATGTCTTCCGGAACCTGGTCCGCCATCGTGGCACCCGGGGTACCGGGCCGCTGGCTGTACTTGAACGAGAAGCAGGCGGCATATTCCACCTGCCGCACCAGATCCATCGTGTCGGCAAAATCCGCGTCCGTCTCGCCCGGGAACCCGACGATGAAGTCGCCGGAAAGCGCCAGTCCCGGCGCCTTGGCCCGGATCCGGTCGATCAGGCGGAAGTAATCATCCCGCGTGTGCTTGCGGTTCATCGCCGCCAGGATCCGGTCCGAGCCGGACTGCACCGGCAGATGCAGATAGGGCATCAGTTCCGGCAGCTCGCCATGCGCCTCGATCAGTTCATCATCCATGTCGCGCGGATGGCTTGTGGTGTAGCGCAGCCGGTCCAACCCAGGGATTTCGGCCAGGCGCCGCAACAGACGCCCAAGGCCCCAGGCCTTGCCGTCGGCACCTTCGCCATGCCAGGCGTTTACATTCTGGCCAAGCAGCGTGATCTCACGCACGCCGCTGGCGGCCAATTGTTCGGCTTCCCGCAGGATCTGCGGCAGTGAACGGGAAACCTCTGCCCCGCGCGTATAGGGCACCACGCAAAAGGTGCAGAACTTGTCGCAGCCTTCCTGCACGGTCAGGAAGGCGGAAGGTGCGCGTTTGATTGCCTGTCGCAGCGCCTGGCCATCCGACTGCCGGGTCAGGGCCTCGAATTTTTCGTCAATCTCGAACTCGGTCTCGACGAGGCCACGCTCACCGCGTTCGGCCCGGGCAAGAAGGTCCGGCAAGCGGTGGAAGCTCTGCGGCCCGAACACCATGTCAACCACCGGGGCGCGGCGGGCAATTTCGCGGCCCTCCGCCTGGGCAACACAACCGGCAACGCCGACCATCAGCGGCTTGCCATCCGGGCCACGCTCATCCTTCAGCTTACGGATGCGGCCAAGCTCGGAATAGACTTTTTCCGATGCCCGCTCACGGATATGGCAGGTGTTGAGGATGACAAGATCGGCATCCTCCATCGTGTCGGTGGTGCGATAGCCTTCGGTGCCCAGGACATCCGTCATGCGGTCGCTGTCATAGACATTCATCTGGCAACCATACGTGCGAACGAACACCCGCTTGGTGTTCTCGCCGGCCGGGCCGGCTTCGGCACGGCGGCTGACAATGGCGTCCTCTGAACCTTCGACGCCGCCATCTCTAGCGTCGGGAAGGGCATGGCTTGTCATAGTCAGGTGACGCGGCTGCTCGGTCATATGGTCCTCGCCGGTACCGGCACGGCGCCTGACAGCGCGACCTGGCACACGGATCGTGTGAATGTAAGGCAATACATGTGACGGTTTGCCGTCACACCAAGGGGTTTCCCTGAATTTCCCTGCTTTAGCGGCTTTTGCCGCGCTTGAGAATAGCCGGCTCAGTCAACTGCCTCTGTCTCGCCGGCTGGCGCGTCCAGCGGCAGGGCTTCAAGGTCGGTGTCATCCGGGTTCACAGGACGGCCCGTCAACGCGGACGCCGTCATCGCGCTCACCTCCCGATGTAGCCGTTGACTCAGCTGCTTTCGGTCAGCGCCGGCGTCCAGCCGCAGCGGCTCACCCCAGGTCAGGGTCACATCCAGCGCGCCCTCGCGCACAATGGACCACAGATGACCGGCCAGTTCCATATCGCCATACCAGGCCACATGCGGCCGGGTGCGGCGATCCATCGGCAATCCTTGCAGGTGCGTATAGGCGATGGACAAGGGCTGGACCTGGACCGGTCTGCCATCTGCAAGAGCCTTGGTCGCCGCGCCCAGCAAGGCCGAGCGGAATGGCAACACGCCATTGCCATCATTCGAGGTGCCCTCGGCAAAGAGCACCATCACATCCCCGTCACCGATCCGCTCTGCAATACGGCTGGCCACCGCGCCGGTCTCGCTGCGCCGGGTGCGGTTGACGAAGACGGTCCGCTGCAGACGGGCAAACAGCCCGAACACCGGCCATCCCTCCACTTCAGACTTGGCAATGAAGGAGAGCGGCATCACAGAGCCCAGCACAGTGATGTCCACCCAGGAGGCATGATTGGCGGTGACCAGCAACGGACGGTCCGCCGTCGCCCGGCCAATCTGGTGAATTCGGATGCCAATCAGACGGGTGGCGATCCGGTGCCAGAGGCACGGCAAATGGCGCTTGATGGACCAGTCGAAGCGCAGCGCCAACCATTGCATCGGGATCATCGCCAGCGAGACGACGGTCAGCAAGGTCAGCGCCAGTCCGCCCCTAAGTGCCATCATCGGCTGGTTCCTCAGTGTCCCGGTCGAGCGGAACGGCATAAAGTTCGAGACGGTGGTCGACGAGCCGATAGCCCAGACGCCGCGCGATCAAGTCCTGCAGTGCCTCGATATCCTCCGAACGGAACTCGATCACCTTGCCACTGCGCAGATCAATCAGGTGGTCATGATGCTCTTCTGGCACGGTTTCGTAGCGTGAACGGCCGTCGCGAAAATCATGCCGTTCGATCATGCCGGCATCCTCGAACAACTTCACCGTCCGATAGACCGTCGAGATGGAAATCCGGGCATCGAGGGCAGAGGCACGACGATAGAGTTCCTCCACATCGGGATGATCGCTCGCCTCTTCGATCACAGAGGCGATGATGCGGCGCTGATCGGTCATGCGCATGCCCTTGGCAACGCATTGATCCGCGAGCGTGGATTGCCGCTCATCCGTCATGGCTCGCCCCCTGGTTCGTTGCAGCCGTTTCTTTGCCAGCGATTAACGAAGATCGACCCGCATGACAAGCGCGGTGCCGCCGCCTTCGCTGTCGCGGTAATACCCCTTGCGTTCACCGACCTGGCGGAAACCCAGTGCCTTGTAAAGCAGCAAGGCCGCTTCATTCGCCGCATCCACCTCGAGAAACAGGCTCTTGCAGCGGTCGCCATAGAGGCGGAACATGCCGTCCTGCATCAGGCGTTTGCCGATGCCGCGGCCGCGATGGCGCGGGTCCACGGCCAGTGTCAGCACTTCGGCCTCATCTGCCACCTGGCGCAGCAGCAGGAAGCCGAGCGGCCGGCGTGTCCCATAGGGGCTGGCCCTGCGGGCCAGCAGCAGGGTCGCCCCGTCCTGATCACGCAGCCGCGCCAGTTCGTCCGCGTCCCATTGATGGGCAAAGGACTGGCCATGAATTTCGGCAAGTGCCGGAAGATCATCGTCCAGCGCAACTTCGATCACCGGGGGAGAGGTCCAGAACCACCAGAAGCTCATATCCGTTCGATCCTTCCCCGGGTTTGAGGTTTGGCGTCCGCCGGCCGAAGGTAAAGAGGCACCGGCGCCGGAGCATCAGCCGGAGCGGCGAGGCCAAGGCGGGCAATCGTGCCAATATCCACTTCTGCAGAGGCGGACAGCACGTGCTCAGGGCCAAGGCCCGCAGCCGCCGCGATCGCCGGGGCCGCCGATCCGGCAAGCCGCCAGTCCTCCGTGAGGCTGCCTGCCAGGTCGTCAACCAGCGCCACATGCGCAGGATCCTGCAACGTGCCATCGAGCCTGTACCGGGCGGTATAGACCTCGTTTTCCCGGGCGCTGAGCGCCACCAGGAGGGGATGACCAGCACTTCGGCTTCCCTGTTCCATGGCAATCGCATCCAGAGTCGACACGCCGACAACCGGAGTGTTCTTCACCAGGGCAAAGCCGCGCGCCACAGAAAGCCCGACCCTCAGGCCGGTAAAACTGCCAGGGCCATTGGTCACGGCAATGCGATCAAGGTCCGCAAAGTCGCAGCCGGCCTCTGCCATCACTTCCGCGATCATGGCGAGCAGCATTTCGGCGTGACCACGCCCGATCATCTGCGACCGGCGAACCAGCTGGACTTGGGTCCCGTCCTGGAGCAGAACCGCTGCGGCACAGGTGGTCTGCGCTGTATCAATCGCAAGAAGCCTCTTCATGCCTATCGCTTAGTTCGCCAGGACGCGCTTGTCGAGCCGGGCTTTTGACTTATGCCCCACGCGGCCAGTTTCAAAAGACAATGGCCCGGCACTTGGCCGGGCCATTGCAGATGGATGGCCGAGCGACAGCTTACTCGGCTGTCGCAGCAGGGGCTTCCGGGGTCAGGAACACTTGCCCGGGGTAAATCAGGTCCGGGTTGCGGATCTGGTCACGGTTGGCCTGGTAGATCGTGGTGTAACGGTAGCCGTTCCCATAAAGCCGACGGGAGATGTTCCAGAGGTTGTCACCCTTGCGGATGACGACATTTGGTGTCGGACGCGGCTCTCCGTCAGCCTGTGCCGTTTCGCCGGGCTTCGGCTCCTCGACCTTGGACAGGACGATTTCGTCCTCAACCGCCTTCTCGAAAGTCACCGCAGCACGCGCCAACACTTCGCCAGTCTTGCGCGATACCTGGTCGACCCGGATCTCGACTGACCCGACAGGGACCTCGGTCCGGCTTTCATGCAGCCAGTTGCCACTGTCACTGCCATCGACATCGCCAGCATGCTGGTCGGCGACATAAACCCGCAGCAGAGCGCCGGGCGCGCTGGTTCCAGCCGCATAGAGCGTCCCGTTTTCAGACTCAACTGCTTCCACCGTCAGCGGGCCGGCGATCTCGGCTGCCGGAGCTTCGGGTGTCACAGGCGCAACAGGGGCGGCCGGTGCCGCAGGCTCTGCCACGACGGTCGCAGTGTCTGCAGTTGGAGCCGGGATTTCCGCCGCAGGCGCTGCTGCAGAAGCCTCAGCCGCTGGCGCCGGTGGCGCAGCTTCTGCAGGTGCTTCCACCGGCGTCGGCGAGGCAGCCGGAGCCGGAACAGTGGCGGGCGTTTCAGCTGCTGCTACGTCTGCTGCAGCCGGGGCCGGAGCCGGCTCAGCAGCCGGAGCGGGAGCGGGGGCCTCGGCCACTTGGAGCGGGGCCGGCTCAGGCGTCTGCAGCACGCTCGATGGTGCGTCTGGTGTGTTGAGCACGATCAACGGCCGGTCCTTGCCCCCTTCGGGGATCGAGACCGCCAGACGTTGCTCCGAATCCAGCGCCTTGCCATCGCGTTCAGACTGCAACTGCATGTCATAGTCGCCCGGAGGCAGCGGGTTCTCCAGAATGATGGACCACTCGCCATCCTTGTTGGCAATGCCCTTGCCGACAACTGCGCCATTGGCAAGCAGAGCGACGATCGCGCCCGGTTCGGAACGGCCGGCGATGACCGCCGCTCCATCCGGCTGGATACCCACAACGTCAAAGCTGGGAACATCAGCGGGCTGGCTCGCGGGATCTGTCGCCGCAGGTGCTTGGCTCGGGGCCGGAGCTTGAGCAGGGGCCTGAGTGGGTACCTCGGCTACCGTTTCCTGAGCCTGACCAGCCTGAGGCGCTGCGTTCGGCGCCGAAGAGGACTCCGATCCCGATGGGGCAGCCGCGGGAGCCGGAGCTTGCGGGGCTTCAGCCACGGTAGCCGGTGCGGCAGGCGCCTGCGTTTGTGGTGCCTCTGCTGCGGGTGCCTGTACTGCAGGTGTCTGTACTGCAGGTGTCTGTACTGCAGGTGTCTGGGCAGGCAGCTCCGCCAGCGGTGCGGGCGACTTGTCCGGACCGAAGTTGAGAACACCTGTCACAACAGCCGCAATGCCGACCACTGCGGCAACGACAAGGCTCCAGATCACGCCTGTTCGCGTCATTTATTAGACCCCACCCTTGGCGGTGCCCACCACCGCCTGGCCTTTCGACCACCCTTACCTAACGTTACAGCCCGGCAAGGGTTTTTTCCCGTCAACTTACGGACTTGTCACAGATTTTCTGCCAAGTCCCTCATCTGCTGCTTTATACGTCTTTACGCAGTGCGGCAAGCAAAGCTCGTTTGTTAACCGACCCTTCATTGCTGTCTGCATCGTTTGAAACGATTGCGGGCCGGACTTGACGGCGCCGCTCCCTCAATGTCAGACAGTCGAGCATGAAACTTCTCAAAAGCGTCTGCGT
Organism: Pannonibacter sp.; assembly: GCF_051860505.1. Taxonomy (NCBI): domain Bacteria; kingdom Pseudomonadati; phylum Pseudomonadota; class Alphaproteobacteria; order Hyphomicrobiales; family Stappiaceae; genus Pannonibacter; species Pannonibacter sp. Next base: position 164,026 of record NZ_JBHYDX010000005.1, on the reverse strand, counting down.
CTATTGCGGCTCGAGCAATGGCCGAAATCCGGTCTATATCGAAGCGGCCCGTCAGTTCGGCACAGCCTTGGCTGTTGCCGGCGTGAATTGCGTCTATGGCGGCGGCTCTATCGGCCTCATGGGAACGGTCGCGCATTCGACCCTCGAGGCCGGCGGTCACGTAACGGGCATCATCCCGCAGTTTCTTGAAAAGCGCGAAGTCATGCTGCGCGAAGTAACCGACCTTATCGTTACCGACGACATGCATGAGCGCAAGCGCCTGATGTTCGAAAAGTCAGACGCATTTGTCGCCTTGCCAGGCGGCATCGGCACGCTTGAAGAGGTTGTCGAGATGATGACCTGGGCGCAGCTCGGCCAACACCGCAAGCCGATCCTGTTGGCCAATATCGACAGTTTCTGGTCACCCCTGCTCGAGTTGATGGACCATATGCGCACGGAAGCATTCATCCGCCCCGAGACAGAGGTTCCGTATCTGGTCGCCGAGCGGATCGAAGATATCCTGCCGATGCTCGAAACTGCGGTGGCGGCTGCATCCGGTACCGTCCAGGATGTTTCGGTCGCACATCTCTAAATCTGCTTTCGCGCGAAGGATCGCCTGATCCTACATCCGCGCTTGGACAGAAGTGCCGCGCGCGTGCTGCCCTTGTGGCATCACGTCTCACGATCCTGTCATTTTTTACATGAAACTTGATTCCGCTGCGTCAGATACTAACTCTTTCTTCGTGATTCGCGCGCAATTGTCTGGGACAAATCCAGGAGCATCAGGAACGCGGATGCAGACGATCCTCCTTGTTGAGGATGCTTCCTTCTTCGAGAAGGCGGCCCTCAAGAAGCTGACCGAAATCGGCGAACATCATGTGCTGGTTGCCCGTGACTATGCCGAGGCTAAGGATATTCTTGCCTCGGCCGCACAGACGCCGGATCTTGCCCTTGTCGACCTCACGCTGCCCGATGCACCGGACGGCGAGATCGTTGATCTTTGCATTGGCAACAACATTCCAACAGTTGTGTTCACCAGCCGGTTCGAACCACGCCTGCGTGCGGCCATGCGCCAGAAGGGTGTCCTCGACTATGTGGTCAAGGACAGCCCGTCGAGCCTTGAGTATCTCGGAGAACTGGTTCAGCGTCTTGGCCGGAACCCTTCGATCGGTGTTCTGGTGATCGATGATGCATCCGTTGAACGCGCTGTACTGGCCGAGACGCTGTCACGTCATCGCTACAAGGTCTATCAGGCCCGTTCCTCCCATGAAGGGCTGGAGCTTCTTGCGGCAAATCCGGACATCAAGCTTGTTCTGGTCGACTACTTCATGCCGGACGAAGATGGCTTTGCTTTCCTGAAGACGGTGCGTCGCAAGTACGGTCGCGAGAAGTTGGCTGTCCTTGGCATGTCCGGCCTTGAGGACACGGAGAACCGTATCCGTTTCCTGAAGTATGGAGCGAGCGACTTTCTGCAAAAAAGTTGCCCGCCGGAAGAGCTTCTTCTTCGAGTTTCGCAGAACCTTGACGTGATCGATCGTTTTGCGACGCTCTCGGACCGTAGCCTGCGCGACACGCTGACCGGCCTCTACAATCGCCGGTATCTCTTCGGTGAAGGCGTTCGGCGCTGCGAAACCGCTGCCCAGCAGAAACAGCCGGTGTGGCTGGCCTTGATTGATGTCGACGAGTTCAAGTCGATCAACGACAGCCGTGGCCATGGAGCTGGCGATGAGGCCCTGCTGCTGCTCGCCAGCGAACTGAACCGCCTGACCGTTGAAAACGGATTTGCCGTGCGGATCGGCGGGGACGAATTCTGCGCCATCATCGGCAGTTCCAGTGAAGCAGAGGCGCGTGCGTTAATCGAGAAGTTCCGGGTTCAGCTACAGAACCGCGATGTCGTCCGCGATGATCAAAACTTCCGCATCACCGTCAGTATCGGCCTTGCCCGGGTCGTGGGCGGCGACGTTTCGGAGGCGTTGCGGATCGCCGATACCTATCTCTATTCTGCGAAAAGCGCCGGCCGCAACCGTCTCGTCGCATCCTGACGTTCCGTCTACTCCAGACAGCAAAAAGCCCGCCGAAGCGGGCTTGGCTGCCGGTTGACCACGCCTCAGATTGAGCGGACTTCCTCGACTTCCGGAACGAAATGGCGCAGCAGGTTCTGGATGCCGTGCTTCAGGGTGGCTGTTGACGAAGGGCAACCGGCGCAAGCGCCGCGCATCGACAGATAGACGATGCCTTCTTTGAAACCCTTGAAGGTGATGTCACCGCCGTCTTGCGCCACGGCTGGCCGCACGCGAGTCTCGATCAGGTCCTTGATGACCGTCACGGTTTCCGCGTCGCCCGCCTCGAAAAACTCCTCGCCGTCCCCGTCTTCAGTTCCGGCCGATGCCAGCATGACCGGCTGGCCAGACATGAACTGTTCCATGATCGCGCCGAGGATGGCAGGCTTCATATGCTGCCAATCGGTGTCGTCCTTGGTGACGGTAATGAAGTCATGGCCAAAGAAGATAGCCTGTACGCCCGGCACCGCGAACAAAGTCTGTGCCAGCGGCGACATTGCGGCCTCATCCGCAGAACGGAAATCGCGTGTTCCTTCTGGCAGGACCACGCGGCCCGGAAGAAACTTCAGGGTCGCCGGGTTCGGCGTCGCCTCGGTCTGGATGAACATCAGTGTTGTCCTCAGTCGAACGTTCGGGGCAGCGCTCAATCGACTGGCGGTGGCTGGTCGGAAAAGCCCCAGGTTGGAATTCTTGTAAACTAGATAGACCGCTGAAGCCAGAGGTCAAGCCGGTGTGTGCCAGATGGCTCAGGCCAGAGCTGCGATGGCATCATCATCAAGGTTGCCGGGCACGATGGTGATCGGGATCGGGAAGTGACCGGCTGCCTTGCCGGCAATCTGGGTGACCAGCGGGCCGGGTCCATCAGAGCTGAGCCCAGCGGCCAGCACGAGAATGGCGATATCCGCATCCGACTCAATCAACGTGATGATCTCGTCAGACATGTTGCCCTCACGGATCACCAGCTCAGGTTCGGTTCTCGCGACCGAGCGCACCCGATCCGATGCCTTGGCGAGGGTCGTTTCGGCAAGCTCCTGTGCTTCGGCCCGCATGATATCCTCGACGCCCAGCCAATGCTGGAAGTCGCCGGGAGCGATCACGAACAGGAGCACGACCACGCCGCCCGTGCGGGCGGCGCGCTTGGCGGCGTAGACAATCGCGCGATCACATTCCGGGGTATCGTCGACGACAACCAGGAATTTGCGGCGATGTCCTTCTTCAAAACTTTTGCGTACAGCGACCATGCGCGCATGCTGCCATTGCCAGGGCGTTGCCGCAAGCGGGGCAACTCGCCGCGCCTCAGATCTCCGGCCCGCTCCACAGGTCGCTGGTGGCCATCGCCTTCGGATTGCGCGCCTCCGCCACATGGGCGGTCTGCGGATCAAGGGTGCAGAACGCCTGATACTGGGTCAGAAACACCTCTCCCGTGAGGTGCTGCAGGAAATCCGTCCGCTGCAACCGATCCATCACCGGGCCCTTGACCTCGGACAGATGAAACTTGACGCCGGAATCCTTCAGTCTCCGGTTCAGCTCCTCCAGCGTCTCGAAGGCACTGGCGTCGATGACATTCACCGCCGGGCACATCAGCACCACATGCGCCAGCGAGGGCCGCTCGGCCACGAGTTCGAGGATGCGGTCTTCCAGAAAGCGGCTGTTGGCGAAGTAAAGGCTTTCGTCGACGCGCACGCTCAGCACCTTCGTTCCGGTCAGCACCCGGTGGCGCTGCACATTGCGGAAGTGCTCGGTGCCGGGAACGATACCAACCACCGCCATGTGAGGCCGGCTGGTGCGAAACAGATACAGGAGCACAGACAGGACGACGCCGGACGTGATTCCGGCCTCCACACCGACACCAAGTGTCAAAAGGATCGTAGCGGCCATCGCGGCAAAGTCACTCTTGGAATAGACCCAGGTGCGTTTCAGCGCCTTGAAATCCACCAGCGACAGCACGGCGACGATGATTGTCCCGGCCAGGGTCGCCTGCGGCAGGTTGGCAAGCAGCGGCGTCAGGAACAGGGTCGCAAGCGCAATGCCGACTGCGGTATAGGCACCGGCCGCCGGCGTCTCGGCCCCGGCGTCGAAGTTCACCACAGAGCGGGCAAATCCGCCGGTCACCGGATAGCCGCCGGAGACGGCCGCGGCGATGTTGGACGCGCCGAGCCCGATCAGCTCCTGATCCGGCACGATCCGCTGCCGCTTCTTGGCAGCCAGTGTCTGCGCCACAGAAACGGATTCCACAAACCCGACCACGGAGATCAGCAGCGCCGGACCAGCCAGATCCAGCCAGAGCTTTGCGTCGAAGGGCGGCAGGGTCGGCATCGGCAGCCCGGTCGGGATGTCGCCGACAAGCTTCACGCCAAGGTCGCCGAGCGAAAACACCGTCGCGGCCAGCGTCGTTGCGGCAACCGCCGCAACCGGTCCGGCCTTGGCCAGGCTGTCTGCAAGGCGCGGTCGCAGCCCGAAGGAGATCAGCAAGGGTTTCAAGCCCTTGCGCACCCAGAACAGGAACGCGGTCGCGCTGACGCCGATGACGAGGGTGATCAGGTTGATCTCGCCGAGCCGCGACAGCACCGAGCCCATGATCTCGACCATCGTGTGCCCGCCGCCGCCAATGCCGAAAATGTGCTTCAACTGGCTCGCGGCAATCAGCAGGCCCGAGGCCGTGATGAAGCCGGAAATGACCGGATGCGACAGGAGGCTGGCGAGAAAGCCGAGCCGGAACAGGCCCATGACCACCAGCATCAGGCCGGACAGGAAGGCAAGCGCAATGGCGGCGCCAAGATATTCGGCCGTGCCCTGCGCCGCCAGTTCCCCAACCGCCGAGGCGGTCATCAGGGAGACGACCGCCACCGGGCCCACCGCGAGCGCGCGGCTCGTGCCAAAAATCGCATAGGCGACCAGCGGCAGGATCGAGGCATACAGTCCGATCTCCGGCGGCAGGCCGGCCAGCAGAGCATAGGCAAGCGACTGCGGAATCAGCATGATCGTGACGATGACGGCAGCGATCAGATCATTCGTCGCCGTGTCGCGGGTGTAGGTCGTGCCCCAATCAAGGATCGGAAAGTAACGCTTCAGGTTCATCTGCCCCGGCCATCCGCTGCCTCGCCTGCGGCACCGGCAGTCTCCCCGGAAGATCAGGTTCCCGGAGCCGCCATCCCGTCCATGGCACGCGGCTCCGGTCCCCTTCGCCCCGGTCCTTTTGAAAGAACGATCCTCTTCAGGCCTTGGCACCTGTGACGGTGCCATCCCCGGTTGCGGATCGCAAGACCGCCGGGACCACTGCCAGCTCAAAGCCCGTTGATCGGCACCTTGAGATAAGTCTTGCCGCTCTCGTCGGCCGGCGGCAGCTGGCCGGCGCGCATGTTGACCTGCAGCGACGGGATGATCAGCTTCGGCATGTCGAGGGTGGCGTCGCGGGCGGTACGGAAGGCGATGAACTCGTCCCGCGTTTTGCTGCCGCCAACATGGATGTTGTGGACCTTTTCCGCCCCGACGGTGGTCTCCCACTGAATGTCGCGGCCGTTGGGACCATAGTCGTGGCACATGAACAGGCGCATGTCGTCCGGCAGGGCGAGAACCTTCTGGATCGAATCATACAGCACACCGGCATCGCCGCCGGGGAAGTCCGCACGGGCCGACCCGCCATCGGGCATGAACAGCGTGTCGCCGACGAAGGCGGCATTGCCGGCCACATGGGTCATGCAGGCCGGGGTGTGTCCCGGCGTGTACATGACGAAGCAATTCATGGTCCCGATCCGGTAGGTATCGCCATCGGCAAACAGCTTGTCGAACTGGCTGCCATCGCGCTGGAACTCGGTGCCTTCATTGAAGATCTTGCCGAAGGTTTCCTGCACGACGGTGATCTTGTCGCCGATGCCAAGCTTGCCGCCCAGCTTGCCCTGGATATAGGGCGCGCCGGACAGATGGTCGGCATGGACATGCGTCTCAATCAGCCACTCCAGCTTGAGCCCGTTGCTCTCGATGAAGGCTATGATCTTGTCCGCCGAGTCATAGGTGATGCGGCCGGCGGCGTAGTCGATGTCCATCACGCTGTCGATGACCGCACAGGACGTCGATGCCGGATCCTTCACCACATAGCTGATCGTGTTCGTGGCCGGATCAAAGAACGCGGTCACCTCGGGCTTCACGGACATGTCGACAGGATAGGACAACGCGCTCATCAGGTGCTCCATTCGGGGCCCAGTGGATCAACGGCCACTGGCGTGTTCCGTTTCGGATAGCAAACGGCCAGAGACGACCGGCCGCTTCTTGTTTCTGTTACTCGCCGGGCGCAAGCTTCTGGCGGGCCTGTAGGCTGGAAAGCACGCGGGCGGCTATCATTCCGGCGACAATGGCTGCGAAGGCAATCCAGGGCGCGCTGTCGCCAATGCCAAGCGCCGGGACCAGGCCACCCGGGCAGAAACCGGACAGGCCCCAGCCGATGCCGAAGACGGCGGAACCACCGACCAGCTTGACATCAATGTCCTTGCGCGTCGGCACGAGGAAGCGCGGTGCAAACATCGGCTGAGCGGAGCGGAACACGAGGCGATAGCCGATGGCCGTTACCACCAGCGCTCCGCCCATGACAAAGGCGAGGCTGGGATCCCATGTCCCGGCTATATCGAAGAAGTTCAGAACCTTGGCGGGATTGGCCATGCCGGAGAGCATGATACCGAGACCGAAGACCAGTCCGATGACCAGAGCAGAAACGAACCGCATAGCTTAGCCTCCGAACACATGGCGAACGAGGAAAACGGTGACGCCGCCGGTCGCCATGAAGCTGAGCGTGGCGACAATCGAACGCGGCGACAGACGGGAGATGCCGCAGACGCCGTGTCCACTGGTGCAGCCGGAGCCGTAGGTCGCACCGATGCCGACGAGGAAGCCACCGATGACCAGGGCTGTCGTGGAGACGGGCACTTGGATCTGCGGCATGGACCCGGTAACCAGCATCATGGCGGCCGGTGCAGCGATCATTCCGATGAGGAAGGCTATCCGCCAGCCCCAGTCGCTGTCGCCGGAACCGGGCAAGAAGGCACCCAGGATGCCGGTAATGCCGGCGATGCGGCCATGGGTGGCCATCAATGCGACGGCCGCGAGGCCAATCAATGCGCCGCCTGCCAATGACAGGAACGGCGTGAATTCGGTCGGCATGTTCGAACCCCTCTTCACATGCAAAGGCTGGCCCGACAGCAAGCCCCTCTAGTTCCGAATATATGAAATCAACTCGCCTACGCCAAGTCTTATTTTCAAAAACACGAAACTATTCGATCGCAGGGGCAAGGTCGGGCAACAGCACGGTCTGGGTACCGTCGGTCCGGGTGCGCACGACGGCGCCAGGAAGCGCGGTAACCGGGTTGTCCGCCAGAGCAGGCGCCGGCAAATCGATCATGGTGCTCGAGAATTCACCGAGGGGGTGCAGGATTTCCTCGCGAAGCAGACCACCGGCATAAAGCGGCAATGTGTTGCCATTTGCGTCAACAACATAACTCGTTGGCCAGAGGCGCAGCACCCAGCGCTTGCCACCGACACCGCCGTTGGGGTCGTCACGCATCAGCGCAAGCGCTGCATAGCGGCCATTGTGGGTCCGCGGCAGCGTGGGCAGGTCGTCCGGTGTCGTCTTGCCTTCGACAAAGCCGGTGGCCGACTTGACCGTCCAGTCCGGCGGACGGCGCCAGCCGTCGGCTTCCAGTCGCTTCGACAGCGCGTCGAGGCTGCCCGCGTACTGAATGACAAGCGGCTCCTTGAACTCGCCGCTGAGACCGATGCGGCGGCCCGAGACCAGGGTCCAGTCGTTAGTCATCCAGGCATCCAGCGCCAGCGTTTCCTCGCGGGCGACAGGACTGTAGTCCACCAGCGCTTGCGGCAGGTTGCGGGTAATGTGCCAGGCGCCAATGCTGGTCAGGGCAACGGCCACAAGACCGGACAGCACGCCGCGGCCGATTTTCTCGTTATGGATCGACCCGAAGACGAAGGCAAAGACGGAGACCATAGCCGTGCCGAACAGCAGGCCGGCGATCACGTCCGTCGTCCAGTGCACGCCGAGATAGACCCGCGAGAAGCCCATCGTCAGCACATAGATCGCCGTGATGGTGAAGACGCCAGCCTTCACCCAGGCCGAGCGATCATGGGCGACCAGAACCGCAATGATGCCGAACAGCACCGTTGTCAGCGTTGCGTGGCCGGAGGGGAACGAGTAGGCATGCACACCCTCACTGAGGTCAATCGGCCGCTCGCGCAGGACGATGCCCTTCATCAGCGGCACAAACAGCGCCGCACCGGTCATCGAGATCAGGAAGCCAGTGGCGCGTCGCCAGGCCTTGCGCAGGAACAGGTAGCCGGCGACCACAAGGGTGAGCAGGAAGATGATGAACCCATCGCCCAGCATGGTAACTGGCACGAGGATCCGGTCTCCGATGGGCGTGCGCAGCGTATCGAACAGGTTACGGATGGCCACATCAGCCTGCACCAGGCTTTCGCCCGGCCCGACTTCACTGATCAGCCAGAAGAACAGCGGCATGGTGACGAGCAGCACGGCGACGGAAGCCAACATACCCACGGAACGCGGATGTACCGGATCGAAGGTCCGCGCCACCCACTGCGAAACCCGGTCTGGACGCCGTGCAAACCAGCCGACCACAGCGATGTGGGTCCCCGGAAACAGCGGCATCACGATCTGGATCAGCCAGCGGCCAAGCATGATGATGACGAACAGGATGACACAAAGCCCGCCCAGCACCGCCGCCAGACGTCCGGAGACCTCGCCGATGGCGCTGAGCACCGTTCCCGCCAGGAAGCCCGGGCCCAGATGCACGATCGACCAGGCAATGGCCGAGGTGATGTTGACGAAAGTGAAGTACCAGAAATTCATGCCGACCATGCCGGCGATGCCCGGCACAACGGATTTCACGCCCGGTACAAAGCGACCGATGAAGATGCTCTTGCCGCCATGCAGCCGGAAAAAAGCCTCGCCTTGCGCCATCAGGGCCGGATAGCGCGACAGCGGCCAAAGCCCGCGCAGCTTGTCCTTGTAGACGCAGCCAACCCAATAGGATGCAGCATCACCGACAATGGCTCCAAGGGTCGTCCAGATGAAAATGGACCAGGGGTCGAGCTTGCCGAGCCCCACAAGGGCGCCTGCCCCCACCAGCACAACGGTGCTGGGTACGAACAGTCCGACGATAAACAACGCCTCGCCCATCGCGATCAGGAAAACGATGATCCCCGCCAGCTCCGGATTGTCGCCCAGAAACGTCACGATCTGGTTCAGGTACTCTGTCAAGTCGCGTGTCCGTGCAAGGGCTGGGCGCAAGGTCCTCTGTCCCTCGCCCTGTTGGACGCGGAACGTCGCCGCCGCGATTCAGTCGCTGCCTGCATATAGGCAGCCTTCTGGGGGCTCAACAGGTATCTAGCACGCGAAGGTTTCACGATTGCCAATGCTGGCTGTGGCAGGACCTCGCAATGATCATTTGCACCGGGATGTTGTCGGCACGGTTCAGCTGGCGAGGGCAGGCAACCGGGCGGCCATGGGGTCCTGCAGGATCCGGTCAATACACAACCGAATGCGCCTGAAATATTCCGAACAGACGGCAAGACTGTCGTTGCGTTCGCCGTTACCGGCAATATCCCAGAGCGTCTGTTTCGGTGTGCCGCGCCAAAGCGGCTGCTGCGATCCTGTCACGGATGCGGACAGGGCGACGATCCGGTCCGGTTGCGGCGCATGCGGCAACAGGAAGATATCCCAGCTCTTCGGCATGAGGCCTGTTCCTGCCAGCCCTTGATCCGACAGAAGACGCGGAACCGCCGGATGCAGACTGCCACGTGGCGCCGGCGCTGCCGAGAATGCCCGCAGCCGATGTCCGCCAATCGCGTTCAGATACGCTTCAGCCAGAGGCCCCAGAAGGGCATTGTCAGGACAGACAAACAGAACGGTGGCAGTGCTCATGCAGCGCCTCTCGATTCGGAAATTTTCTTGCGCGGCCTGTTTAGGACTCTCGGGCAACGGCCATGTGACAGAAAGCTGACGTTACGGCGCTTTCTTCGGGAAATTGTTGGCAATCGCGAATTTGAAATGTAATAAAATTCGAATATACGAAAATAAACCACCAATGGAGAGTGCTGACATGCCAACAGAAGATCACATCGGGACCGCAATCCTGCAAACCCTTACCGTCGAGGAGGCGCGGGCGCTGTATGACGTCAACGAGATTGTCCTGATCGACGTCCGGACCCCGGGCGAGTACGCCTATGAGCATGTCGCCGGCGCATTGCTGGCGCCCGTGTCAGGGTTTGACCCGGCTCGCCTGCCGACCGGCGGACCACGGCCGCTGGTGCTGATGTGCGGATCAGGCGTTCGCTCGCGCCTGATGGCAGAGCGCTGCGTCGAGGCAGGTTTTGAGCGCATCACCCATGTCGCCGGCGGGTTCACCGCCTGGAAGGCGGCCGGCTACGGCTATCTCGGCACCGATACGGCCACAGGCGCCCACATCCCGCGCCCGTGAGAAAGCACTGGCTTCCGGTTTCGGCCGGAAGCCAGCTCAGGATCAGACCAGTCCGGCCATCCGGGCTCCTGTCCAAATATCTCCGGCCAGGTGATGGGCAAACTGCCCCTCAGATGGCAGCAGATCCGGCACCTGTACGACGACCATGCCTGCAAGCATCGCCGCTTCCGCCCCTGTCTCGCTGTCCTCAAACGCCACGCAGCGGCGCGGATCCACTCCCAGCAGTTCGGCGGCATGCAGGTAAGGATCAGGCGCCGGCTTGCGCCGCGCCACGTCCTCGAAACACACCACGGATGTGAATTGCCCTCCAAGTCCGGCATGCTCCAGCTTGGTCCGGGCACTGTCACGGCGGCTGGATGTGGCAATCGCACGGGGCAAGGGCGTGGCGCTCAAATGAGCGAGGAGATCGCTGACACGCGGCCGCAGTGGGATGCCCTCCTCGGAGAAGATCCTGTGGCACTCCAGACCCCAGAGTGGCATGAAGGCATCCACCGCTTCGGCGCCCAGATGTTCCACCAGAATGAGCCGGCTGGCGGCATCATCCTTGCCGACCATCAGGTGGAACAGATGCTCCTCAGGCGTCAGCCCGAGCGACCTGAGCGCGCTCATGCCGCCACGCACCGAAACGGATTCGGTGGAAAGCAGAGTTCCGTCGAGGTCGAAGATCACCGCGTCATACATGCCGTTCGCCTTGCTGCCCCCATGGGTGGGGAGGCCGGCAGGGCAAACGGCAGCTAATACGTGCGTTGCGTCTGTCAGCCCTGGGGGGCGGAGGGTGCGAAGGCGTCAAAGGCCGCCAGCGCTTCGGCACCATAAATCATGGACGGCCCACCCCCCATGTAGACTGCAACGCCGATGGTCTCCAGTATTTCTTCCCGGCTGGCGCCATATTTTGCCGCCGCCTTGGCGTGATAGGCGAGACAACCGTCGCAGCGCGCGGTGATGCCGATGGCCAGAGCAATCAGCTCCTTTGTCTTGGAATCCAGCGCCCCGGCACCGATGGCCGCCCGTGCCGTCTCGCCAAAGCCTTTGGCAACGCCCGGAATGCCGGCCCGCAATGCGGCCATCCGGCTGTCGGTTTCGGAAATAAAGCTCTGCCAGTCGCTTACGGACATGTCGCCATCCTTCTGCCTTGTGCGGCGGCCCAGCCGCCTCTTCAGGATTGCTAGCAGCTTCATCCTGCCGCCGGATTGACCTGCCGCAAAGCGCAGCCATTCCCCGATGTTTGTGAAACGGCGATGGCAAGTTCCTCGGATCTGCTGCAAGGGTCTCACAAATGGGATAGGGATCCTGAGACCGGGGCTCGGCCCGCTGTTGTCAGCGCCTGGCCAGGAGCACAAAGAATTGCCACATCCCGGGCGTCGTCTGGAGACCACGACATGCGCTGTATTGCTCTTTTGAATCGTGACGGCGGTACCTTGAAGACCACAGATCTTGGCGACCTGTCCCGGCAGATCGAAGTCTCGTTCCGCGCAGCTGGTCATGAGATTGACGTCGAGGTCATCGGCTCCAGCGATGTCGAAGCTGCTCTGAACCGGCTTGGCGCGGATCCTACAGTCGAGATCATCCTGGCAGGCGGCGGAGACGGAACAATTTCTGCGGCCGCAAACATCGCCTGGCGCTCCGGCAAGGTCCTTGGTGTGCTGCCGGCGGGTACAATGAACCTCTTCGCCCGCTCGCTTGGCGTCCCGCTAACCCTGACTGCCGCGATCGATGCGCTGGCGCAGGCTCCAGTGGCACGCTGCGATCTCGGGCTCATCGATGACCGTCCCTTCGTGCATCAGGTGTCGATTGGCCTCCAGGCCGACGTCGTGCACGAGCGCGACAAGAACCGGCACCCCTCCCGCCCTGCAAAGATGTTCGCAAGCCTGCGCGCCTATCTGCGGACGCTGTTCCGCCAGAAATCCTTCCGTGCGCGGTTGACCATCAATGATCAGCCGAGAAAAGGGCGCTTCAGCTTTCTGGTGGTCTCGAACAACGTCTATGGCGATGGCCATATGCCTTATGCCGACCGGCTGGATGACGGAAAGCTCGGCGTCTATTGCGCCGGCCCGTTGTCACCGCTGGCCGGTGCCCGGCTGGGTGCAGATCTTGCCCGTGGTGCCTGGCGCAGCAATCCGGATCTTCGCTTCGAGCCGGCGCAGAACGTCAAGCTGCATCTGACTCGCTTCATCCGACGCCGCAAGGGGCTGATCGACGGCGAACTCGTCCGCCTTCGCAGCAAAAGCGAAATCCGCATCCTGTCCGGCGCTCTAAGGGTGCTGAAACCGGCCGCTTGAGTTACCCTGGCTGTGGGCCTTCATAGCCCTCAATGACGATGATGTCGGCAATGCCGGCCTGGTCTCGCAGTGACTTGGCATGGACATAGCCTGCCGACTGATAGCAGGCCAGAGCCGCTTCATAGCTTGGAAACTCGATCACCACATTGCGTGCCCGGGCCTCCCCTTCAACACACTCGAATGGTCCGCCGCGAACGAGGAACCGCGCGCCATAAGCCGCAAAAGGCTCGGCATTGGCCGCGACATAGGCCTTGTAAGCTTCCGGATCCGTCACATCGACCCGTCCGATCCAGTATCCTTTCGCCATTCCGCAGTCCTTTCCATTTGCCGGGGTCCCGATGCGGGCAGCGCCGCCAACCTCAACTTCTTCGCCTGTTTTGGCAACCGGCACAACCGTACCGGGCCGTTCCGACCGCGCCAAGCGGGCAAGACGACGTCCGGACTTCAGGAGGGCTTCCTGAAAGCCACACGGCGAGGAATTCAAACAGCCGCCATGACTTAACGCCGCCTTAAATCGCGGCTTCTATTTTGAACGACAGACCGCCAGAACAAGGGTTGTGCGCGCGGTTGCCAGCGTTGCCAGGAGATCATGGCGCAGAAGCGCAAAAGCGGACCTCGAATCGAGCCGATTTTCGACGGCGGTGACGCAGCCTTCCTGGACCTGCGCCCCACGTCGCGTGATCGGGTGAGCACTTCTGTGCCCACATCCAGCAAACGCCGCAGGCAGAAACAACACCAGTCCGGAACCGAAGGGGAAGGCGCCCCAAACAGCAACCCTCCGAAGCGGTCTCCTTCCCGCGGCGGTCGCAGTGGCAAACCAAGGCGTAAACGGCGCGGTTTTCTTGGCCGGCTGATCCGGCGCACGGTGTACTGGGGGTTCGTGCTGTCGATCTGGGGCGTAGTCGCAGCTGTCGGCATCCTTGGCTACTATGCGGCGCACTTGCCTCCGACATCCGAATGGCATGTGCCGGAACGTCCACCAAACGTGAAGATCGTGGCAGCGAACGGCGAATTGCTGGCCAATCGCGGCGACACGGGCGGCGAGGCCGTGCGGCTGGAACAATTGCCGCCCTATCTGCCGCAAGCCGTGATTGCGATCGAGGACCGGCGCTTTTACAGCCATTTCGGCCTTGATCCGATCGGCCTGGCACGGGCCATGGCAGTCAATGTCTCCTCCGGAACGTTGGTGCAGGGCGGGTCGACCTTGACCCAGCAGTTGGCCAAGAACCTGTTCCTGGAACCGGACCGGACACTTGGCCGCAAGGTCCAGGAACTGGTTCTCGCGCTGTGGCTTGAGGCGACCTATTCCAAGGATGAAATCCTGGAAATGTACCTGAACCGGGTCTATCTCGGTGCTGGCGCCTATGGTGTCGACGCCGCAGCACGGCGATACTTCGGCAAGTCGGCGCGGATGGTCACACTTGCTGAAGCTGCTACGCTTGCGGGACTGTTGAAGGCCCCCTCCCGCTACGCTCCGACGCGCAATCCGAAACTTGCGGCAGACCGGGCCCAGGTGGTGCTGGCCGCAATGCGCGATGCCGGTTTCATTGAAGCGGCAACCGCCCGCAAGGCCATCAACGAACCGGCTGTGGTGGTCTCCATCCAGAACAGTTCCAGCGCCAATTATGTTGCCGATTGGGTGATGGACATGTTGCCGCAATATGTCGGCGCCATCGATGCGGATATCGTCGTTGATACGACGATTGACGGCAGCATGCAGGAGGCTGCCGAACTCGCCTTGCGCGGCAATCTCGCAGCACAGGGACAGACCCTCGGGGTGCGCCAGGGTGCGGTTGTCATCCTCGATACCGCAGGTGCGGTCAAGGCACTGGTCGGCGGCGCCGACTACGGTCAGAGCCAGTTCAACCGCGCCGTTGCCGCAAGGCGGCAGCCAGGTTCCGCATTCAAGCCGTTTGTCTTCCTTGCCGCGCTCGAAGCCGGCCTCACACCCGATACGGTCCGCCGGGACCAACCCTTTACCGTGAAGGGCTGGTCGCCACAGAACTACACCAAGAAATTCTATGGCGACGTCACCCTGACCCAGGCCCTGGCCATGTCGCTCAACACCGTTGCAGCCAGGCTGATGTCTGAGGTTGGGCCGAAAACTGTGATCCGCACGGCGCGGCGCGTGGGCATTTCATCCCCCATGGCGGCAAACCTTTCTCTTTCACTCGGCACGTCGGAGGTGACACCGCTGGAGCTGACAGCGGCGTTCGTTCCCTTCTCGAATGGCGGCTATGGCGTGGTGCCGCATGTGATCGACCGGATCCGGACAGCTGAAGGCCGGACGCTTTATGCCCGGCAGGGCAATGGTCCGGGCAAGGTTGTGAGCCCGGTTCACCTGGCCCAGATGAACCACATGCTGGCCCAGACCCTGATTACCGGGACGGGCAAGAAAGCGGTGTTGTTTGACAAGCGGCCGGCCGCAGGCAAGACCGGGACCAGCCAGGATTTCCGTGATGGATGGTTCATCGGCTACACCGCGAACCTGACGGCTACCGTCTGGGTCGGCAACGATGACAACAGCCCAACGAAGAAGGCAACCGGAGGCTCGCTGCCAGCCGACATCTGGCGCGAAACGATGGAAGCGGCTCATCTCGGTCTGCCCGTCGCGCCGCTTCCGGGCGTCGCCGAGCGGATGATCCTGGAAGCCGGGCCGGCCCCAAGTGACGACGCGCCCTTGCCACCGGCAGATGTTGGCTCAGGCAGCCAACTGGTTCCGCCCCAGGAAGGGGCTCCGGGGCCGCTCAACCTGATCGAACGCATCTTCGGCAACTGACCCCGGTCTCCGGGTGCGATCCACAGTTCCAACCGTCAGCCGTAGGTGTGCAGACGCGCACCATGTTGCCGCAACCACTCGCGGGCATCCGGCGTTTGGGGTGCAAGACGCCGGCACAAGGTCCAGAAGCGGTCAGAATGGTTCATCTCGACAAGATGCGCGACCTCGTGGGCGGCGACATAATCCAGAATGTCAGGCGGAGCGAGAATAAGCCGCCACGAAAAGGACAGCCGGCCATTCGCCGCACAAGAGCCCCAGCGGCTTCGGGTATCCCGCAGGGAAATCGCCGTAGCCTGACGCCCGATGGTGGCGCAGTGGCGATCAACAGCCTGCACAAGATCATCACGTGCCTGGCGGCGCAGCCAGTCCGTGACCTTTCGGCTGGCGTGGGCAGCATCGCCTGGAACGTGCAATTGCGGACCGTCTGGTGCGGCAACACAGGTCACCAGCCCGCGCAGGCGCCCTGTCGCGACAATCCGGTGCGGAACACCGCGAACGGGGATCTTGGCCTCTGCCGCGAAAGGGGTTGCAGCAGGGCGTGCCGAGAGCTGACTCTCCAGCCACCCCCTGTTGCGGGCAGCGAAGTCGAGGGCGGTTTCCAGCGAGCCTCCGCGTGGAATGGTCAGGACAGGCTCTGAGGCATTTGTCGGCAACCGCAACAGATAACGGCGGGCACGGGGATCCTGGCGCAGACGAATGCTCACCTCGCCACTGGTCAGGGCGAACGTGACAGCTTCGGGCAGTTTCACACGACGGGAACGAAACAGCATCGGCGCCCCAGGGATCGAATCGGAACCAAAGCGTAGTACGGGATTGTGTCCTCGGGGGCCAGCGTTGAGCGAGCCTCAGCCGGCCTGTCAAACCCCGTTCGAGTGGCGGCAGTCCAGGGACCTGAACGACGAAAGCGGCGCTTTGGGCGCCGCTTCCGGTCGGGTTGGGTCCAGGATCAGTCTGCAGATCAGCCCTGATGCATATCTGCCGGAGTGCGGTTGGCCCGGGTTGCCATGAAGCGATCAAACTCTTCCTGGTCCTTGGCACGGCGCAGTTCGCGGAGATAGCTGTCAAAGTCAGCGCGCATTTCGTCCAGCTTCGCCCGTTCGTCCTCGATGCGCTTGATCTCGCGTTCGCGGTAGTCGTCAAAGGCGACGTTGCCGGTGCGGCTGAAGCCAGTGTTCTTGCTCATGTTGCAAAAAGTTCCCTTCATCGGGCTGGCGTTCCACTGGTCCCTGGCATCGCGCGCCATGGACTGGAAACGGTCACCCCAGAGAATATAGGCCAGCATCGCCAGGCCCAGCGGCCAGAAGACGACGAAACCCAAGACCATCAGGCCGATGGTCACCGGGGACCAGCCCGGGCGGATGACGGAAGTTGCGGTCATGTCTGCTCCCTATCGGTTGCCTCAACAGCGAATCACGTGGGGGGTCAAGGCCGCCTGTTCAAGAGCTGTTACAAACCGGGACATTTTCATCCAGTTTGGGTAGAGGGTCCAACAATCCTAGCCAAAGACCGACCATCCGGTCCGGCGGGCAAAAATCTCCATGGCTTCGGTGCCGAGCCGGGAGTTGCCATAGCGGTTGAGACCTGGCGACCAGACCGCAATCGACGCCCGGCCTGGAGCTATCACAAGAATGCCGCCGCCTACGCCGCTCTTGCCCGGAAGGCCGACCCGGAAGGCAAAGTCACCTGATCCATCATAGTGCCCGCAGGTCATCATCAGCGCGTTGATGCGGCGCCGGCGATCCTGGCTGAGAAGACGCGGAAACCCTGCCCCCTCGATCAGGAACCGGCCAGCCAGTGCCAACTGGCGGCAGGTCATGTCGATGGCACATTGGTGACAATAGGTGCCCAGTACCTTGTCCGGGCTGTTATGGAGGTTGTCGAAGGCGGCGAGGTAATGCGCCAACGCAAAGTTGCGGTGCGCGGTCTCCAGCTCCGACCGGGCAACATTGTGGTTGATGTGAATATCCTCATCATCGGCAGCGGCCCGGACAAACCGCAACAGGTGCCCGAGCGCCTCACGGGGCGCCGACATCGCAAGATAGGTGTCTGTCGTGACAAGCGCACCGGCATTGATGAAGGGATTGCGCGGAATGCCCTCCTCGCGTTCTAGCAGAAGGATGCTGTTGAAACTTTGCCCGGAAGGCTCACGCCCGACGCGGCGCCACAACTGATCACCGACCCGGCCCAACGCAAGCGCAAGAGCAAAGACCTTCGAGACCGACTGGATGGAAAACGGTGTATCGGCGTCACCGGCCACATGAACTGATCCGTCGGCCAGCGCAATGGCCATACCGAACTGCTGCGGATCGATCTTGGCAAGTTCCGGAATGTAGTCCGCCACAGAACCACGGTCTGCCCTGGACCCAAGGGTCGCGGCGATTTCGTCGAGAAGATCCTGCATCACGCCAATAGTGCTCCTGTTGTCCGGCGGACCGGACAACAGCATGGCGAATGACGCAAGGGAAATCTTTCGGCTTCAACCCGGCGGTTCAAGCGCCGGGCCATTGCTCAATTCACTGTTTCCGAGAGCCGGCGCGCCTGCTCGATCCAGTTATCCCTGGCCATACGGCCCCGAATGTCGAGCCGTGCGTCCAATGCCTCGATCTGCGCCTCTGTCAGGCCAGCGATCTGCCAGAAATGGAAGATACCGGCCTCATTCAGCGTTTTCTCCAGTTTCGGACCGACACCGGTGATTGCCTTCAGATCATCTGCAACGCCTTTAGGCTTTGACAGCAGCATCTTGGCCAACGGATCCGACTGGGCAGCACGGGGCGCCTTGGGCGCAGCTTCCGGGGCTGCCTGGGTCACAGAAGCGCCCGTGGCCACGGCTGCTGCTGCACGGGCCTGTCGGGCCCGGTTGTCCTGCGAATGGGTCAGGATGAAATCAATCATGCGCGGAGCAATTTCAGACCGGAACCGCGAGCCGTTGAAGACGCCGTAATGGCCGACCGCCGGCTGTTCGTAGTGGACCTTCATGTCATCCGGCAGTGAGGAGCACAGGTCATGCGCGGCGCGGGTCTGGCCGCGACCGGTGATGTCGTCCTTCTCGCCCTCAACGGTCAACAGCGCGGTGTTGCGGATCTTCGAACAATCAACAGGCGTGTCGCCATGCATCATCGTGCCGCGCGGCAGGGAATGATCGATGAACACCGTTTCGACGGTCTGGAGATAGAACTCGGCGGTCAAATCCATCACCGCGAGATACTCATCATAGAAGTCGCGGTGCTTCTCGGCGTTGTCGCCATCGCCCTTGACCAGATGCTGGAAGAAGTCGCGGTGCGCAATCAGGTGACGATCGAGGTTCATCGACATGAAGCCGGACAGCTGCAGGAAGCCAGGATAGACTTCGCGCATCGTGCCGGGGTGCGGGAACGGTACGGTCATGATGACATTGCGCCGGAACCAGTCGATGCCCTTCGACATCGCAAGATCATTTACGGCAGTGGGCGCCACGCGGGTATCCACCGGCCCGCCCATCAGTGTCATCGTGGAAGGGGCAAGGGGATCCTCGCGACCTTCCATCACGGCAACGGCGGCAAGAACCGGAACGGACGGCTGGCAGACCGCAACGACATGGGTGTCCGGTCCCAGGTGATGGATCATGGAGATGACGTAGTCGATATAGTCATCGAGATCGAACTTGCCATCGGCAAGGGGCACCATCCGGGCATCGATCCAGTCGGTGATATAGACATCGGCGCGCGGCATCATGGCCTCGACCGTGCCCCGCAGCAGCGTTGCATAATGGCCGGACATCGGGGCCACGATGAGGATCTTCGGATCTTTGCGCGGCCGTTCGAGCGCCCGCTCGAAATGGATCAGGTTGCAGAACGGCCGGCTCCAGACAACACGCTCATGCACCGCGACGCGCGTGCCGCCGACAAGCGTCGTTGGTAGGCCGAATTCGGGTTTGCCATAGCGCCGGGTTGTACGCTCCAGCACTTCACAGGCGGCCGCAATCTGACGCCCCATCTGGGTATGGGTCATCGGGTTGAACGGGTTCTGGAAGTAGAGCCGGGTTGCATCGGCAGCCGCGCGCATGGGCGCCATCGCCGCGTGATTGAGCTCATAGAGATGATAGAACGGCACCAGTTCCAATCCTCTTCGCTGACCGGGTACGCGGAACGCACCTCAGGTTCTGGCATTGCAGCAGGATAGGCCTAAGATTCACGGATCTTCAATAGCCGGTTTGGATATAGCTTGTGCCCAGCCTGTTGATTATTCGTGAAGAATAAGTCGCCCCAGGCAATACAATGGCTTCTATTTCGCCGCCATAGTATGCCGCATTGCAACATGACAATAGGGGTAAAGTCGTTTAGCTTGAGGCAGTTAGCCGGGTAATGTGACACGCCCCAACCGTCTTCCATGACAGGTGGCAGCCCGGTTGCGCGGGCTCAGGCGGCGAGATCAGCGACAACAGCATCGAGCACAAAAAAACCGTCTCGGGTCGCGCGAAGGCGGTGATTTCCGATCATTTCAACCATGCCGTGTTCCAACAGGGCATCCAGGCGACGCGGATCGATCCGCCGACTGGCCAGCTTCTCGTAGCGCAGAAGATCGACCCCTTCGACAAGGCGCAGGCCCATGAGCAGATATTCGTCGCCCTGTTCCTCGTCATTGAGCGGCATATCCTCGACCATGCCGTGGCCGCGTTCCTCGACATGGGACAGCCAGGTCTCCGGATGGCGTTCGATGGCCGTAGCCCGCTTCGTGGCGCCGAGCGAAAGCCGGCCATGGGCACCGGGTCCGACCCCGACATAGTCGCCATAACGCCAGTAAACGAGATTGTGACGGCACTCCGCACCAGGACGGGCGTGATTCGAAACCTCATAGGCGGGAAGGCCATGGGCGTCGGTCACATCCTGCGTCACCGCATAGAATTCGGCGCCGACATCAGGCTCCGGAACCACCAGCTTGCCGGCCTTGTGCAAGGCAAAGAAGGGCGTACCTTCCTCAATGGTCAGCTGGTAGAGTGACAGGTGATCGGCGGCGAGCGAAATCGCCTCAGTCAGTTCGCGCTCCCAGGCCGTAACGGTCTGGCCGGGACGGGCATAGATGAGATCAAAAGACAGGCGGGGGAACGTTTCGCGCGCCGTCTCGATGGCGCGTCGCGCTCCGGCGACATCATGCAGCCGGCCGAGGAGCCGCAGGTCCGGATCGTTGAGCGCCTGAACCCCCATCGAAACCCGGTTGACCCCTGCCGCCCGATAACCGCGAAAGCGTTCAGCCTCCACCGACGACGGATTGGCCTCCAGTGAAACCTCCGCGTCCGGATCAATCGACCAATGGCCTGCGATGGCCTCGAGGATCCGCTCGACAGTCCGAGGCAACATCAGAGATGGCGTGCCGCCGCCGAAGAAGATCGACTGGACGGTGCGGCCAGGAGTCCAGGCGGCAAAATGCGCCAGTTCGCGCTTGAAAGCAGCGACATAGCGCTCCTGGTCCACCGCCTGGTGGCGCACATGGGAATTGAAGTCACAATACGGGCATTTGGCCGCGCAGAACGGCCAGTGCACATAGATCCCAAATCCCCCGTCCGGCGTCGTGGTCATTCCTGCTCCAGACAGGCCTTGGAAAAGGCCGCAAATGCGCGGGCGCGATGCGACAGGCCGGGGCTCGTCCGGGACCAGCCATGCTTTTCGTCAGACGTCATCTCGCCAAATGTCCGCTCATGACCATCAGGCTGGAACATCGGATCATATCCGAAGCCCTTCTCGCCGCGCGGCGGCCAGACGATCTGGCCCCCCACCTCGCCCCGGAAGAATTCGGTATGCCCATCCGGCCAGGCAAGGCACAGGACCGCAACAAAGGAACCGCGACGCTGTTCCGGCGCGGTGGCGCCAAGCTGCTGCAGCTTTTCCTCGACATTGCGCATGGCCATGGCGAAGTCCTTGGCGGGACCGGCCCAGCGGGCGGAATAGATCCCCGGTGCGCCATCAAGCGCTGCTGCGCAAAAGCCGCTGTCATCCGCAAGCGATGGCAGTCCGGAGGCTTCGGCAGAGGCCTTGGCCTTCAGCTCGGCATTGGCCTCAAACGTGATGCCGGTTTCCTCCGGCTCCGGCAGGTCAAGCTCACCGGCTGAGACGACTTCGTAGCCGTAGGGTGCCAGCAACTCGCGGAACTCGCGCAGCTTGCCGACATTGTGGCTGGCCAGGACGAGACGTCCAGGTTCTAGCTTGCGATGTGTCATGCACGAACCCTCACAGGATGGCCATCTTCTGCAGATCGACCAGGCGGGCGATGCCCGACTTGGCAAGCCCCATCAGCGCGGCAAGATCAGCTTCGGAGAAAGGTTCGCCCTCTGCCGTGCCCTGGATCTCGACAATGCCGCCTTTGCCGGTGAAGACAAAATTGGCATCAGTCTGGGCGGTGGAGTCTTCGGCATAATCCAGGTCAAGCACCGGCTTGCCGTTGTGAATGCCACAGGAGATTGCGGCGACATGATCCTTCAGGACCTGCTTCTTCACCATTTCGCGGGCACGCATCCATTCGATGCAGTCATGCAGGGCCACCCAGGCGCCGGTGATGGCTGCCGTGCGCGTGCCGCCATCTGCCTGAATGACATCGCAGTCGACGGTGATCTGGTTCTCGCCAAGGGCTTCCAGATCAACAACAGCGCGCAGGGAACGCCCGATCAGACGTTGGATTTCCTGGGTGCGGCCGGACTGCTTGCCGGCCGAAGCCTCGCGGCGCATCCGCTCGCCCGTGGCGCGCGGCAGCATGCCGTATTCCGCCGTAACCCAGCCGCGGTTCTGGCCACGCAACCAGGGCGGCACGCGATCTTCGAGGCTGGCGGTGCACAGCACATGCGTGTCACCGAACTTGACAAGGCAGGAGCCTTCCGCGTGCTTGGCAAAGCCTCGCTCCAGCGTAACGGCTCTGAGTTCGTCGGCAGCGCGCTTGGACGGACGCATGGGCAACTCCCTAGGGTTTGTCCGGAAGCAACCGCCCGGAACTGGCACATTCGCGCGCTTGTAACTGCTGGCGCGCGTCGACGCAAAGGTCTGCTTGCGCTTGACGGCGGAATTGATCCTATATCTTTAATTTGCAAGACCGTGTCACGCGGCCCCAACGAGGAGACCCAAGTGGGAAAGAGGCTGGAATGGTGAGCTTGAGCGAGCTGGACAGGCGATCTCGCGACATCTTCCGCTCCATTGTGGAGAGTTATCTGGATACAGGCGAACCTGTCGGATCGCGCAATGTGGCGCGAGGCCTTGGCATGTCGCTGTCCCCCGCGTCGGTACGCAATGTCATGGCGGACCTGGAGCATCTGGGCCTTCTGTACTCGCCGCACACCAGCGCCGGACGATTGCCGACAGAAACCGGGCTTCGGTTCTTTATCGATGCATTGCTTGAAGTGGGCGACCTGTCGCGCGAAGAGCGGGAGCGGATCAACGTTCAGGTCCGCGCAACCGGTGGCAAGAATACAGAACAGGTCCTGACTGAAGCGACGCAGCTCTTGTCGGGACTGACAAGCGGTGCCGCTGTCGTCCTGACGCACAAGCAGGACATTCGTCTCAAGCACATCGAGTTCATTCGCATCGAGCCCCTGCGTGCCCTTGCCGTGCTGGTCGGGGAAGATGGCTCGGTGGAAAACCGGATTGTCGAGTTGCCTGCAAACCTGCCGTCTTCCGCGCTGGTGCAGGCGTCCAATTATCTCAACGCCCAGATCCAGGGGCGGACCATCGCCGAAGTCCGCCGCGAGCTTGAACGCCTGCGCGAGGCGAACCAGGCGGAACTGGACCAGTTGACCCAGAAGATCGTCGAAGCCGGGCTTGCGGTTTGGGGCGGGGACTCCGGTGATGGCGACACACTGATCGTGCGCGGCCAGTCCAACCTCCTGACCGAAGTCGGCGCTGCTGAGGATCTGGAGCGGGTGAGGCTGCTGTTTGATGACCTCGAAAACAAGCGTGACCTGATCCAGTTGCTCGGCCTTGCTGAAACAGGTGACGGTGTCCGGATCTTCATCGGTTCCGAAAACAAGCTGTTCTCGCTGTCGGGGTCCTCCGTCGTGGTCTCGCCCTACCGGGACCGGGAGCAACGTATCATCGGCGTATTGGGCGTCATCGGCCCGACCCGGCTGAACTATGCCCGCGTCATTCCGATGGTCGATTACACGGCTCGTCTCGTCAGTCGTCTCGTCGGCTGATCAAGCGGCTTCCGGCACCCTCCGTCCCACACATCAGGAATGCGCCATGCTGTCGCCCGCTGAACTCGAACGTTATGCCCGCCACATTGTCCTGCGCGAAATTGGCGGACCAGGGCAGCAAAAGCTGAAAGCCGCGCGCGTGCTGGTGATCGGTGCCGGCGGGCTTGGCTCGCCCGTGCTGCAATATCTGGCGGCGGCGGGGGTGGGAACGCTCGGGATCGTCGACCATGACACGGTGTCGCTGTCCAACCTGCAGCGGCAGGTGATCCACGACACCGACCAGCTGGGTGAACCCAAGGTGGCCAGCGCGGCCGAGGCCATCGCACGGCTCAACCCTTATGTCGCGGTCGAGCCGCATCCAGAAAGGCTGGGAGGTCACAACGCGTTGTCCCTCGTCGGAGGCTACGACCTCATCATCGATGGATCGGACAATTTCCAGACCCGCTATCTCGTCTCGGATGCATGCTACTATCGCAAGAAGCCGCTGATCACGGCGGCCGTGGGCCGGTTTGATGGCTCGTTGACCCTCTTGAGGCCGCATGAGCGGACGGCAGACGGCACGCCCAACCCGACCTATCGCTGCCTGTTCCCCTCGCCTCCAAAAGCCGGCGTCGTTCCCTCCTGCGCGGAAGCGGGCGTGGTCGGTGCGCTGACAGGGATTCTAGGCACGCTGCAGGCGATGGAGGCGATCAAGGCGATCACGGGCGCGGGCGACGGGCCGGTTGGCCGGCTGGTGATGTTCAATGCGCTGTCGTTGCGCATGGACGAGATCACCTATCGCTGGTCGCCCAAGAACCCGCTGAGTGGCGAGGCTCCTCTCACCTGGGCGGAGCTGCGGGAGCGGGACGCCCGCGATATCTGACGCCAATACGGCGCGGCAACCGGTCCCGCCGCAACGCCGGGACCGGTTTGTTTCTTAGAGATCGAAGCCAAGCATCTTGCCGACGGTGAACACGTCCTTGTCGCCACGGCCGCACAGGTTCATGACGATGATCTGATCCTTGTGCATCTTCGGCGCCAGTTTCATCACCTGGGCCAGCGCATGCGCCGGCTCCAGCGCCGGAATGATGCCTTCGATCCTGGTCAGCAGCTGGAAGGCTTCCATCGCCTCGTCGTCGGTGATCGGCACGTAATTGGCCCGGCCGATTTCCTTGAGCCAGGAATGCTCCGGCCCGATGCCGGGATAGTCGAGGCCGGCCGAGATCGAATGGCCTTCGAGGATCTGGCCGTCGGCGTCCTGCAACAGATAGGTGCGGTTGCCATGCAGCACGCCCGGCTTGCCGGCGTTCAGCGAGGCGCAATGCTCGTCGCCCTCAAGACCACGGCCGCCAGCTTCCACGCCCCAGATCTCGACGCTCTTGTCATCGAGGAACGGATGGAACAGGCCGATGGCGTTCGAGCCGCCGCCGACAGCGGCAACGATCGCATCCGGCAGGCGGCCTTCAGCGGCCAGCATCTGCTCACGGGTTTCCTTGCCGATCACCGACTGGAAATCGCGCACCAGCTCCGGATAGGGATGCGGGCCGGCGGCGGTGCCGATGAGATAATAGGTGTTGTCGACATTGGTGACCCAGTCGCGCAGCGCCTCGTTCATGGCGTCCTTCAGCGTACCGGCACCGGCGGTGACCGGAACGATCTCGGCACCCAGAAGCTTCATGCGGAACACGTTCGGCTTCTGGCGCTCCACGTCGGTGGCGCCCATGTAGACGACGCAGGGCAGGCCGAAACGGGCGCAGACGGTGGCGGTGGCCACGCCATGCTGGCCGGCACCGGTTTCCGCGATGATGCGGGTCTTGCCCATGCGCATGGCCAGCAGGATCTGGCCAAGGCAGTTGTTGATCTTGTGGCTGCCGGTGTGGTTCAGCTCGTCGCGCTTGAAGTAGATCTTGGCGCCACCCAGATGCTGGGTCAGGCGCTCGGCGAAATACAGCGGCGACGGCCGGCCGGTGTAATGGGTGTTGAGGTCGTCGAGCTGCGCCTTGAAGGCAGGATCCGCCTTGGCGTCGTTATAGGCCTTCTCGAGGTCGAGGATCAGCGGCATCAGCGTCTCGGCCACATAGCGGCCGCCGAAGATCCCGAAGTGGCCGCGCTCGTCCGGTCCCGAGCGCAGGGTGTTGGCCATTGTGGTCACGTTTCGTCACTCCTTCACATCTTCCGCCGATCGAACGGCCGCCATAAAGGCGCGGATCAGATCGCTGTCCTTGACGCCCTTGGCGCGTTCCACGCCCGAGGACACATCTACGGCCGGCGCCCCGCTCATGGCGATAGCACGGCCGACATTCTCCGGATCGAGCCCCCCGGAAAGCATGAAGCGGCGCCGCAGGTCAAGCGCCTTGAGGATCGTCCAGTCATAGGGAACCCCGTGGCCGCCCGGGACATCCGAATCCGCCGGCGGCTTGGCATCGAACAGGATCCACTCGGCCACCGTGACATAGGGCAGTGCCTTCTCGGTGTCAGCCTTCTCCCGCACGCCAATCGCCTTGATGATGCGGGTGCGCAACATGATCCGCGCCGCGGCGCAGGCTTCCGGTGTCTCGGAGCCGTGAAACTGGAACAGGTCCGGCTTCACCAGCTCGTTGATCCGTTGCAGCCCGGCCAGATCCATGTCCACCGTCAGCGCCACGATCTCGGTCTTGCCCCGCGCCATATCCGCCAGGCGGCAGGCATCACTCAACGATACATGGCGCGGGCTCTTGGGAAAGAACACCAGCCCGATCATGTCCGCACCGGCGTCAATCGCCGTCTGCAGGGTCTCCTCGGTCGACAAACCACAGATCTTGACTGGAATTCTGGACATGACTGCCTGACGTTCGTTCAGCCACAAGGGCTGTGGTCCGGGTGCGCGAGCGGCGAGCCTATAGCCCCGCGACGGCCGCAGGAACCCCAAAAAGAAGGGCAGCCTCGCGACTGCCCTCCAATGGTTTCGGTGCGGCTTGGCGTCGCGTCAAACGCGGCGCTCGACCATCATCTTCTTGATTTCTGCGATGGCCTTGGCCGGGTTCAAGCCCTTGGGGCAGGCCTGGGCGCAGTTCATGATCGTGTGGCAGCGGTACAGGCGGAACGGATCCTCGAGGTTGTCGAGGCGCTCGCCCTTGGCTTCATCGCGGCTGTCGATCAGCCAGCGATAGGCCTGCAGCAGCACTGCCGGCCCAAGGTAGCGGTCGCCGTTCCACCAGTAGGACGGGCAGGACGTCGAGCAGCAGGCGCAGAGGATGCACTCATAGAGGCCATCCAGCTTGGCGCGGTCCTCGTGGCTCTGGCGCCATTCCTTTTCCGGGGCCGGCGACACGGTCTTCAGCCAGGGCTCGATCGAGCGGTGCTGGGCATAGAAACGGGTCAGGTCCGGAACCAGATCCTTGATCACCGGCATGTGCGGCAGCGGGTAGATCGCAATCGCGCCCTTGCCCACTTCGTCCATGCCCTTGGTGCAGGCCAGGGTGTTGGTGCCGTCGATGTTCATCGCGCAGGAGCCGCAGATGCCCTCACGGCACGACCGACGGAAGGTCAGGGTCGGGTCGATCTTGTTCTTGATGTAGATGAGCCCGTCCAGGATCATCGGACCGCAATCGTCGAGGTCGACGAAATAGGTGTCCACGCGCGGGTTGCGGCCGTCATCCGGATTCCAGCGGTAGATCCGGTATTCGCGCAAGTTGCTGGCGCCCTTCGGCTTGTCCCAGACCTTGCCCTCGGTCACCTTGGAATTCTTTGGAAGCGTCAGCTGAACCATTCTCGTCGCTCCGCGTTACGGCGCCGGATTTATGTCCGGGCCAATGGGTTCCCCGTCAGACCTTCAGGCTGAACAGGATGTTGTCTCTGGTTTCGCCGGCCTGTTCATAGCCAAGGCGCTTGAGCAGGCTCAGGCAATCCTCGGTCCAATGCGGCCGGCAGTTTGTTTCAAGCAGAATGGCGCGGGGCCAGAGGTCCCGGCTGATGGTGGTGAGATAGGGCACCAGAACACGGTCCTCAAATCCCTCCACGTCGATCTTCATCACGTCGATCCGCGTCAGTCCGGCTTCAGTCACCACATCGGCCAGCGGGCGCACCGGAACACGAAAAGCGCTCCAGTTGCCGGCCCACTCGCCCTGGGTCAGGTCTTCGACCAGCGTGGCAAAGCCGGCGTTCGAGGGCTCGCGCCACAGCGACAGTTCGCCGTCCTCAGCGCCCACTGCCGTGCGGGCGATGCGGACATCCGACGCACCGTTGGCAGCGAGGTTGAAGGCCAGCTTGTCGGCCGTGTCGGGGCTTGCCTCGACGGCCAGAACCTCGGCTCCACTTGCGGCGGCAAACAGGCTGTAGGTGCCGATGTTGGCCCCCACGTCGACAAAGACACGGTCCTTGCCGAGCAGCGGCGCAATCAGCCGGTGTTCCGCCTGTTCGGGCAGGCGGCCCTTGGCCATCATTTTCCGGTCATCGTAGTTGCCACCGGGATAGAGGCGGAACTTCAGTCCCTCCACCACGGTGTCATACGGGCCGGAAAACACCCGGGCGACCAGGCTGCGGATCCGCTTGCGCAGGAAGGCCGACAGGTCGTGCCGGTCCGCCAGCGCCCAGGCAAACTTCACCAGTCCCTCGGCACGGTATGTGCCGAAGGGCGAGGTGATGTCAGGCCGGGCGAGGGCGGCAACCATGGACAGTCCTTAGTAGACGCGCGCCTTCGGGGCGATCTTCTTCGGGTCGATGCCGCCGTCTTCATAGCGGGTCAGCGGCTCGGTGATCACGGCGCGGTAGTCGAGCTTGACGGCACCGGCTTCGTCGACCCAGGCCAGCGTGTGCTTGCGCCAGTTGACGTCGTCGCGGCCGCCGAGCGGACCATCCTTGTAATCTTCGCGGGCGTGGGCACCACGGCTTTCCTTGCGGGCCTCAGCGCCGTAGACCGTCGTGATGGCGTTGGCCATCAGGTTCTGCAGCTCGAGGGTTTCAACAAGGTCCGAGTTCCAGATCATCGAGCGGTCAGTGACCTTGATGTCGGCCATTTCGCCCCAGATCGCGGACAGGCGCTTGCAGCCCTGTTCCAGGCTTTCCTGGGTGCGGAACACAGCCGCATCATCCTGCATGGCGCGCTGCATCTTCTCGCGAAGGTCAGCCGTTGGCGTCGAGCCGCTGGCGTGCCGCGTCTTGTCGAAGCGGGCCATGATTTCTTCGCAGGACCGCTCGTTCGGCGTCGGCACGGCGCTCTTGGGATCCACGACCTCACGGGCACGGATGGCCGCAGCGCGGCCGAAGACGACCAGGTCGATCAGCGAGTTGGAGCCGAGGCGGTTGGCGCCATGCACCGAGGCGCAGCCCGCTTCACCCACGGCCATCAGGCCCGGCTGGATGCGGTTCGGATCGCTCGCGGTCGGGTTCAGCACTTCGCCCCAATAGTTGGTCGGAATGCCGCCCATGTTGTAGTGCACGGTGGGCAGGACCGGGATCGGCTCCTTGGTCACATCGACGCCAGCAAAGATCTTGGCCGATTCCGAGATGCCCGGCAGGCGCTCGTGCAGAAGCGCCGGATCCAGGTGGTCGAGGTGCAGGAAGATGTGATCCTTGTTCTTGCCGACGCCGCGGCCTTCACGGATCTCGATCGTCATGCAGCGCGACACCACGTCGCGGGAGGCAAGGTCTTTGGCCGACGGGGCGTAGCGCTCCATGAAGCGCTCGCCTTCGGAGTTGACCAGATAGCCGCCTTCGCCGCGTGCGCCCTCGGTGATCAGGCAGCCCGAGCCATAGATGCCGGTCGGATGGAACTGCACGAATTCCATGTCCTGCAGCGGCAGGCCGGCACGGGCCACCATGCCACCACCGTCGCCGGTGCAGGTGTGGGCGGAGGTTGCCGAGAAATAGGCGCGGCCATAGCCACCGGTCGCCAGCACCACCATCTTGGCGGAGAAGCGGTGGATGGTGCCGTCATCGAGGTTCCAGGCGATCACGCCCTGGCACACGCCGTCATCCGACATGATCAAGTCGAGCGCGAAATACTCGATGTAGAACTCGGCGTTGTTCTTCAGCGACTGGCCATAGAGCGTGTGCAGGATGGCGTGGCCGGTGCGGTCGGCTGCGGCGCAGGTGCGCTGCACCGGGGGGCCGTCACCGTAGTTCTGCATGTGACCGCCGAAGGGGCGCTGGTAAATGCGGCCGTCTTCGGTGCGCGAGAAGGGCACGCCGTAGTGTTCCAGCTCGTAAACGGCCTTCGGGGCCTCACGGGCGAGATACTCCATGGCATCGGCGTCGCCGAGCCAGTCAGACCCCTTCACCGTGTCGAACATGTGCCATTCCCAGCAGTCCGGCGTCATGTTCTTCAGCGAGGCGGCAATACCGCCCTGTGCTGCAACGGTGTGCGAGCGGGTCGGGAACACCTTGGTGATGCAGGCCGTGCGCAGGCCCTGCTCGGCCATGCCGAGCGTGGCGCGCAGGCCGGCACCGCCGGCACCGACCACCACCACGTCGAATGTATGTTCGACGAATTCATAGGTCTTGGCCATGTGGGTCAGCCTCCAAAGCCGATCTTGATAACCGCGAACACCGAGCCGAGCCCGACGGCGGCGCAGAAGAAGATGTTGGCCATCAGGACGAGGAACTTAACGCCGTCGCCGTGAACATAGTCTTCAATGATGATCTGCATGCCCAGTTTCATGTGATAGACACCGGACAGGATTACGAGCAGAAGCAGGATCGAGATCAGCGGGTTCTGCAGCGCCGCGACCACGTCCGCATGGCTGCCGCCCTGCAGGGCGATCACAAGAATCACGAAGAACGAGATCAGGAACACGTTGGCCACCGCGGTGACGCGCTGACGCCAGAAGTGCTCGGTGCCTTCCTTGGCCGAGCCGAGGCCACGGACCTTGCCGAGCGGAGTGCGCATATCGGTCATCACGTGTCTCCTCAACGAACCATGTAGCCGATGACCCACAACAGGATCGTCAGCGCAACGGAGCCAATGATGGTTGCCCGGGCCAGCCATTCGCGCGCTTCGCGTCCAAAGCCCGCGCCCATGTCCCAGATGAAGTGGCGGATGCCACCAAGCATGTGATGTACCAGGGCCCAGGTAAAGCCGAACAGCACCAGGCGGCCAAGGATCGACCCCATCAGGTCGTTGACATAATCGAAGTAGGCCGGCCCGCTCGCGGCAGCAATAAGCCACCAGGCAAGAAACAGCGTCCCGACATAAAGCGCCGCACCCGTGATGCGGTGCAGGATCGACATCACCATCGTCAGGATCGGCTTATAGATCTGAAGATGGGGCGACAGAGGGCGGCTGCCCTTCATATCGACATCCGGCATGGACTTTCTCTCCCGTCCGACGCCACCCTTACGTTTGCGTAAACGTAAGCAACAGCTGGCGTTGTCTAAAGGCGTAATAGCGCCAACCAACCCACTCGTCAAAGTATCCTATCGGCCGAACTGAGCCTTTGTCTTGTCCGCTGGAGCCCAAAATCCGCTTGTGTTACCGTTGTGTTAAAACAATAAAATTCATTGCCCATCTAAAAATACGACGCTGATTCGAAGTGAAAGGAGATTTCAGAGATGAAAAAAATGCTGGCCGAATTCATCGGCACAATGACGCTTGTGTTCTTCGGTTGCGGTGCCGCTGTAATTGCGGGCATGGGCACGGGTCCAACCGCAATTGACATTCTTGGAATTGCCTTTGCGTTTGGTCTATCGATTGTTGCAATGGCCTATGGCATCGGGATGATTTCCGGATGTCATATCAATCCGGCCGTCAGCTTTGGCGTGCTGCTTTCCGGCCGCATGAGCGTTGCTGATTTTATTCGCTATGTTGTCGCGCAGATTCTTGGCGCATTGGCCGGTGCGGCCATTCTTGCCGTGATTCTCAGCGACAAGGCCGCAGGCTGGAGCGGCGGTCTGGGCCAGAATGGCTGGGGTCCGGGTTATCTTGGCGAATATGGGCTGACTGCGGCTTTCGTGTTCGAGGTCGTCGCCACCTTCCTGTTCCTGGTCTGCATTCTCGGCGTGACCCAACGGGGAGCACCGAGCCAGTTCGCCGGCCTCGCCATCGGCCTTACGCTTACGGTAATCCACATTGTCGGCATCAATGTTACCGGCGTGTCAGTCAACCCGGCGCGTTCAATTGGCCCGGCCCTCGTCGGCGCTGGCAGCAACCCGGCCGCCGTCGCCCAGCTCTGGCTTTTCATTCTGGCCCCGATGTTGGGTGCTGCTGCGGCCGGACTTTTGTTCAAGAGCGGCCTTCTGTCCGCCGATAAAGAATAGAGTTTTGGGAACGAGGTCGCAGCCCCGAACTCAAGCAGGCTTCCGGCCGGTGGCTCACACCGGCCGGGGTGCCCGTGTCGCCTGAATCCGCTTGAACAGGTGAACCATGAAAATGGTCGCGAAGACCGGCGTGACCAGATTGGCGACCGGCACCGCCAGCAGCCCGGCAATCAGCAGTCCGCCCATGAACACCGTGCCTGAATGCGCCTTGCGCAAGGCTCGGGCTTCCGCTGGATCCATGAACCGCGTCGCGACGAACTCGAAAAATTCCCGACCGAGCAGATAGGCGTTGACCACGAGGAACGCGATCAGGTTGACGCCCGGAACGAGCAACAATACCAGCGCAAGAAGATTGCCGAGAATGACAACGCCCGTAAACTTGGCGGTTGCGAGCAGGGAAGCCGCCAGCGGCATCGCGCGGCCTGACGCATCGTGACCATAGTCGGTGCGCTCGATAATGTCGGCAACATCGTCCTGGAAAAGACCGGCAAACAAGGCCGTGACCGGGGCGACAAGAAAGCCAAGGATGAAGATCGCGCCAATGCCGGTCAGGACCGACAGGACGGTATCGAGCCACGGATAGGGCAAATCCACATAAGCCGCGATCACCCCCTGCAATGCAATCCAGATGACCATCAGCACGGCAAGAGTAAGGGCCAGCGACTTCAGCAGGATGGCACGGAGCGGCGGCGCGAAGACCTGCCCCATGGCTCGCAGTGCATCGGAAAACATGGATCTGAATCCCCTCTTTACGTCAGGGGCTTCACATAGGCAGACCGGACTGTCTCCGCAATGACCGCTCAGAACCGGGTTCGTGCTTTCATCGCCTGGGTCAGTGTACCTTCATCAAGATGGTCAAGCTCACCACCCACCGGAACGCCGTGTGCCAGCCGGGTTACTGTCAGCTCAAGCCCGGTCAGCTGGTCGGTGATGTAGAGCGCAGTCGTCTGACCCTCGACAGTCGCATTGACCGCCAGAATCACCTCACGCACTGCGCCCTGTTTCACGCGCTCGACGAGCCTTTCGATGTTGAGATCCTCAGGTCCAATGCCGTCGAGAGGTGACAGGGTGCCACCAAGCACGTGATAGCGGGCATTGAGAACGCCGGCACGCTCGAGCGCCCACAGGTCCGCGACATCTTCCACCACGACCAGAACCGTCTCGTCCCGGCCATCGTCACAGCAGATCGTGCAAGGGTCGCAGGTGTCGACCGTGCCGCAGACCGAGCAGATACCGACCTTCTCCACCGCCACGCCCATGGCGTCGGCGAGCGGAACCAGCAGCTGCTCCTTCTTCTTGATGAGATGCAGGGCGGCACGCCGGGCCGAACGCGGCCCGAGCCCGGGCAACCGTGCGAGCAGCTGGATCAGCCGTTCGATCTCCGGACCTGCGACCTTGCGCCCTGCCATCTCGTGTTCCCTGTGTTCTTGTCCGCACGCGGGCCGGCGCGCTTGCGCACAGCCCGCAGCCCGTCTGTCAGAACGGCATCTTCATGCCAGCCGGAAGCCCCATGCCGCCCATCAGTTCCTGGGTCTTTTCCTGCATCTGGGCTTCGGCCTTGATCCGGGCCTCGTTGTGGGCCGCGATGATCAGGTCCTCGAGGATCTCGGCCTCTTCTTCCTTCAGCAGCGACGGATCGATCTTGATCGCGCGGATCTCGCCCTTGCCGGCGATGGTGATCTTCACCATGCCGCCGCCCGAACTGCCTTCGGTCTCGATATTGGCAAAGGCTTCCTGCAGCGAGCCCATCTTCTCCTGCAGCTGCTTTGCCTGCTTCATCATCTTCATGAAGTCCATGGACTGTCTCCTTGTCCGGTACGTGGTGCGCTCTCACCCATATGGGGTCGATCCGCTTACCTCACATCCAGAAAGCCGATGATCTTGCGCATGTCGCGCAGCACCGGCTCGGCGATGGCGGAAGCCTGTTCGGCGCCGTTCTTCAGGACGGCGTCGATTTCCGCCGGATCGGCCATCAGCCGTGCCATCTCGGCGTTCAGCGGCGCAAGCCGCTCCACGGCAAGCTCGGCCAGTGCCGGCTTGAACACGGAGAACGGCTGACCGCCGAACTCAGCGATGATCGCGTCCTTGGTCTTGCCGGCCAGCGCGGCATAGATCGCAACCAGGTTCTCGGCTTCCGGCCGGCCCTTGAGGCCTTCCAGTTCACCCGGCAGCGGTTCTGGATCGGTCTTGGCCTTCTTGATCTTCTTGGCGATCATGTCGGCGTCGTCGGCCAGGTTGATGCGCGACAGGTCCGAGGGGTCGGACTTCGACATCTTCTTCGTGCCGTCACGCAGGCTCATCACGCGCGGCGCCGGGCCGGCGATCATCGGCTCGGGCAGCGGCAGGTAGATCTGCTCCGGGCTTTCCGGCGACGGCACCGGGTTGGGCGAACCCAGTCCCAGCTCGAGGATCCGCTCGGCAAAGTCGTTGTTGAACTTTTGCGCGATGTCGCGCGTCAGCTCCAGATGCTGCTTCTGGTCATCGCCGACCGGAACATGCGTCGCGCGGTATGCCAGAATGTCGGCCGCCATCAGGTTCGGATAGGCGAACAGGCCCACCGAAGCGTTCTCGCTGTTCTTGCCTGCCTTGTCCTTGAACTGCGTCATGCGGTTCAGCCAGCCCATGCGCGCCACGCAGTTGAAGATCCACGCCAGCTCGGCATGTTCCTTCACCTGGCTCTGGTTGAAGATCACCGAGCGCTTGGGGTCGATGCCAGCAGCGATGAAGGCGGCGGTGACTTCACGGGTTGCGTTGGTGAGTTCCGTCGCATTCGGAAAGCCGGCCGTGATCGCGTGCATGTCGACGACACAGAAGATCGTCGGCATCACGTCCTGCATCGGCACCCAGCGCGAGACAGCGCCAAGATAGTTGCCAAGGTGAAGGTTGCCGGTCGGTTGAACACCGGAGAAGCAGCGGGGCTGGAGCGCTGTCATGTAAAGTCCCTGAAACAGTCGGCCGGTTGGAAGGGCCTGAAATTGGGAAAGGCAGGATGCCGCTGGACTTATGGCGTGGCGCCCGCGGCAAGGCAAGCGGCAGCAGCGCGCCTCATGCCCCGGTCTTGCGCCGGCGGATCATGCGTGCAAGGCCAATGAGGTCCGCCGCGCCGGTGACCTGTGCCAGACCGGCGAAGATCCCGACCCCGCCGGCCACCAGCACGCCGAGCGCGACAACACGCAAACCCAGCGACGGCCCGCCCAGCGCGCCAGCCAGGGCCTCAGCTCCCAGATGAACGCAGACGCCCATGGCAAGACTTGCCACGGCCAGAAGCCCGATCTTGCGCAGCACCGTCAGATCCGGCTCGAAATGTCCGCGCCGCCACAACACGGCCCCAAGCGCCAGAGCGTTTACCCATCCGGCAACCGTCGTCGCCAGGGCGATGCCCACATGCGCCAGAACAGGAAACAGGATCAGTGACAGCACCACATTGACCAGCGCACTCAGTCCGGCGAACCACATCGGCGTCTTGGTGTCCTCGCGGGCGAAATAGCCGGGCGAGAACACTTTATTGAGCACATAGGCCGGCAAGCCGAAGGAAAAGGCCGCCAGCGCCGCAGCCGTTCCACTCACGGCGGCGGCATCGAAGGCGCCGCGCCCGAACAGCACGGAGACGATCTCGTCCGGGATCACTACCAGGGCGACAGAGGCCGGAAGCGTCAGCGCGAAGGACAGCTCCATCGCCCCGTTCAGCGTCTTCTGGAACTGCGCATCCTCTCCGGCGCGCAGCTGCCGGGTCAGGCTGGGCAGCAGCACGACTCCGATGGCAATCCCGATGACCCCCAGCGGCAGCTGATACAGCCGGTCAGCGTAGTAGAGCAGCGCATTCGCGCTTGCCTGCGCCGAGGCGATCGCCTGCCCGACGACGATGTTGATCTGGGTGATGCCGCCGGCAATCAGGCCGGGTACGCCCAGCGCCACCAGCCGGCGCACCGCCGGCGTCAGGCGCGGTCGTGGCAAGGTCAGGCGGAAGCCCAGCCGCTTCATGTCCCACAGCACGACAGCCAGCTGCGCCACCCCGGCAATTGAAACGCCGAGGCAGAGGATGAGGCCGATCTGCCGTTCCTCGACCACACCGGAGAGGACGATGCCCGCCAGCACGGCGATCATCACCACATTGAGCATAACCGGCGCAAAAGCAGCAGCAGCAAAGCGCTGATACGTATTGAGGATGCCTGCGATCAGCGCCAGCATCGACATGAACACAAGATAGGGGAAACAGATCCGCGACATCAGCACGGTGAGGTCAAACTTGGCCGGATCTTCCAGGAAGCCCGGGGCCAGGACCCAGACCACGGCGGGCATGGCCATTTCGGCGATGGCCAGCAGGATGAGCAGTACGAATAGCATGCCGGAGGCGATTTCGCCGGCCACCTGCCGCGCCGACGCCTCCCCCTCCTCCTCCAGCGCCCGCCCGAACAGAGGCACGAAAGCAGAGTTGAAGGCCCCTTCGGCAAACAGCCGGCGGAACAGGTTCGGCAGACGGAAGGCCACAACAAAGGCGTCGGCCACCGGTCCGGCTCCCAGCACGGCTGCCAGCATGGCATCGCGCACGAAGCCAAGAATGCGGCTGGCAAGCGTTGCCGCACCGACCGTTGCAAAGTTGCGGATCAGGCTCATGCGCGTTCCATCAGGTGGAGGTTGCGGGGGTGGGCTCCGGCTTTCCTTCCACTGCCTCCGTCAGCCGCTCGCGGATCGTCTCCTGACGGCTGATGTTGGAGATTTTCTGGCCTGTCAGATCGGTCACGTAAAAAACGTCCACGACCCGTTCGCCGAAGGTCGAAATATGCGCTGAGGCGATGTTGAGGTTGAGTCCGGCAATCGCCCGGGTCAACTCATAGAGAAGTCCTGGTCGATCCAGCCCGCTGACTTCCACGACGGTATAGCTGTCCGACCAGGAATTGTTGACCAGAACCTCGGCCGCCACCCGGAACGCCTTCATGCGCCCCTTCATGTTGGCTTTCTTGGCGATATGATCAGGCAGCGGCGTCTCGCCGCGCAAGGTCTTGAGGATCAGATCCGTGATCCGCTCGCCGCGCCGACGTTCATCCGCGTCGTCGGGCAGTTCCCGGCTGACAAAGATCGAATCAAGCGCAAACCCGTCCGTCGTCGTATCGATCTGCGCGTCGACAATATTGGCGCCCGTGACAAAGCAGGCCCCTGCAATCGAGGACAGCAGGCGCGGATGGTCCGGGGCGAGAACGGTAATCTCTGTTACGCCTTCGAAGGCATGGGTGCGCACCTCTGCCGCGAACTTGTCATTCTTCCGGTCCGCCCGCCGGATCAGTTCAGCATGGGCAACGGCCCGGTCAATTTCGGCGCGCATCCAATAGGCTGGATAGTGCCGCCCGACATAGGACTGACGCTCGGCGGTGGTCCAGTGAGTGAGCTTGTCCAGGAGCCGCTCCTTGGCATCGATCACCACTTCCTTGCGGCTGAGCTGGCTGTGGCCGCCAGTCAGATGCGGCTCGCATTCATAGTAGAGCGTCCTGAGCAGCTGGCCTTTCCAGCCGTTGAAGACGCCCGGGCCAACGGCGCGGATGTCGGCAACCGTCAGGATCAGCAAGAGTTTCAACCGCTCCAGGCTCTGAACGATCTGGGCAAAGTCGTCGATGGTCTTGCGGTCGGACAGATCGCGCGACTGGGCATAGGTGCTCATGTCGAGATGGTGCTCGATCAGCCAGGCGACGGTTTCGGTTTCGGCTGCACTCAGTCCGAGGCGTGGGCAAACCTTCCGGGCAATCTTGGCGCCGGCGATCGAGTGATCCTCCGGCCGCCCCTTGGCGATATCGTGCAGGAACATCGCCACATAGAGAACACGGCGGTTCTGGATCGACTTGATAAGCTGGGTGGCCAGCGGATTCTCGCCTTCGGCCCCGCCCCGTTCAATCTCGGCCAGCACGCCGATGGACCGCAGCAGGTGCTCGTCCACCGTGTAGTGGTGGTACATGTTGAACTGCATCATCGCCACGACCTTGCCGAAGTCCGGCACGAAGCGGCCCAGGACACCAGCTTCGTTCATCGCTCGCAGGGTCGCTTCGGGCTGTGATCTCGATGTGAGGATCGACAGGAACAACCGGTTGGCTTCCGGATTGTCACGCAAGGCCACGTTGATCAGAGACAGCGAGCGATGGATCAGCTGCATCAGTTCGGGATGCAGGATGTAGTCGAGCCGATCGGCAACCTGGAACACCCGGATCAGGTTGACCGGATCCTCCTTGAACACCATGTCGCTGGCGGCGTTGATCCGGCCGTTCTCGACGACGAAACCGGGAGCCTCGCGGATCGGCTGTGCAGACGGGCCGCGAGGTCCCTTCAGCCGCAGCATCAGTCCGGTAAAGCCGTTGCCATGCGGTGATTTCACGTGCTGGGCTTCCAACGCCGAACACAGGATCCGCGTCAGGTCGCCCACATCCTTGGCAACAAGGAAATAGTGCTTCATGAAACGCTCGACATCCTTGAGGCCTGGATGTTGCGTATAGCCGAGGCGGATCGCGATCTCGCGCTGGACATCAAAAGACAGGCGCTCTTCAGGACGACCGGTGAGATAGTGCAGGTGACAGCGCACGGCCCAGAGGAAGTCTTCGCATTTGACGAAGAGATTGTACTCAGCCCGTGACAGAACGCCCTTCGACACAAGTTCAGACTGACGGCGTACGCGATAGTGATATTTGGCGATCCAGAACAGCGTGTTGAGGTCACGTAGGCCGCCCTTGCCTTCCTTGATGTTCGGCTCGACCAGATAGCGCGACATGCCCTGCCGCTTGTGTCGCTCGTCGCGTTCGGCAAGCTTGGCGGCGATGAAGTCCGAGCTGGTGCCGGCCACGACTTCCGTATCGAATTTTGTCTGCAACTCCCGGAACAGGGTTTCCTCGCCCCAGATGAACCGCGCTTCCAGCACTGCCGTGCGGATGGTCATGTCAGACCGGGACAGACGGATGCACTCTTCCAGGTTCCGGGTCGCATGGCCCACCTTCAGGCCAAGATCCCAGAGCATGTAGAGGATATATTCCACCACCTGCTCGCCCCAGGGTGTCTGCTTGTAGGGCAGCAGGAACAGGAGGTCGACGTCCGAACCAGGGGCGAGCGTACCGCGGCCATAGCCACCGACGGCCACCACGGCCATGCGTTCGGCGGTCGACGGGTTGGTGATGCGGTAGACATGCGCCAATGCGAAATCATAGATGACGCGAATGAGTTCATCCTGCAGGTGACTGAGCCGGCGGGCGCAGGCGAGCCCGCCGCCCTCGCGGTTGAGATGCCCCTGCGCCACCTCGCGGCCAGCCCGCATGGCAGCCTTCAGCTCGGCCAGCGCCGCCGCGCGGACCTTGATGTCGGTTCCCAGACCGTCGTAGCCAGCTGTCAGGTTGGTCAGCTTCGCCCGCAAGGCATCAGCGTCGATCATGTCGGCGAAATCGGAGGCGGGATAACTCATGGTCCTTTGCGGATCCTTATCTGTCTGAAAGGCTTTGATTTCCGTCAGGTTCCGGTCGAATTCCAGTGGCTATGGCGGATCTCGAAGGCGTGATGCAACAACGCCGGACCGGCTTGCTGTTCGCAGGACAATAGTCCCATCCCGCGCCTGCACAAGACTGCAAGGCGGAGCGGAGCCCGTTTGATGCGCCTGGACGCTAGACATTGTCTCGGGCGGCAACGACCCTTAGCTGATGCAGCAGATGATCGAGCGACTCCACGCTCAGTCCGCCGATCTTGCGTTCCAGGAGATTGGTCAGCTCGGTTGCCCGGGGATCCAGGCCGGATGTATCCAGCGTCACCTTCGGATCCGACATTTCGGCAAGGCGCTGGATCTCCTCCGCCTCATCCCAGATAACGTTGAAATAGGTGATGATGCGCTGCACGAGAAACCAGGTCGGCTTACCCCGCTTGCCATGTTCAAGTGCAGAGAGATAGGCGCTCGAAACCGAAAGCCCGGCCGCCATCTCCTTCAGCGAAACACCGCGCTTGGCGCGCATCTCTCGCAGTTTTGCCCCAAGCGGCGTCATGCCTGCCCCTCTTGCTAGTTGTCCCTTGCCTTGCGCAGGCGCACATAGAGGGCACCGGACCCGCCATGGGTCAGATGTGCTTCCTCAAAGCCGAGAACGATGGTCCTGAGATCCGCCATGGCCAGCCATTGCGGCACCACGCGGCGCAGGATACCGCGCTCATCCATATAGGCAGCCATCGCCCCTGCCCCGCCCTTGCCGGTGATCACCAGCACGAATGTATAGCCTTGCTGCTGGGCGAAATGCAGGAAAGACCGCAGCCGGTCATGCGCTTGATGCTGCGTCAAGCCATGCAGGTCGATGCGTGCGTCAATGCTGCGTTGCCCTCGAACAACCTTCTGCCGAACCCGGCGCTCGATCGGCGCCAGCGGCGGCGGTCCTTTTGGGGCCGGTGCCGGCCGCATCGCGGTTTCAGTTGCCGGCGGTGTCCTGGAGGCCGCACTGTCCTCGGCAGTCAGGGGAGATGGCGTGGCAGCCGGTTCCTCCGGGGTCCAGATCGTTGACTTGAGAGGCTTGGCGCTTGCAGCCACTTTCGACCAAAGCTCGCGCTCATCGCTTGTCAGATTGCGCGGACCGCGGCGGCGCCCCCCGCTCACGACCCCTGCCCCAGAAGATGTGCCAGCTTTCGCGGCCACAGCAGTGTCATTGACGCCGGATGCCGCACGGCGCCGGCTATCGTCCCGGCTTGTGCCCCTGATCCGATGAACAGGTCGCCCCGCGCCGGTCCCTTGATCGCCGAGCCCGTATCGTCAGCAATCATCAAACGCTGCCAGCGAGGGTCGGTGAGCCCCGAGTCGGCAAGATCGGCATCAACAAAAACCGGCATGCCGTAAGTGTGCAGGGAATGGTCCATGGCGATGCTGCGCCCGGCAACCAAAGGCAGGCCTGCAGCGCCAACCGGCCCTTCCTCCGGATCAATGTCCTCGATGGCCCTGAAGAAGATGAAAGAGCGGTTGTGGCCAAAAAGCCAGTCCATCCGCTGCGGGTTGCGCTGAAGCCAGTTGCGCAAGCCCGCCATGGTGAAATCCTCCGGCGAGCCTTCACCGGCCTCGACCAGAACGCGGCCAATTGCCGTGTAGGGATGCCCCGTCTTGCCGGCATAGCCGACACGCATCACCGATCCATCCTCGAGGCGGACCCGGGCTGATCCCTGGACATGCACGAAAAACGCATCGACC
This sequence comes from Pannonibacter sp., assembly GCF_051860505.1. Lineage (NCBI taxonomy): Bacteria > Pseudomonadati > Pseudomonadota > Alphaproteobacteria > Hyphomicrobiales > Stappiaceae > Pannonibacter > Pannonibacter sp. The sequence goes on along the minus strand of NZ_JBHYDX010000005.1, from coordinate 122,896 downwards.
GGGCTCTTCAACCAGATCAGTTCGAGATCCTGATCCTTGAGCGCGCCATTCATGATGGCAGGGCGGTCAGGCAGGACCTCGAGCGCCTTGCCACGCCGGACTCCATGCGTGATTTCAGCGGGCCAGCCTTTCGGCCGGTTTTTGTCCGAAATCAGCGTCAATCCTTGCGGTGCACGGTAAAGTGGCGTCGCAAAGGCCGCCGACGGGCTGCGGGAGCCGTCGACTTCCGGCTCATAATACCCCGTGACAAAGCCGGCTCCGGATATCCGGGCAGGAACAAAGGCGCGCTCGAAAAAGACGCGTGCCTCCGGTCCTGATGCTGCCTTTGGAGCGTCCCTGCAAATCTGATCGAGTTCTGCCCGCATATTGCGCTGCAACGTCCCGGTCAGCGCGGCAGATGGCTGCGCAGGCTTGTCAGCGGAACAAAACCGACGGAAGGCAGCCAGCGCTGCAGCATGGTCATCCCGGTCCCAGCCCGGTAAGTTGGCAAAGGTCCCGGCAGAAAGGCGTGATGTCAGATCGTCGGACACAGACGCTGCCTTCTCCGGCTTTGCAAATGCGCCGCCCGGAGCAAAGCCCTGGGCGGCGGTCAGAAGGATCAACAAGGCGCCGAAGCGTGAAAATACTCGCTTCATTCCGCCGATTCGGTGGCAACCAGTTTCCAGTTCGGATCACGGGTGCTGGTGTCACGCGCAAAGGTCCAGATGTCGACGACTTCGCTGACTTTGGCCGGATCGCCATCGATCACATGGCCGTCCCGGTCGCGGGTCGCGGAGATCAGTTCACTCTGCAGCCGCACGGTCACCTGGGCCGTGGTTCCCTTGAGGGCTGCTTCAACGATTTCTGCCTTGTTGATGCCAACAAAGGTCGATTCCACCGTTTCACCGCGCGTTTCACGGTCATTCATGGCCGTCACAAATCCCTCGAAGACATCCTTCGACAGGAGTTGCTTCAAGGTCTTGCGATCCCCTTCGGCGAAGGCCGTGACAATCATCTCATAAGCTGCACGCGCGCCTTGCAGAAACTGCTCTGGCTCAAAGCTGCGGTCGGCCGAGAGGATCTGCCGCAATGCGGCGTTCAACGCTGTTCCGGACGGCGCAACCTTGTCGAGAACAACTTCGCCAGAGGCTGGTTCATCGCTTTCAGTACCGGTCGCCGTGCCAGGCAACGGAATGACATTGTCCCGTTGCGCAGGTGCCTTTTCCCGATCCTCGCGGTCCTGGGCCGGCTTGGAGTAGGGATCAAATGGCGGCCGTTCATTGCCCGTCCGCTTGCCAAGGACCGATCGCAGCTTGAAAAACACGAAAACAGCCAGTGCCAGGAGGATGATGTTGTAGATGTCCAGAACGTCGCTCATGGGTGCTACCGGCTTTTGATCCCTGACCTGATGTCCGGATGCTATCATCGCACCCCGGATCCACCGGACAGGTTCCTTTGAATGTAGGGGTTCTTGAACCAGCATCCAGTGCCAAGAGCAAGGCGATTGTTGGGCGCTCCTGGCAAGATACTCGCAATCCCGATCAAGGCACCTTATCTTGGGCGGGTTAGCCAACAGTCAACGTCAGGTATTTCGTGGCCTTTCTGGTTCTTACCGGTCTCATCCTTCTCCCGCTTGCGGAGATTGCGGTCTTCATCATGGTCGGCGAGGAAATCGGCGTGTTGCCGACAATTCTGCTCACCATTGTCACGGCCCTTGCCGGAACTGCAATGTTGCGCCACCAGGGCCTGTCCCTCGTGCGCCGCATGCAGGGCGAACTCGACGCAGGCCGTGTGCCGGGCGAGGAGATGATGCACGGCGTGCTGATGGTTACCGCCAGCATTCTGCTGCTTCTGCCGGGATTTATCACCGACACGCTCGGTCTGGCGCTGTTCATTCCGCCGCTGCGGGCGCTTCTTGTCAGGCGCATGGCGAGCCGGGCGACAATCATCGCGGCAAAAAGAACCAGGTCGAGCGGTCCTTCCGTTGTGGACCTTGATGCGGAAGACTGGCACCGGGAGACCCCGCAATCGGCTGACACGGGATCTCGCCCGGCGCTGGAAAGTCCCTGGAAGGACACCGGCGAGAAGCCCTGACGCTCCCGACCGTCTCACAGTGTTGTGATTGCCGCAGTGCAAGAATTGTCGGTTTTACCAAGGTTCTTAACCGACAACGCCGCCGATACACGCTAAGGTTGGCGAATGTCCGCTGTAGATACACTCCATACTAGGTCCTCCCTCCCCAAACGCATCGACTGGATCGATCATGCGAAGGGGATATGCATCGTGCTGGTTGTGATGATGCACAGCGTGCTGGGAATGGAGCTTGCCGCCGGCGAAACCGGCTGGATGCATCCTGTCGTGCAGTTTGCTGCACCGTTCCGGATGCCAGACTTCTTCCTGATTTCAGGCCTGTTTGTCGCCAATGTGCTGGACCGCGACTGGCGGCTGTATCTGGACCGAAAGGTCGTTCATTTCCTGTATTTCTACACCCTGTGGCTGACCATCCAGTTCGCGGTCAAGGCACCCGGTATGATTGCCGCTGATGGTTTCGAAGCAACATTGGGCGAATATCTTCTCGCCTTCCTACAACCGTTTGGCACATTGTGGTTCATCTATCTTCTGGCGGTCTTTTTTGTCGTAACGAAGATATTGCATGAGCTGAAGGTGCCGTGGCCGCTGACCCTGTTGGGGGCTGCCACCCTACAGGTCGTTCCGATCGATACGGGCATCTATATCCTCGACTATTTTGCCGAGCGATTTGTCTTCTTCTTCGCCGGATACGTGTTTGCGCCGCGCTTGTTTGCTCTTGCCGCTTTGGCCGCAGACAGGCGTTTGGCTGCATTGATGGCTATCGCCATCTGGGCTTGCCTGAACGGGGCAGCGGTTGCCTTTGGCATCTATCTCCTTCCAGGCCTGTCTCTGGTTCTGGGCGCTGCCGGCGGCATCGCCGTGGTTCTTGTCTCAAGCCTTCTCGCCTCGTCCGGCCGGCTGTCCGGATTGCGCTGGATGGGCGCACATTCGATCGTGATCTATCTCGCCTTCTTTTTCCCCATGGCAGTCGCGCGGATCCTGCTGCCCAAGCTCGGATTGTTCGATACGGGCACACTGTCCTTGCTGGTCACACTTGCCGCCGTGACCGGACCGGTGGTGCTTTATATCGCCGTTGAACGCACCGGCTACGGCCGCTTCCTATTCCAGCGTCCGGTTTGGGCGCATGTCGCCCGGCCAGCCGCGACCAAATCGGCCGGGCAGGCAGCAGAGTAAGCTACCCGCCAGGACATTGCTGCGGACGCACATTCGCCCTTTCTTCCTCAGGGCCAAGCGGGCATGATCCGCGCCATGTCGAACGATGCTTCCTCCCCCGCGCTCACCGCTGACGACCACCTCATTCTGGTCGACGGTTCCACCTTCATTTTCCGCGCCTATCACGCGCTGCCGCCGCTGACGCGCAAGTCGGACGGGCTGCCGGTTGGTGCGGTCTCCGGCTTCTGCAACATGCTGTGGAAGCTCTTGACCGAAGGCTTGACGCCGGAAAAAGGCGATGAGCCGACCCATTTTGCGGTCATCTTCGACCATTCGTCCAAGACGTTCCGGAGTGACATTTATCCGGCCTACAAGGCCCAGCGCCCGGCGCCCCCAGAAGACCTGATCCCGCAGTTCGGCCTGATCCGCACTGCCACCCGTGCCTTCAATGTGCCCTCGATCGAGCAGGAAGGCTTTGAAGCCGACGACCTGATCGCCACCTATGCCCGCCAGGCGGCGGAGATGGGCGCGCGCGTCACCATCGTGTCCGGTGACAAGGATCTCATGCAGTTGATCGGTCCCCGCGTCGGCATGATCGACACGATGAAGAACAAGGTCATCGGCGAGCCGGAGGTGTTCGAGAAATTTGGCGTCGGACCGGACAAGGTGATCGAGGTCCAGTCGCTGGCCGGTGACAGTGTCGACAATGTGCCCGGCGTTCCCGGCATCGGCCTAAAGACGGCCGCGCAGCTCATTCTCGAATTCGGCGACCTGGAGACGCTGCTCGCCAACGCGCACACGATCAAACAGACCAAGCGCCGCGAAAACCTGATCGAATTTGCCGAGCAGGCCCGGATCTCCAAGCAGCTGGTGACGCTCAAGACCGATGTGCCAGTGCTCATTCCGGTTACGGACCTCGCCGTCGAATCAGTCAACGGCCCGCAGGCCGTCGGTTTCCTTAAGGCCATGCAATTCACCACCCTCACCCGCCGCGTCGCCGAGGCAACCGGAGCGGAAGTCGTCAACATCGAGCCGTCGGAGTTCGAGATTGCCGGCTGGCACACACCCGATGCCAAGGGCCGCCAGATGGAGCGCGGCGAGACCGCCGCTCCGGTCGATATCTCGGACGCCTCGGCAAGCCAGCGTTCGGCAGCCGTCTCGACCGACGTTCCTGCCGGATTGATGACGGCGCAGGCACTGGTCGAAGGCCGACAGAACGAGGCGCGCGGCCTGAAGATTGACCATGCCGGGTATGAAGCCGTCCGCGACATCGACAGACTACGGGCCTGGGTTGCCGAGGCGACCGAAGTTGGCCTTGTTGCCTTCGACACGGAGACCACATCGCTCGATGCGATGCAGGCCGATCTTGTCGGCGTATCGCTCGCAACCCGGCCAGGTCACGCCTGCTATGTGCCGCTTGGCCATGTGGACGGCGAGGGCGATCTGCTGGGAGGCGGTGGCCTCGTTCCAGGCCAGATCCCGCTGCGTGATGCACTCGATGTGTTGAAGCCGCTGCTGGAAGATCCCGGCGTGCTGAAAATCGGCCAGAACCTCAAGTATGACTATCTCCTGATGCTGCGCTACGGCGTTGCCATCGGCCCGCTCGACGACACCATGCTGCTGTCCTATGCGCTGGACGCCGGCAAGGGCGGCAACGGCATGGACGAGCTGTCCGACCGCTGGCTCGGGCATACACCGATCTCGTTCAAGGACGTTGCGGGATCAGGCAAGTCGATGATCACCTTCGACAAGGTGGCCATCGACAAGGCAACCGCCTATGCCGCCGAGGATGCCGATGTCACCCTGCGGCTCTGGCGCGTGCTGAAGCCGCGGCTGGCTGCCGAAGCCATGGCGACCGTTTACGAAACGCTGGAGCGGCCGATGGTCCCGGTGCTCGCCCGTATGGAACGGCGTGGCATCTCCATCGACCGGCAGATGCTCTCGCGGCTTTCAGGCGAATTCGCGCAAGGCATGGCCGCCGTCGAAGCGGAAATCTATGCGCTGGCGGGCGAGACCTTCAACATCGGCTCGCCAAAACAGCTAGGCGATATCCTGTTCGGGCGGATGGGCCTGCCCGGCGGCAAGAAAACCAAGACCGGAGCCTGGTCGACAGCCGTTTCGGTCCTGGATGATCTCGCTGCCGAGGGTCACGAACTGCCGGTGAAAATCGTCGAATGGCGCCAGCTCGCCAAGCTGAAGTCCACCTACACCGACGCGTTGCCCGGCTACATTCATCCCGAGACAAAGCGCGTCCACACATCCTACTCGCTGGCCTCGACCACGACCGGGCGCCTGTCCTCGTCGGAGCCGAACCTGCAGAACATTCCGGTCCGCACAGAAGCCGGCCGCAAGATCCGCAAGGCGTTCGTGGCAGACAAGGGCCGCAAGCTGATCTCGGCCGACTACAGCCAGATCGAGCTGCGCGTGCTGGCGCATATCGCCGATATCCCGCAGCTGAAGAAGGCGTTTGCGGACGGTCTCGACATCCACGCCATGACGGCGAGCGAGATGTTCGGCGTGCCGGTGAAGGACATGGATCCGATGGTTCGCCGCCGCGCCAAGGCGATCAATTTCGGGATCATCTATGGCATCTCGGCCTTCGGCCTTGCCGCCCAGCTTGGCATCTCGCGTGGCGAAGCGAGCGACTACATCAAGATGTATTTCCAGCGCTTCCCCGGCATCCGCGACTACATGGAAGCCGTGAAGCGGGAGGTGCACGACAAGGGCTATGTCACCACCATCTTCGGCCGCAAGGCGCACTATCCGGACGTGAACACATCCAATCCGTCGATGCGCGCCTTCTTCGAGCGGGCCGCCATCAACGCACCGATCCAAGGGTCGGCCGCTGATATCCTGCGCCGGGCGATGGTGCGGATGGAGGGCGCGCTCGCTGTGGCCGGATCATCGGCAGAGATGCTGCTGCAGGTTCACGATGAACTGATCTTCGAGGTGGACGAGGCAGGCGTCGACACAGCCATTCCGGTCATCCGCTCCATCATGGAAGGGGCCTGCGAACCATTGATCCGCCTCTCGGTGCCGCTGCAGGTGGATGCCCGCGCCGCCGATACCTGGGACGAAGCACACTGACCTGATCAGCGCCGGTATAGGGCCAGTGCTCAGCCCGCCTGCAACACCGGCCCCGTCAATCCAGCCTCCCAGCCGAGGATCGCCCGCTTGCGGGTCAGGCCCCAGTGATAGCCGCAGAGGCCGCCGGTGCGGCCGAGCACCCGGTGGCAGGGCACGACGAAGGAAATCGGGTTGCGCCCGACCGCCGTGCCCACCGCCCGCGCCGCGCTGGACTTGCCGAGGCTGCGGGCGATGTCGGAATAGGTGGTGGCCCGGCCCATTGGGATCTTCAGCAGCGTCTGCCACACCCGGATCTCGAAATCCGTGCCGATGAAGACGACGTTGAGCGGCGTGTCGGATGCCCATGCTGAAGGATCGAAAACCCGCACGGCATAGGGAAGCGTTGCCTCCTGGTCCGCAACGAAACTGGCGGCCGGCCAGCGGCTGCTCATGTCCTCGAAGGCTGACGTTTCCTCACCCGGATCGGCAAAGGCAAGGCCTGCCAGTCCCCGCTCGGTGATCATCAGCAGCACCTGACCAAAGGGGCAAGGGTGGAAGCCGTAGCGGATGGTGACGCCGGCGCCGCGGCTGCGGTAGTCGCCCGGTGTCATCGCCTCATGGGTCACGAACAGGTCGTGCAGCCGGGCGGGACCGGACAGGCCAACCTCGTAGGACGTGTCAAGGATGCTGGCTGCATCGCGCAGCAGCGCGCGAGCGTGGTCAAGCGTGATCGCCTGGACGAACTGCTTCGGCGTCAGGCCGGCCCAGCGCGAGAACACCCGCTGCAGCTGGATCGGCTGCAGACCAACCTGCCGCGCCAGATCATCCAGCTGCGGCTGATCGCGCCAGGTCTCGGTGATGCGTTCCAGCGTCTCGCGCACGACCTGATAGTCCCGCGCTGCATCCTCGCCGGTGGCGATGGCAGGGATCAGCTCGGCGCTGACCGCATTGGCGCGGGCAGTCGCCAGATCTGTGGCGGCAAACAGGTCGGACTGGGAAGCATTGGCCATCTGGATCACTCGGCAAAGTCTGGCATTGGATACTGCCTGACCTTACCCCGCCCTGCCCCGGTTCAGCCACCCGATATGCGAGGGCTCAGCCGGCCTTGCGGAACCGCGCGGTGCGCGGATCGCCGACATAGAGCTTGGCCAGTTCCTGACCATCGCGGGCGAGCTGTGCCACGCTCTCGTGGATGAAACGCGCGGTGGTATCATCCATCAGATAGCTGAAGTTAAGCCGTATCCAGCCCGGCTTCTCCATCTCCTCGCCGGCCTGGATCGAGGCACGAAGTTCTTCCGACCGCGCCTGGTCAATGCCGAGCAGCCGGTGTGCATAGGGTCCGGCGCAGGCGCAGCCGCCGCGCGCCTGGATGCCGTGGAAGTCCGACAGCATCCGCGTGAACAGCTGCGGATGCACCCGGTTGCCGGCCGCATCCTCGATCTGGAAGGCGAAGATCGGCAGGCGGTCCCGCTTGTCGCCTGCAAGGATCTTCAGGCTCGGGTGTCCGGCCCAGGCCTTGAAGGCCATCCGGGCGAGAGCCTTGTCGCGGGAGAGGATGAAGTCCTCGCCAACGGTGTCCTTGATCAGGAAGGCAAGGCCGGCGCGGATGTCGCCGACGACATTCGGCGTGCCGGCTTCCTCACGGGCGGCCAGCGAGGCGGAATAGTCGTGCCCCCAGGGCGAGACGAAAGACACGGTGCCGCCGCCGGGCCAGGTCGGCTTCACCGCCCGGACGGCCGAATTGCGGATGATCAGGACGCCCGAGGCTCCCGGTCCGCCAGGGAACTTGTGCGGCGAAACGACGATGGCATCCCTGGCACAGTCGCTGCCGGAGTTCATGCGGATCGGCAGGTAGGGGCCGCCGCCGGCATAGTCCCACAGTGCCAGCGCCCCATGCGCCTTGAGCAGCCGCGTGACGGCGTCGGCATCGGTCAGGAGACCGGTGACGTTGGAGGCGGCGGAAAAGGCACCGACGACGAGAGGCCGGCCAGCCAGCCGGATCAGCTCGGCTTCCAGTTGGGCCATGTCCGGCCCGCCCACGGCAGACTCGGCAATCTCGATGACCTCGGCGCCGCTTTCGCGCCACGGCAGAATGTTGGAATGATGCTCATAGGGGCCGATCAGGACGGCTGCACGGTCGTTGCCAACAGCGCCCTGCAGACCTGTGACACCGAACAGGCTGGCCGCCCGGTTAACGGCCGCTGTCGCGCCCGAGCCGGTGAAGATGACGGTGCAGTCCTCGCCCGCACCGGTAACCTCGGCGATCAGGGCCCGTGCCTCGCGCCGCAGCTGGGTCATCCGCGCGCCGCACCAGGACGCCTCCGTGTGGCTGTTGGCGTAATAGGGCAGCACCTCGGAGAGAATGAACTCTTCCACTTGCCGCAGGGCCCGGCCGGAGGCGGTGTAATCCGCATATACCAGCTTGCGCGACCCAAACGCGCCTTCGATCTCGATGCCTTCGCCGATCAGTCCCACGCGCAACGTCTCAACGAGCGACGCGTTTGCGGCCAGGTGGTCACGGAAATCGGCAAGGGACATCGGCATGGCGGGCATCCTGCAAAAGAGCGAATGCGGAAGAATTTATGCGAAACCCCTTGAGAGAAATTCCAAAGTTTCACACAGTATGGATCATTCACGTAGATTTTGTTCGAGAAGACGCCGCAATGATTGATCAGTTCAACAAGGCCATTCTGAAGGCCTTGCAGCAGGACGGCAGCCTGACCCAGCGCGAATTGTCAGAGAAAGTGAACCTGTCTCCCAACGCCTGCTGGAACCGCATCCAGACGATGAAGAAAGAGGGCGTGATCACCGGCCAGACCGTGCAGCTCGATCGCACCCGGCTCGGGCTGGATCTGGTGGTGTTTGCCATGATCCGCACCCGGCATCACTCGGCTGAATGGCTTGAGACCTTCCGGCGCCATGTGCAGACCATTCCCGAGGTCATCGACTTCTTCCGCATTGGCGGGGACTACGACTACCTGCTCAAGGTCGTCACCCGCGACATGGCCAGCTACGACGCGGTCTATCGCCGTCTGATTGCAGGTGTCGAACTGGACAGCGTGACGTCCTATTTCGCGATGGAAGCCATTGAGGAACAGCGGCCCCTGCCGATCCAGGAAACCCGCGAGCAGTAAACCCGGCAGAAATCGTGATCCCGGTCACACATGTCCAAAAGGGCCACAGCGCCGCCGCGAAGAAATCTCCAAACCATCATCTGAAACGCCAAGATCAAGCGCCTGATCATCCTGCACTTCCATTTCGAGAAGGCTTTTGATCATGACGGTTTCACATTCCCCCGCTGCTTTACCGCGTGCGACACGCCGGCTCTCTTCATCGCCGGCGTTCAAGGCTGCCATTATTTCGGTCCTGACGCTGGCCCTGCTCGTCCCCAGCCTGCTCGTGCAGGATCTGGTCCGCGAACGAAAACTGCGGGCCGGTTCCGTCGCTGACGCCATCGCCCGGGACTGGGGTGGCACACAAGCCATTCAAGGTCCGGTTCTTGTCGTCCCATTTCTCGAGGAGGTCGAGCGGGATGAAATCCAGAACGGTGTCACCGTGCGCAAGCGCGACCTGCACCGACGGGCAGCATTTCTCCTGCCACAGGAGCTGACGGTGCGGGTCAACGCCCAGACGGAACTGAGGCAGTTGTCGATTTACAGCTTGCCAGTCTATCAGGCTGACATCCGTCTCGAAGGTCGCTTCTCGCCTCTCGATGCCGGGAGTTTCCGCCCAAAGTTCGAAGGCCGCATCGTCCCATCCGGCGACCCGGCCTATCTCGCTGCGTCAATCTCGGAGCTGAAGGCCGTAAAATCGGACATTTCACTGAGCATTGATGGCGGCCAGCCGCGCCTGTTCGATCCCGGTTCCGGCGACCTGTCGCTATCCGGCAGGGCAGCCCAGTCGATCCAGACACCGCTGACATCGGCTGAAGTCGCAACGGGTTTCCGTTTTGAAATCCCGCTGCTTCTGAATGGCTCCGGCTCATTTCATATTGCGCCCTCTGGCCGAACCACACGCGTCGAGATCACGTCAAACTGGCCGCACCCCGGTTTCAGCGGCGGGTTTCTGCCGGATCAGCGCGAGATAAACCCCGATGGGTTTACCGCATCCTGGTCGATCCCCTACCTCGCCCGAGGCTTGCCGGACCTGATGATGGACAGCAGTCTGCCGTTTTCATCTCAGATGCTGGGCGTAACCTTTGTCGAGCAGGTGGACCTTTATCAGACCGTTGAGCGCTCGGTGAAATACGCGATTTTCTTTGTCACGCTCACTTTTCTGGCGGTTTTCCTGCTGGAACTGCGCGCCCCGGGTCAGGTGCACTGGATCCAGTACGGGCTGACAGGGATGGCGCTGGTGGTGTTCTATGTGCTGTTGCTCGCCCTGTCGGAGCACATCGGCTACGACCTCGCTTATCTCATGGCTGCGACGGCAGTTTCGGGCCTCATTGCTGTCTATGTCGGGTTTCTCGTTGCAAGTAGAAAGGCGGGCGCGCTGATGGCTGCAGTTCTCGCAAGCATCTACGGCACTCTGTACCTCCTAATGCGAGAAGAAGACTATGCTCTGCTGGTCGGCTCGTTCATCGCCTTCCTAGCCGTCGCAATCACGATGTTTGCAACGCGCCGGCTGGATTGGTCAGGTACGATCAAGGCCCATGTATCCGGAGATCAACCCGACAAGACACCCGACCCGGCTTGACCACCCGACTGTCACAGCGCCGAGGCAATCTCTTCGACGATGGCTTCGGCGGCCCGGCGCGGATCGGCAGCCCGGCTGATCGGCCGGCCGATGACGAGATAGTCCGACCCTGCGCGGATCGCGTCCGCCGGGGTCATCACGCGCTTCTGGTCGCCGTGGTCGCTGCCGGCGGGGCGCACGCCCGGTGTCACGATCACCAGCTCTTCGCCAACCAGCGGCCGCACCAGCGGCGCTTCCAGCGGAGAACAGACGAGGCCGCCCATTCCGGCAGCGCGGGCATCGGCGGCCCGGCTGGTGACGAGATCGCGCACCGGCTTGCCGTAGCCGGCGGCAGCCACGTCCGCCTCGTCCATTGAGGTGAGCACGGTGACGCCGAGCAGGCAGAGATCGGTGACGCCTGTGTCCTCAAGCGCGGTCACGGCGGCGCGCATGGTCTTCGGATAGGCATGCAGCGTCACGAAGCGCACGCCCATGCGGGCGATGTTGCGCACGGCGCTGGCGATGGTGTTGTCGATGTCGAGCAGCTTCACATCGAGAAACACGTCGATGCCCTCGCCCGCCAGTTCACGGGCCAGATCCAGTCCGCCGGCAAACTGCAGCTCCATGCCGATCTTGTAGACGCCGACCGCCCCTTTGGTCGCCGCGATCAGGTCCCGCGCCTCGGTGACGGTCGGCACGTCCAGCGGCAACACGAGCCGGCCGGTGGCGGACTGCGGGGCAAAGGGGTTGCGGCGCGTCATGGGGGGCTCCTTCCGGGTCGGCGACGATGACGGGGAAATAGTTGCTGCGGTTTAGTATCAGCCGTCCTGATCCTGCGCTAGCAGTTTGCCGCTGGGAACAAAACTGCGGCCCCGTGTTTCTGCCGGTCTGCAGCCAATGGACTGACCAGTCCATTTTTGTTTCAATGACTTCCCGCGCCTGCTAAAACACCGCGGTTTCGTCGGTGCCCCTCACCGGCTGAGGGAAGGACGACAGATGCGCACAGCGACGATCTCGCGCAACACCAAGGAAACCCGCATCGAGGTGGAGATCAACCTGGATGGCACCGGCGCCTATGACGTGGCGACGGGCGTCGGTTTCTTTGACCATATGCTGGAACAGCTTGCGCGGCATTCGCTGATCGACATCAAGATCCGCGCCGAAGGCGACACCCACATCGATTTCCATCACACGGTCGAGGATGTCGGCATCGCGCTCGGTCAGTCCCTGGCCCTGGCGCTGGGCGACATGTCCGGCATCACCCGTTACGCCGACACGCATCTGGCCATGGATGAGGCGCTGACCCGCTGCGCGCTGGATGTGTCGGGCCGGCCTTTCCTCGTCTGGCAGGTCGAGTTCCCGCGCCCGAAGGTCGGGGACTTCGACACGGAGCTGTTCGAGGAGTTCTTCCGGGCCTTTGCCATGAATGCCGGGATCACCCTGCATATCGCCAATCTCTATGGCTCCAACTGCCACCATATCGCCGAAACCTGCTTCAAGGCGGTGGCCCGGACCCTGCGCAAGGCCATCGAGGTCGATCCGCGCCAGGCCGGCCGCGTTCCCACCACCAAGGGCCAGCTCGGCGGCTGAACGAGGCGAGACATGAGCGTTTACATGGTGATGCTTCCGCCCGAAGCGGATGCGGTCGCGCCGTCCGGCCTGCCGTCGCCGCGTGCGGCGGAGCGGGTCGTGTTCGTGCGCGACGGGTTTTCGGCGCTGGCCTTCGTCTTTTCCGGGCTCTGGATGCTCTGGAACCGGCTTTGGCTGCCGTTTCTCGGGTATCTGGTGCTGACGCTGGGCCTGGAGCTCGGCACGCTAGCGCTCGGCAACTCCGTTCCTGGCATTGCGGCCTTCTGCGCCAGCCTGCTGATCGGCTTCGAGGCCGGCACCCTGCGCCGCTGGCAGCTTGAGCGGCGCGGCTACCGCTTTGCCGCGGTCGTCGCCGCAGACACCGCCGAGGAAGCCGAAATCCGTTACTTCATGGGCACGCAGACCCCGCGTCCCGTTTCTCCCCGCCCGTCTGCGCCGGTCGGCGGCATCGTTCCGCGCATCGGCACCCAACCGGTCGTCGGTCTCACGCTTGGCCAGGGAGGCATCCGTTGAGCGTCGCCATCATCGATTACGGCTCCGGCAACCTGCGCTCCGCCGCCAAGGCCTTCGAACGCGCGGCCCGCGAACATGCGCGTGCCCCGGATGTGTTTGTGACGGCCGATCCCGACCGCGTGGCGAGGGCGGACCGCATCGTGCTGCCGGGCGTCGGCGCCTATGCCGACTGCCGCCGTGGCCTTGACGCCGTCTCCGGCATGACCGAGGCGTTGGAAGAGGCGGTCCGTGGCAAGGGACGGCCGTTCCTCGGCATTTGCGTCGGCATGCAGCTGATGGCCTCGCGCGGGCTCGAGTTCGAGACCGTGGCTGGCCTCGACTGGATCCCGGGCGATGTCACGGCCATGCAGCCTTCTGACCCGTCGCTGAAGATACCGCACATGGGCTGGAACACGATTTCCGTCCGTCCGGAGAGCCATCCGGTTCTCAGGGGTCTCGATGTTGGCCCCGATGGCCTGCACGCCTATTTCGTCCATTCGTTCCATTTCGCCTGCACGAAGGACGAGCATCGGCTGGCCACCTTCGACTACGCCGGCAGCTTCACCGCCATGGTGGCACGCGACAACATGGTGGGCACGCAGTTCCACCCGGAAAAAAGCCAGCATCTCGGCCTCGGCCTGATCGCAAATTTCCTGGACTGGGCGCCCTGAGCGGCGCGGGAGCACGACAGCATGATTCTCTTCCCCGCCATCGACCTCAAGGACGGCCAGTGCGTTCGCCTGAAGCTCGGCGACATGAACGAGGCCACCGTCTTCAACGACAACCCCGGTGCCCAGGCCAAGACCTTCGAGGACCAGGGCTTCGAATGGCTGCATGTGGTCGACCTCAACGGCGCCTTTGCCGGCGAGAGCCGCAATGGCGCCGCCGTGGACGCTATCCTCGCTGCAACGAAGAACCCGGTGCAGCTGGGTGGCGGCATCCGCACATTGGCCCATGTCGAGGCCTGGCTTGCCAAGGGCATCGCCCGCGTCATCCTCGGCACAGTCGCGGTGCGTGATCCGGAGCTGGTCAAGGCAGCCTGCAAGGCCTTTCCGGGCAAGGTCGCCGTCGGCATCGACGCCCGCGGCGGCCATGTGGCTGTCGAGGGCTGGGCCGAGACTTCGGAACTCACCGCCGTCGATCTCGCCCGCCGCTTCGAGGACGCCGGTGTTTCCGCGATCATCTATACCGACATCGACCGGGACGGCGTGCTGAAGGGCCTCAACATCCCCTCGACGCTGGAACTCGCCCGCGCAGTCTCTATCCCGATCATCGCCTCCGGCGGGCTTGCCTCCATCGACGACATCCATCGCCTGCTGCAGCCGGATTGCGCCATCCTTGAAGGCGCGATCTCCGGCCGCGCGCTTTATGACGGCCGGCTCAACCCGGCCGAGGCGATGCGCCTGATCCGGGCGGCAAGGGAAAGCTGAATCAGATGAAAGGGTTGGGACTGTTTACTTAAGCCTATGAAAAGGCTTGACAAAATTTGAAAAGCCCTTATCTTTGATCTAAATGGATTGGGGGTTCCCGGTCGGCGTCAGGCTCTGGAGTAATCCGGGGCCTTTCGCTTTTCAGGCGAAGATTCCACGTCCTTTCGCATCCAGGGATATGCCGCCGATCATCTTTTGGGACAGGATCTCGAGGGCCCGGTTCGGCTGACCCTTGCGGAAAACGCTGAGGGCCAGGGGCCGGGCGGTTAGATCAGCAATCTGTAGACCCGTTGAATTGGATTTCTTGTCGAGAAAAATCACCTCAAAACCGGGCATTGGCTTCCGGATCTGGTTGTCTCCGGCAATGATCCGGCGAAAGGCCAGTTCCAGTTCCTGATCCTCACGTGCCCCGCGCTTCTCGAAGATGAAGAACGTCCGCCTGCCGGCTTCCTTCTTCGCCTTGAGGAACTGGTAAACCTTCACAAGACAGACCCCGAGAGCGATGGCGTAGGGATTGTCCGGAAAGAAATCGAGCTTCAGCTCACTTTTCAGGATGACGCATCCGGCGATCCGGACGGACGAAGCCTCGATGCAGTCCGACACATCTTGCAGGAAGCTTTCGCGCAGCCTCTGATCAGTGAAAAGCCTGAAATCGCCCTTCTGCTTTCTGATCTCGTGCTCGTGTAGAATGACCGCATCATGGCCGAAGTAGTGGAACTTGATCCGCTGGAAGCGGGGAACGATCTGACTGCAATAGCTTGATTTTTTAAAGCCACAGAGCGACAAGGCAAAAAGTGGGAAGTTCACGTCGATGGACGTCAGCGAATGATCGCCGCTTTCGTCTGCATAGAAGATGTAAGAGCTGTCTGCCTCTGCCATTCAGATTCCATATCTGCGTGGCCATGAAATTGCAAAGGCCCGCGCATGACCCTCAAGGCCCGCATCATCCCCTGTCTCGATGTCAAGGACGGCCGCGTCGTCAAGGGCGTCAACTTCGTCGATCTGGTCGATGCCGGCGATCCGGTGGAGGCTGCCAAGGCCTATGACGCTGCCGGCGCCGACGAACTCTGCTTCCTCGACATCACGGCGAGCAGCGACGGCCGCGACACGATCTATGACGTGGTGCGCCGCACCGCCGAGGCCTGCTTCATGCCGGTGACCGTCGGCGGCGGCGTGCGCAAGGTGGAAGACATCCGCAAACTGCTCAACGCGGGCGCGGACAAGGTGTCGATCAACACCGCTGCCGTCACCAACCCGGACTTCGTGCGCGAGGCGGCCGAGAAGTTCGGTTCGCAGTGCATCGTCGTCTCCATCGATGCCAAGCAGGTCAGCGCCGAAGGCGAGCCGTATCGCTTCGAGATCTTCACCCATGGCGGACGCAACGCCACCGGTATCGATGCGGTCGAGTTCGCCCGCAAGGTTGTCGAACTGGGCGCAGGCGAGCTGCTGGTAACCTCGATGGACCGCGACGGCACCAAGGCCGGCTACAATATCCCGCTGACCCGGGCCATCGCCGATGCGGTGCCGGTGCCCGTGATCGCCTCGGGCGGTGTCGGAACGCTCGACCATCTGGTGGACGGTGTGCGCGATGGCCACGCCACCGCCGTGCTGGCCGCCTCGATCTTCCACTTCGGCACTTACACCATCGCAGAGGCCAAGGCGCATATGGCTGCCGCCGGGATACCTATGCGAATGGATACCTGATTTGCGAAAAGATCCGGTGTAAGACATTCCCAAACGAGAAAAGACGCTGATCAGATGACCGCCTTTACCCTGGCCGACCTCGACGCCATCGTTGCCACCCGTGCGGCCAGCGAGGACGAGACGTCCTACACCCGCAAACTGGTCGGCAAGGGCGTTGGTAAATGCGCCCAGAAGCTGGGCGAGGAAGCCGTGGAGGCGGCCATCGCCGCTGTTCAGGGCGACCGCGACGGCCTAAAGGGCGAGGCTGCCGATCTTCTGTTTCATCTGCTCGTCGTGCTTAAGGTCTGCGACGTACCTCTGTCTGCCGTCATGGCAGAACTGGCCGCAAGGACCGGACGCACGGGGCTTGAGGAAAAGGCATCCCGCCCGGCGGACTGACCCCGCACCGGCGCCCTAGCCGCTCCCCGGACCATCGGCCCGGGGCACTGCCCCTGAATCGTATGGAACATACGCCTGAAACCGGGACCGCCGATGGACCAGACCACTCCCCGTGCCGACAGCATGGACCTTTCGCCCTACCGGGTTTTCACCATGGCAGAATGGGCGCGTTTGCGTGCCGATACGCCAATGACGCTGACGGCTGTCGAGGTGGACGAGCTGCGCGGCCTCAATGACCCGATCTCGATGGGCGACGTGGAAAGCGTCTACCTGCCCCTGTCGCGGCTTCTGGCCTATTACGCAGAGGCAACACTGATCCTGCATCAGGCGACCAAGCGCTTCCTGGGAGTGGAGGAGGGCAAGACACCCTTCATCATCGGCATTGCCGGATCGGTTGCGGTCGGCAAGTCGACCACATCCCGCATCCTGCGCGCACTCCTTGCGCGCTGGCCCGCGAGCCCGAAAGTCGATCTGATCACCACCGATGGCTTCCTGTTTCCCAATGCGGTGCTGGAACAGGAAGGCCTGATGCAGCGCAAGGGCTTTCCGGAAAGCTTCGACCGGCCGGCACTGCTGAAGTTCCTGTCAGATATCAAGGCCGGCAAGCGCAACGTTGCAGCTCCGGTCTATTCCCACTTCTACTATGACGTGATGCCCGGACAGACTGTAACCGTCGACAAGCCGGATATTCTCATCGTCGAAGGGCTCAACGTGTTGCAGACGCGCGAGCTGCCCAAGGACGGTCGTGCCGTTCCTTTCGTCTCCGACTTCTTCGATTTCTCGGTCTATATCGACGCGCCGGAGGATATGCTGGAGAAGTGGTACATCGACCGCTTCATGCGCCTGCGCGAGACCGCTTTTCGCGATCCCAACTCCTACTTCCACCGCTACTCCCGCATCACGGACAAGGAAGCGCTGGCCAAGGCCAAGAACATCTGGACGAACATCAATCTCCAGAACCTGCGCGACAACATCTTCCCGACCCGGCCGCGTGCGGATCTCATCCTGACCAAGGACGCCAGTCATGGCATCGCCAAGGTGGCGTTGCGCAAGATCTGAGAAGATTAGAGGCCCGGCAGTCCCCTGCATGAAATACAAAACCCCGCCGTGTCCTGCACGGCGGGGTTTGCTTTTTCTGTAGCGACGAGAATTCAGGAAGCCTGACGACGAACACCGCCAAGGAAGTCAGCGACCTGGCGGCGCAACTGGCCGGCATTCTGCTCGAGCTGCTGGGCCGCAGCATCCACCGTGCTGGCGGTCACGCGGGTCGTCTCGGCAGCGCGCGACACTTCACCGATGTTGGACGTCACTTCCATTGTGCCGCGCGAGGCTTCGGTTGCATTCCGGGCGATTTCCGAGGTTGCCGAGCCCTGTTCCTCGACCGACGAGGCAATGGATCCGGCGATGTCATTCATCTGGTCGATGATCTGCGTCACCGAGGAAATCGCCTGGGCGGCCTTCTCGGTTTCCGACTGGATCGCGGAGATCTGGCTCGAGATCTCTTCCGTCGCCTTGGAGGTCTGGGTCGCCAGTTCCTTCACTTCCGCCGCGACGACCGCAAAGCCTCGACCCGCTTCTCCGGCACGGGCCGCTTCGATGGTCGCGTTCAGCGCCAACAGGTTGGTCTGCTCGGCAATCGCCTGGATCAGCGTCACGACTTCGCCGATGCGGCCAGCGGCTTCCGACAGGCCCGTCATGCGCCTGTTGCTGGAACTGGCTTCCGCCGCAGCCTTCGAGGCAATCTGGGTCGACTGTTGCACCTGGCGCCGGATTTCAGCGACGGATGCGGAGAGTTCCTCGGCAGCGGCCGCGACGGTCTCGACGTTGCGGGCAGCCTGTTCCGATGCGGATGTCACGGTTTCCGTTTGACGCGTGGTCCGCTCGGCGCCGCTGATCATCTCGTGAGATGCGTCCTGCAGCTTCTTCACCGATTGCTCGATGACACCCATCATCTGGGTAATCTGGCTGTCAAAGTCGGCACTCAACCGCTGGACTTCCTCGCCGCGGCGCAGTGCTTCTTCCTGACGGGACAACTGGTCACTTTCGAGAGCCTTGCGGGCCTGCTCGTTGCGGACAAAGATCTGCATGGCAGCGGCCATGTGGCCGATCTCGTCGCCGCGGTTCGCGCCCTCGATAGTGATGTTGCTTTCGCCTTCGGCAAGGCGGCTCATGCTTGCAGTCAGGTTGGCAATCGGCCGGCCGATGCTGCGCACAGCGGCAACAGCGACAAGACCGGCGATGACAGCACCCACGGCAGCAATGGCAATAATCACCATCGCCTGGCTCCAGAACGCTGCATCAAGGTCATCTACATAGACACCCGTGCCAATCATCCAGCCCCAGGGAGCAAAACCTTCCGCCCAGCTCCACTTGTCGATGGCAACATCGCTGCCAGGGCGCGGCCAGTCGTAGACCAGTGAGCCACCGCCATTGCGCGCTGCCTTGATCAACTCCATGACAATGCGCGTACCGTCCTGGCTCTTGACCCCGCTCATATCGGTGCCGACGAGTTTGGCGTTGACGTGAACGAGGTTCTTGCCGGCTTCGTCATAGACAAACATGTAGTTGTCGCCGTCGAAACGCATGGCGCCAATCGCCTCCTTGGCGGCGGCCTGCGCCTCGTCGCGAGTCATCGCGCCGCTCTGTTCCTTGGCATGATACCCAGCCGCGATCGCCTGCGATGCCTTGGAGATGGCCCGGATCGAATTCAACCGCTCATCGAGCATAGCCGTGTTCAGCGCGTTCAGGCTGACAAGACCTAGGATCACGGTGAAGGCGAAAATCGTGAAAATCGGTATGGAGATTTTCCAGACCAGGGGCAGGCGGGTAAAAGACATGTTCTGACTTCCCGGTTATTTCTTACCTAGAAGCAGTTTGTTCTTGATAGGTAAATTCTTCCTTTCATTACCTAGGGATATACGTGTTTCGCTTTAACCTTTTCAGCCATCAATTGCGCGCGCAGAATGCATCGTAAAGACCAGGACGCGACCAGGTTGCATTATCGCGTTGCCCGGCAAGACTATAACCGCTGCTCTCATAACGGAAACCTGAGCCACTCGGGACACGGGGCAAGGTGACGGAGATCTGGCCAAACTCGGTCACAACAGCAATGTCCCTAGCCCCGTCAAACTGCACCTGAAGGTCAATGCCGGCCGTGCAGAGATAATTGACCGAATCAACGCCGCCGACCGGGGCGGGCGGCAGGGGACCTGCGGACATAGGCGCCGGAGACCCGAGGGGAGAAGGCCCGCCAGACACCCGATTGCCCACAACCACATCCTGACGCGGGGCTCGGCTGACATAAAGTCCCAGACACTGACCGCTGGCCGCCGTCACCATCCAGGCATTGGACAGGATGGATTCCTGATCAAGGACTTGTCCGGGCAGCAGCCGTGCGTAGAAACGTTGCGCACCGGCGTAGTCAATCCAGAAGACATCAACCGGTTCAATGCGCGCATTGCGAAACAGCATCCTTCCGCGAAAGCCGCCATCCAGCGAACGAACGGATCCGAATTCGGCGCAGGAGAGTTCCCCTGCACTGGCAAGCGCGGGATCCTGGCTGTCCTCGACGATCTTCTGCGGCTCGGCACAGGTCGCGGTGAACAGCCGGACCGGCTGCGCGCTGCCTTTCAGCGAAACGGCCTGCGATACGTCATCGACGATGACATCAAGCTGCACCTTGCGTGCCATCGCGTCCCACAGGAGATCCGTCAGACTGACATTGAACTCCGGCACGGTCTGGCCGGCCACAACGGTGCCGACCGCGTCATAGGTCGCATAGAACTCATCCGCACGGATGGTCACGGGAACCATTGCGCCCGGTGTGGTTCCCGGCGACGGACGCATCAGGCGCAGTGTGGCAACGCCCGACTGCGGCGTACAGGTGGCCTGAAAATCCAGGTCCGTTCCATGTGGCCCGGCATGCACGAGCACCGCAGACTGCGACCCAAGCTGCGTGCCGGTGACGCTCCAGCTGCGCTCGACAGGGAGGGCCGGCAAGATGGGCGCCGCGCCGGGGATGGTACCCGATATTGGGCCTGACGTGACTTGTTGACCTGGGGCCGGTTGGCCGAGCGGCTGGCCAGTCTGTTGCTGCCGGCCCAGCGCCTCGGTTACAGCGGAGGGAACCTCGACCGGAGCCGTCTGCGGGGCAGGCTGGGGTGCTGCCGGCTGGGTCTGCGCTTGGGCCTGCGGTTGCGGGGCAGGCTGAACCGATGGCTTCGTCTCAGCTTGCGGTGCAGGAGGCGACGACGGAGCCTGGGCCTTTGGCGCGGTAGCAGCCCCGGGAGACGGGGCAACAGGCACAGCATCCGTTCCGACAACCCGGGCGCGACCCGGACCGGGATCCTTGTTGACGTCAACGACGACTGTGCCACCCGAGCCACAAATGTCCGCGCTGCGGCGCAGGACCCGGCTGTTTTCGAGCGTTACCTCCAGTTCGACCTGGCAACCGACCGACGCCGTATCGCCGCCGCCGGGCGCTGTCTCGATAACAGCCCCCTCGATACCGCGGGAAATGATGGGGCGATAGCGCTTGTTGAGCAAGATCGAGCGGATACCGGGCTCGGCCGGAACCACCTGGATCCGCATCTGCGATGGCGGCGTCTGGGCCATCCCGGCGACGGGGAGGGCGAGTGATGCCAACAGGCTGCCAGCGAGCACACAGGCGACCTCGACCCGCGACCTGGCGCTGCGGGATGCCACGTCACGCTCCAGCTTTGCGGCGTTCCAGTTCGACAGCATCCGACCCTCACTTCCTTGCCCGCTGCAACTCTCGCGACACCGGGGAAATCGCACGTTCCTGTCGCGGCATTTAGCCGCCCCAGGCGCGCGCGCGCAATGGCACAGGCTCAAGGGAGCGCCAAAAGCACATGTCCTGACGCGCTGTAGAAACAGAACGTGGCAAGCATTTGGCGAAAATGGAGGGTCAGACTGGCGTGGAGCTTGCGCGACCTGTCACCGAGGCGCACGCTTGGCAAGAATGCGCTGCAGGGTCCGGCGATGCATGTTCAGCCGGCGCGCTGTCTCGGACACATTGCGCTCGCACATCTCATAGACCCGCTGAATATGCTCCCAGCGCACCCGGTCTGCCGACATCGGGTTTTCCGGCGGGGTTGCCTTTGCATCGCCCTCGCGCGTCAGCGCCACGAAGACATCATCGGCGTCAGCCGGCTTGGAGAGATAGTCGATTGCGCCAAGTTTAACAGCGGTGACGGCGGTGGCGATGTTGCCGTATCCCGTCAGGATCACGGCCCGGGCGTCCGGGCGGTGCTGCCGCAGGGCCTCGATCACATCGAGCCCGCTGCCGTCGCCAAGACGCATGTCCACCACCGCGAAGGCCGGGGCAGAGGCCGAAATCCGGGCAACCGCTTCCCGAACGCCGTCAGCACAGTCGGTGACAAAGCCACGCTTTTCCATGGCACGGGCCAGCCGCGTCTGGAAGGCCTTGTCATCGTCGACGATCAGGAGGCTCTTGTCGTCGGCCTCGATCTGGCGAAGCTCGGGATCGGTCATGGGTCCTGCAATCCTGTTTTCACGGGTGTACGTTAGTCACATCCTCCCGGTTCACGGCAGCAAGGCGCCGGGAACATTGAAGGAGTTATGGCCGGAATCCTGCGCCGGGTCCATATTGCCCTGCGCCTCGATGCTCGTCCGGGGCCAGGTGATCCGGACAATCGCACCCGTCTCCGGTGGCGGCCGGTTTTCAATCGACAAGCGTGCACCTGTCCGCTCCAGCAGGGTTTTGGCGATGAAGAAGCCCAGCCCAAGACCGCCCCCTGAGTGATTGGCAGGGTTGCGGACGGTTCGCGACGAAATGTAAGGATCACCGATCCGCGACAATACGTCTGCGGAAAAGCCCGGACCATCGTCCGAAATCGAGATGCGGGCGGTGCGTGCATCCCAGGTTGAGCTTACCTGGACTGTGGTACGGGCGAAGTCGACTGCGTTTTCCAGAAGGTTGCCAAGACCATAGCGAATTGCCGGATTGCGCGAGCCGACAGGCTCCGCGCCTTCTCCTGCCATGGAAACCCTGATCGCGATGCCAAAGCCGCGATGGGGTTCGACAACCTCCTCGATCAGCTGCGACATTGGCATGCGCTGGAAATGCATGTCCTTGTCGCTGGACAGGGTCGTCAGCTGGCGCAGGATGTCACGGCACCGTTCGGCTTGGGAACGGATCAAGGCAACATCCTCCGCGCGTGGGTCACTCGGCTCGAACTCGCGGCTCAGTTCCTTGGCGGTGAGAAAGATCGTGGCAAGCGGCGTGCCCAGTTCATGCGCAGCTGCGGCGGCCAGGCCATCGAGCGCGTTGAGATGCTGTTCGCGGGCCAGAACCAGCTCGCTCGCCGCCAAGGCATCTGCCAGCTGACGGGCTTCCAGGGCAACCCGGAACGCATAGGCCGCCATGAACGCAAGCGAACAGACCAGCGCGATCCAGACGCCAACAGAATAGACGATCGGCAGGGCGAAAACGGCTGCATCCGGCCAGGGCAGGGGCATGTGGAAGAAGGCCAGCAGCGTCGCACAGCCCGTCGCGAGCAGGCCCAGCGCCAGGGTGAGCCGGCCGGACAGACCGGTCGCCGATACCATCACCGGCGCCAGCAGCAGAAAGGCAAAGGGGTTGCCGAGCCCACCGGTCAGATAGAGCAGCCCGCACATCTGCAGGATGTCATAGCCGAGCTGGACTGCAGCCGAGCGGTCAGACAGGCGCAAGGTGGCGGGTGAGCGGATCTTGAGAAAGACATTGACCCAGGCCGAGAGCGCGACAAGTGCAAAAGCCGGCGCGACGGGCACCGGATAGCCAAGCCCGAGATGCACTACGAGGAGCGCGACGGTCTGGCCGCCAACCGCAAGCCAGCGCAGCCGCACCAGCGTATCCAGCTTGAGACGACGGTGCGCGAGAAGGAAACCGGGTTCTACATCTTCTGTCATGTGTCAGTATCTGTGCCGGAATTGGCGGCAAGGCAAGGCCTGTCCTCTTGTCTCGTCTGCCGTGAACGTGCTAGCCAGCCGGTCACGATCCTCTGACAGCACCAAGCTGCAGCGGTCCCATGCAATTGCCACCCCGCCCGGGGAGGCAGGTGACAACGGAACCATTGACGATGACCGACATCAATGACGGCGGCGCTGCCGCTCCGGAAGACGAGAACGCCGTGCCGGGCATGAACATCCTGGCCCAGTACATCAAGGATCTCTCCTTCGAGAACCCGAATGCCCCGCGTTCGCTGGCGCAGGGCGAGCAGCCCAAGCTGGACATCGCCGTCAATGTCAGCGCCCAGCCGATGGGTGAAGGCCAGTTCGATGTGGTCCTGTCGTTGACCGCTCGTGCCGAGCGCGACGATTTCCTGATGTTCAACGTCGAGCTGGTCTATGGCGGTTTCTTCCGCATCACCGGTGTGCCGCAGGAGCACCTGCACCCGTTCGTCATGATCGAGTGCCCGCGCATGCTGTTCCCGTTTGCCCGTCAAATCCTGGCTGATGCAACCCGCAACGGTGGCTTCCCGCCCTTGATGCTGGATCCGATCGATTTCGCCCAGCTCTACCGCCAGAACATGTCCCAGGAAGCGCCGCGCGCCAACTGAGGCTGATGGTTCGCCGAAACTGAAAACCCCTCCCCGGGCACAGACTTTGGGAGGGGTTTTTGTTGTCGGATATCGCTGTCTCAGGCCCCACGCATCATATGCCGCGCCAGGCTGGGCGAGAGCCGGTTGATGGCAGCAAGCAGTTTTACTTTTTCTACGAGAACCTCTTCCCGGCCCTGGGCGATGGCCTTCAGCACATCACGCGCCGCCGCCTCCGGCGCATATTTCCGCATCCTGTTCGGACGGGACAGCGTGGTGTCAACGAGAGTCATCAGGACATCGAACACACGTACCTTCAACTGCTTGGCTCGACATTGATCGCGCAAGGCGCGCGAGAAATGCGACAGGGCCGCCTTGGTGGCGCAATAGACCGCCGCGTCCTTCTTCGGCGCGATTGCAAGTCCGGACGAGATGTTGACGATCGCTCCACCTCGCGGACAGCGCGCCAGCGTGGGTAGAAGCAGGCTGCTCAGTTGCAAAGGCGCTGTCAGGTTGATCGCGATCTCTTGGGCAATGTCGGCTGCCCGTGTGTCTGCCGGCTCGGTCAGGTCGTCATACCGCATGATCGCGGCATTGTTGATCACGACACTCAAGTCCGGGTGCTCCTGAGCAACCCAGCCGGAAACGGCCGCTGCCGCGTTTGGATTGGCGAGGTCGATGTCCAGAGCAAAAACCTGATCCGGGTAGAGCTCCACCAATTTCTGAAGCGCATCGGCATTGCGGCCGACAATCAGCACCCTTGCGCCGTGGCCGGTCAATTGCCGCGTCAGCTCCCGGCCGATGCCGCGCGCACCGCCAGTGACCAGAACCGTACGATCGGACAGATCGAACATCTCAAACATGCAAGCCTCCTGTAGCCCTCGGTCCGGCCCGGCCATTCGTGCTGGACATCTGCTGTTTGAAATGTGAGTAATTACTCGCTTTCTTCAACTCGCAATCAGGCGCGACCTTGAGCACAGCCTTGAAGCCCAGAAAACAGCCGCGCCAGGGCCGCAGCCGCCAGACATGCGACGCGATCCTCGAGGCATCTGCTCGCATTCTCGAGGAAGACGGGATCGCCCGGTTCACCACGAACCGGATTGCCGAGCGGGCCGGCGTGTCGATCGGCTCGCTCTATCAGTACTACCCATCCAAGGAGGCAATCCTCGCGGCCCTGATCCGTGGCCTGCACGAAGAATTGCTGGAGGATCTGGGTGCTGCGATCAAAGGGGCAACCGGACGCCCCTTTGCCACGGCCATCGAGATGCTGCTGAAAGCCAGCCTGCTTCATCACGCACGACGTCCGGCACTGGCCTTCACACTGGAGCGTCTCGAAGCGGGCCTGCCCCTCGATCAAGAGACCTTCGAGCTGAAGCAGCGCATTCGTGTCCTGGTCACGGGATTGCTGCAGAGGTTCGGTATTGATGGCGTTGGCCAGACCGCCTTTGACCTGATCGCGATCATCCATGGCCTGGCCCAGGCAGCAACCGCCGCCGGGGAAACGGATATGGATGCGCTCTACCTGCGTCTGCGGCGGGCAGCCTTCGGCTATCTCGGGATGGACTGGCGTTCAACGCCGGAATGACCCCTGGCACGTCCACGTACAATCATCCCGGCATGGGTTTCGGGCACCGGGACATTCCGAACCGATCAGCCTCAACGTCCGCCGAGACCTCCAGCCAACATGGCGGACAGATAAAGCTCGAACTGGCCAGCGCGGGGTTCAGGCCGCCGCTGATGCCGGGGGGCTGACCCTTTGTCACTGAAAATGCGCCCGATGCGGGCAAGACGGGCGGAAACGGGTTCACGCATGACATGCTCCTTCTGGTTTTGGGATCGGGATCGGATCCCTTTGGCACGGATCAGAACCGTGCTGTTGTTAGCCAGATAAGCATGCACTGTGTGCACTTGCACCCCTAGGAATCGCGACCCTGAAGCGCACTGTGTGCATAACTCGGCCTTGACCCCGTCCTATTCGCTTGGCCAAATCTGCAGCGATGCAGCGGACTCGCGTTGACAGAAGCCCCGAAGGGCCCCTACATCCAACCCCCGGATGACACGTGGCTGCCGGTCCCTGTGCGGCCGCGCCCAAGCTCAGAACGGGCGCAACCCGCAGCGGGTGGCCCGCCACAGGATGGAAAGCCGTATGACCGAGACGCGCATCGACCGCCGCTTCAAGGCCTGCGCCGAGAAGGGCCGCCCGGCCCTGGTGACCTTCATCACCGCCGGTGACCCTGACCTCGCCACGTCGCAGGCTGTGCTGGACGCGTTGCCTGCCGCCGGCGCCGACCTGATCGAAC
This sequence comes from Pannonibacter sp., assembly GCF_051860505.1. Taxonomy (NCBI): domain Bacteria; kingdom Pseudomonadati; phylum Pseudomonadota; class Alphaproteobacteria; order Hyphomicrobiales; family Stappiaceae; genus Pannonibacter; species Pannonibacter sp. Next base: position 96,478 of record NZ_JBHYDX010000005.1, on the reverse strand, counting down.
TGGGCATGCCCTTTTCGGACCCGATGGCGGAGGGAGTTCCGATCCAGCGCGGCAACCAGCGCGCCCTGGCTGCTGGCCAGACCATGGACAAGACCCTCGACATGGTGCGCAAGTTCCGCCAGTCGGACCAGGACACGCCGATCATCCTGATGGGCTACTACAACCCGATCTATGTCCGTGGCCCGGAAGCTTTCGTTGCAGAAGCTCGGGAAGCCGGTGTCGACGGTCTCATCATCGTCGACATCCCGCCGGAAGCCGATGACGAGCTTTGCATTCCGGCGATGAAGGGCGGGCTGAATTTCATCCGCCTGGCGACGCCGACGACTGACGACCGCCGTTTGCCGGCGGTTTTGAAAAACACCTCGGGTTTCGTGTATTATGTCTCGATAACCGGCATCACCGGCGCCGCATCGGCGGATCCGGAGCGCGTTGCGGCGGCCGTTGGCCGCATCAAAAGCCATACAGACCTGCCGGTTGCCGTTGGCTTCGGCGTCAAGACCGCCGATCAGGCGGCCGAGATCGGTCGCCATGCCGATGGCGTGGTGGTTGGCTCGGTGCTGGTCGAGGCGATCCGCGAAAGCCTGGATGAACACGGCAAGGCGACGGACCGCACCGTCGCGGCCGTCACTGACCTTGTGTCGTCGCTTGCCGGCGGCGTGGCGCGCGCCCGCTGAGGCAAGGACCCGCTGAGGTTAAGGGATAGACCGATCAACAACGGACGGATATTGCCGTGAACTGGATCAACACTGTCGTTCGGCCGAAACTGCGCAACTTCCTGTCGCGCCGCGAGATGCCGGAAAACCTCTGGATCAAATGCCCGGAAACGGGCGAAATGGTGTTCCATCGCGATCTGGAAGCCAATCTCTGGGTTGTGCCGAACTCCGGCTTCCACATGCGCATGCCAGCGCGCAAGCGGCTCGATGCCTTTTTTGATGGCGGCACTTATGAACGGCTGCCGACGCCGGGGGTCACCATCGATCCGCTGAAATTCCGCGACACGAAGAAATACGTCGACCGCCTGAAGGAATATCGCACCCGCTCCGGCGAGGACGACTGTGTCTATGTCGGCCAAGGCAAGGTCGAGGGCATGGACTTCACCGCTGCGGTGCAGGACTTCGACTTCATGGGCGGATCGCTCGGCATGGCTGCCGGCGAGGCAATCCTGACGGGCATGCAGGCAGCGGTCGCGGCCAGGACTCCCTTCGTGCTCTTCGTCGCCTCGGGCGGCGCGCGCATGCAGGAAGGCATTCTGTCCCTGATGCAGATGCCGCGCACCACGGTTGGGGTCCAGATGCTGCGCGAAGCGCGCCTGCCTTATATCGTCGTGCTGACCAACCCGACCACCGGCGGCGTTTCGGCGTCCTACGCAATGCTCGGCGACGTTCACATTGCCGAGCCCGGTGCCGTCATCGGCTTCGCCGGCCGGCGCGTCATCGAGCAGACCATTCGCGAGAAACTGCCCGAGGACTTCCAGAGCGCCGAATACCTGCTCGACCATGGTATGGTCGACATGGTGGTAAAGCGGCACGACATGAAGTCCACCATCGCCCGTCTTGCTGGCATCCTGATGAAGCGCCAGATCGAGCTGCCGGAGATGGATGAGCCGGAAAATGCAGACGAGGTCGTCTCTGACGCTGCTGCCTGATTCACGCAGGACCTGAAATCGGGCCCGGTCCGTCGTGATTATGACACGGCGGGCCGTTCCCGTTTCAGTCGCTTGTCAGGACCTGTGCGCCTCTATATGCGGAAAGAACGCAGAAGCCTCCCGCCCCGCCTGGGTCGGCCCTGTTGAGCCTGAAAGGGCGTCATGGACCAGATCACTGCCATTCTCGACCGGCTGCTCGCCCTGCACCCGATGCAGATCGACCTGTCGCTGGACCGCATGCATCGTCTGCTCGAAGCCTTGGGCCATCCTGAACACCGCCTGCCGCCCGTGATCCATGTTGCCGGCACCAATGGCAAGGGTTCGGTGACCGCAACCATGCGGGCGATCCTCGAGGCCGCCGGCAAACGCTGCCATGTCTATACCTCGCCGCATCTGGTCCGTTTCAACGAGCGCATCCGCATGGGTGGAAACGGTGAGTTCATCGATGATCCGCGCCTGATGGCAGCACTCGACCGCTGCGAGCGTGCCAACGACGGACATCCGATCACGTTTTTCGAGATCACCACGGCGGCTGCCCTGCTGCTCTTTTCCGAGGAACCGGCGGATGTGCTGCTGCTGGAGGTCGGACTTGGCGGACGACTGGATGCAACCAACGTCATCGACAGCCCGCTCGTGTCGGTCATCACGTCGATCTCCCATGACCACGAAAAATTCCTCGGCAACACCCTCACGGAAATTGCAGGCGAGAAGGCTGCGATCATCAAGCCGGGTTGTCCGTCGGTTTCGGCACCGCAGGTTGATGAGGTCACCCGGGTCATTGACCGCGCTGCGGCACGGGTAAAGTCGCGGCTCGGACGCTTTGGCGAGGAATTTGCCGCCATGGCCGAGAATGGCCGCATGGTGTTTCAGGATGACGATGGGCTTCTCGACCTGCCGCTGCCGGCACTTCCCGGCGACCACCAGATCCTCAACGCCGGCGTTGCAATCGCGGCACTGAAGGCGGCCGGGCTGTTGCCAGAGGCTGACGTCATTGCACAAGGCCTGAAGGCCGTGCGTTGGCCGGGCCGGCTGCATTTGCTGCGGCAGGGGCCGCTGTTCGACAAATGCCCCGACGGCGCCGAGGTCTGGGTCGATGGTGGACACAATCCGGGTGCCGCCATCACCATCGCCGCCTACATGGGTGAGTTGGAAGAGAAAAGTCCCAGGCCGCTCTACATGGTTTCGGCCATGCTCACGACCAAGGATCCGATCGGCTTCTTCCGGGCTTTCGAGGGACTGGTCCGGCATGTCGGAACAGTTCCGGTCAACTCGACCAATGCTGCCAGGGATCCGTTCGAACTGGCCGACTTCGCCCGGACGGCAGGCCTTGAAGCCACCCCCTTCGACAGTCTCGACCAGGCACTGGCGGACATCCGGGCCTGCGCGGCCAAGGATGGCGAGCCGCCGCGCATCCTGATCTGCGGCTCACTCTATCTGGTCGGGGATGTTCTGGCCGCAAACGGCACCCAGCCACGCTGATGCGCGGCCGGGCTGCTCCGGCTTCGGCTCAAGCCGCGAAGCGATAATAGGACATCGACAGCGTGCCATATTCATAGCTGCGATGGATCAGATCACCCTTCGCGCCTTCCCCTCCGGCTCCGAGCGCGAAGAACACGGGCAGCAAATGCTCCTCGGTCGGATGCGCCAAACGGAACTGCGGAGCGGCTGCGAGATCCGAAATCCTCTCCCGCTCGCCAGTCATGAGCCCTGCGTCCAGCCACTTGTCGAAGGCAACGGCCCAATCGACAGCCGGTGTCGTCTTCGGCATGATCATCCGCAGGTTATGCGTCGTGCTTCCTGTTGCAAGGATCAGGACGCCATCATCTTTCAACGGACTTAGGGCAAGGCCGAGATCGAACAACTGATCTGGGCCATAGGTGAGGGGCAGGGACAGGGCGACAACTGGAATGTCGGCATCCGGAAAGGCGAGGGACAGCGGCACCCATGCGCCGTGATCAAGTCCCCAGGACGCGTCAACCGCTGCAGAGATCCCCGCCGATGCGAGATGCTGCTTCACGTCGGCAACCAGCGCTTCCGGAGCGTTTGCCGGATACTGGATCTCGAACAGCGCCCGCGGAAAACCGCCAAAGTCATGAATCGTCCGGAGAGGACCAGGCGCGGACACGCGCAGGCCCTCGGTCTCCCAATGGGGTGACAGGACGATGATCGCGCGCGGACGCGGAAGATTGTCGCCAAGCGACTTCAGAAACTGATGCGCTGCGCTGTCTTCGATCGCCAGCATCGGCGACCCATGCGCCAGAAACATCGGGGCAAAGGTGGAAGCTGAATGGGGGGTAATCGCAGACATGGCAGACCTCGGGAGCAACCGGTGTGCTGTAAACTAGGCCGGCCTCGGGGGTGAATGAATACCCGTTTCCGCCAACTGATCGTTCATCAATAGCGAACAGTCGCCCCGGACAGGGGTCTGACCGCAGCCTTTGGCCAATCACTCCTGTGCGCGCCCCTCTTGCGCCAGCGCGGTTGACCTGCCAGCAAGGCGGAAACAGTTCAGAGGGAACCTCTTCATGACCGTATCGGTTCAGATCCAGCGCCTTGCCCATGGTACCGACCTTCCCTTGCCCGCATACCAGAGCCAGGATGCGGCCGGTTTCGACCTTCTGGCGGCAGTCGAGGGCGATGTCGTGCTGCTTCCAGGTGCTTACGCGATGGTGCCAACCGGCCTTGCCATGGCGATCCCGCGCGGCTTTGAGGGACAGGTTCGCCCGCGCTCGGGACTGGCGGCGAAAAACGGCGTTACGGTGCTCAACACGCCTGGAACGGTGGATGCCGACTATCGCGGGGAGGTGAAGGTGATCCTCATCAATCACGGCCTCGAGCCCTTCACCGTCACACGTGGCATGCGCATCGCCCAGATGATCATTGCACCGGTGCTGCAGGCAGCGCTGTTGGAGGTTGCTGGCCTTGATGAAACGGAGCGCGGCAGCGGCGGGTTCGGCTCGACCGGTACCGCTTGAGCCCGGCAGATGCGGCCTTTGCCGGAGCACAGTCTTTGCCAGAGCACGGTATTTGTCTGGGACGCACAGCAGGGGGATGAACATTTCGCGCGCTTCGAAACTTTGGAATGCGTCCTCTCGCCTTGCTTGTCTGTTCCGCCTAGGCTTGGATCACCGTCAGAGGGGCCGCGCCCAGCGCGGACGCCCCTGCATCAGGAGAAAATGATGTCCGACAAGAAGCCCGGCCGAGGCCGGATCTATGGTTCAATCACCGAAACCATCGGCGATACCCCGATCGTGCGCCTGGACCGCCTCGCCGAAAAGCACGGCGTAAAGGCCAACCTGCTCGCCAAGCTCGAATTCTTCAATCCGATCTCGAGCGTCAAGGATCGCATCGGCGTTGCCATGATCGAGGCGATGGAAGCCGACGGTCGCATCCAGGCCGGCAAGACGACGCTGGTCGAGCCGACGTCCGGCAACACCGGCATCGCGCTGGCCTTCGTCGCGGCCGCCAAGGGCTATCGCCTGATCCTCGTCATGCCGGAAACCATGTCGGTCGAGCGGCGCAAGATGTTCAAGATCCTCGGCGCGGAACTGGAACTGACCGAAGGCCCGAAGGGCATGAAGGGCGCCATCGCCCGCGCACAGGAACTGGTGGACGAGATCCCCGGCGCCGTCATGCCGCAGCAGTTCGAAAACGCCGCCAACCCGGACATCCATCGCCGCACCACGGCCGAGGAGATCTGGAACGACACCAATGGTGAGGTGAACGTCTTTGTGTCCGGTATCGGCACCGGTGGCACCATCACCGGCGTCAGCCAGGTGCTGAAGGCGCGCAAACCCGGCCTGCATGTGGTGGCCGTCGAGCCGGCCGACAGCCCGGTCCTCTCCGGTGGCAACCCGGGCCCGCACAAGATCCAGGGCATCGGCGCCGGTTTCGTGCCGGGCGTGCTGGACACGTCGGTCTTTGACGAGATCGTCAAGGTCAGCAATGACGAGGCCTTCGCCACCGCCCGCGAAGTCGCCCGCATCGAAGGTGTTCCGGTCGGCATTTCCTCCGGCGCGGCCCTGACGGCCGCCATCAAGGTCGGCCAGCGCGACGACTTCGCCGGCAAAACCATCGTCGTCATCATCCCCTCCTTCGCCGAACGCTATCTGTCGACGGCCCTGTTCGACGGGCTGGAATGAGAGTGGACTGGCCTGTTTCAAAATGAACAGGCCGGCTCCCTTGCTGAATGCGGGACAACGGGAACCGAAACATGCGTGTTTGCATCTGCGGCTCAATGCTATTCATCGACGCGATGGAGGAAATGGCCGCATCTTTGACAACACTTGGTGTCGTCGCTGTTGCTCCAGTTCGGGATGAGGCCGATCACATTTGGAGCGACTTGTCCGAAGCAGAAGCCATAGAAACAAAGCGCAAATTCATTCGAGACTATCTTGATGAAATACGCACATCTGATGCAGTTCTGATCGCAAATTACACAAAAAATGGCGTTGTCGGTTATATCGGGGCAAATACGCTGATGGAGGCGGCATTCGCTTACGCTCTAGGCAAAAGAGTAAATCTTCTGTTTATGCCGGGCGAACAAGCTTGTCAGTTGGAAGCAATTTCAATCGCGGATACTGTCCTGAATGGTGATATTTCGAAAATTAAAAATATCCCGTAAGTAACCAGCCTAAAGTAGGACAAAACCCTCTGGGGTCACCCCGGGCGGAGCAAAGCGGAGACCCGGGGCCTACTCGTTCGCAGAGCAGTGATTGTCAGACCGCAGCAGTTGCAAGCCTCTCGCTGGCGAGCGTCTGCGCTTCGTGACGACTGCTCTGGAAGCGAGTGGTGCCCGGCTCGGCGCTACGCTTGGCCGGGGTGACACGGAGAGGGACCGGAGTCCAAACACGGACTGTCGGCACTCTGACGGGCCGCCAAAGTGCGGCCCGTTTGCATTTCCGTTGCGCCAACCGGCCGGAGCCGGAGAAGTCACGTCACATTGTACGCGGCCACCGCTGCCATGTTGACGATGTCGCTGTCCTTGGCGCCCATCGGCACGATCTGCACGGGCTTGTCGAAGCCGACGAGCAGCGGGCCGATCACCGTCGAGCCACCCAGTTCCTGCAGCATCTTGGTCGAGATGGATGCAGAGTGGAACGCCGGCATGATCAGCACGTTGGCCGGGCCGGTGAGGCGGCAGAACGGATAAGACGCCATCTTGTCCATGTTGAGCGCCACGTCGGCGGCCATTTCCCCGTCGTACTCGAAGTCGACGCGGCGCCGGTCGAGGATGCGCACGGCTTCCTGCACCCGCTCGGCGCGCTCGCCCTTCGGGTGGCCGAAGGTTGAATAGGCCAGCATGGCCACACGCGGCTCGTAGCCAAGACGCCGGGCAACATGGGCGGCCTCTTCTGCGATATCGGCCAGTTCCTCTGCATTCGGCATGTCATGCACGGTGGTGTCGGCAACAAGCACGGTGCGGCCACGGGCGAGCACCAGCGACACGCCGATGACCCGATGGCCGGGCTTGGTGTCGATGCACTGGCGCACCGTGTCGAGGGCAACAGAGTAATTGCGGGTGATGCCCGTCACCATGGCGTCGGCATCGCCGCGCGCCACCATGATCGCGCCCCAGTAGTTGCGGTCGTTGTTGACCATGCGCTGGCAGTCGCGCAACAGGTACCCTTTCCGCTGCATCCGGCCATAGAGATACTGGGCATAATCGGCATTGCGGGTGGAGTTGCGGGCGTTCTGCAAACGGATGCCGGGTCGGTCGATATCGATGCCCGCTCCCTGGGCCGCTGAGCGGATCTCGTCTTCGCGGCCGATCAGGATGGCTTCACCGAGGCCCTGGTTCACGAAACTCACGGCGGCGCGGATCATCGGCTCCTCTTCGCCTTCGGCAAAGACGACGCGCTTCGGCATCTGGCGGACGCGGGTGAAGATGCGCTGCAGCGTGCCGGCAACCGGATCGCGCCGGGCCGACAGCTGGTGCCGGTACTGATCCATGTCGATGATCGGCTTGCGAGCAACGCCAGAGTCCATAGCAGCCTGGGCCACGGCCGGCGGAATGGTCGAGATGAGCCGGGGATCGAAGGGCACAGGGATGATGTATTCCGGCCCGAACTTCGGCCGGTTGCCGCGATAGGCCGCCGCCACCTCGTCAGGCACTTCCTCGCGGGCGAGTTCTGCCAGCGCATGGGCACAGGCAACCTTCATCTCCTCGTTGATCGTGGTGGCGCGCACATCCAGCGCGCCGCGGAAGATGTAGGGGAAGCCCAGGACGTTGTTGACCTGGTTCGGATAGTCGGAGCGGCCGGTGGCGACGATGGCGTCGTCGCGGATGGCAGCGACTTCCTCCGGCGTGATTTCCGGATCCGGGTTGGCCATGGCGAAGATGATCGGGTTTGGCGCCATCGCTCGGACCATGTCCTCGGTCAGCGCGCCCTTGACGGAGACGCCGAGGAACACATCTGCGCCCTTCAGGGCCTCATACAACGTCCTTGCGTCCGTGCGCACAGCATGGGCCGACTTCCACTGGTTCATGCCCTCGGTGCGGCCCTGGTAGATCACGCCCTTGGTGTCGCAGAGAATGACATTCTCATGCGGAATGCCCATGGCCTTGACCAGCTCGATACAGGCAATGCCGGCAGCGCCCGCGCCATTGCAGACCACCTTGACGGTCTTCATGTCGCGGCCGGTCAGATGCAGCGCGTTGATCATGCCGGCGGCAGCGATGATGGCGGTGCCATGCTGGTCGTCGTGGAAAACCGGGATATCCATCAATTCGCGCAGGCGCTGCTCGATGATGAAACAGTCCGGCGCCTTGATGTCCTCCAGGTTGATGCCACCGAAGGAGGGCCCGAGATAGCGGACCGAGTTGATGAAGGCGTCGACTTCCTCGGTATCGACTTCCAGGTCGATGGAATCCACGTCGGCGAAGCGCTTGAACAGCACGGCCTTGCCTTCCATCACCGGCTTGGAAGCCAGCGCACCGAGGTTGCCGAGGCCGAGAATGGCGGTACCGTTGGAAATCACGGCAACGAGGTTGCCACGCGTGGTGTAGTCAAAGGCGCGGCTCGGATCCTCGGCGATGGCCCGCACCGGTACGGCCACACCCGGCGAATAGGCCAGCGACAGATCCCGCTGGGTGGCCATCGGCTTGGTCGGGGTGATTTCCAGCTTGCCCGGCTTGCCTTCCTGATGGAACAGAAGCGCTTCCTGGTCGGTGAAACTGATGCCGGTCTTTGGCGTCTTCTTGTTGTCGGACATGGCCTTTGGGGTCCTCTGGGCAGATGCGTCGTATGATCGGGCGGCAGGGCGAAGCCACGCGGGGGGAGGCAAACCTTATCCCCTGAAAATTGCCGGCTCAAGGCAGCACAAGGCAGTAGTCGCCATGAAACGACGGAAGCGCTTTGCTACGGTCCGGCCATGTCATTCGAACCCGTCACCCACGACCCTGCTGCCGAGCCATCTGCGCCTGACGCCGCAGGAGCGGACCAGCGCGTCACGCCAATGATGGCGCAGTTCATCGAGATCAAGACCGCAAATCCGGACAGCCTGCTGTTCTACCGGATGGGGGATTTCTACGAGCTGTTCTTCGAGGACGCCGAGATCGCCTCGCGCACGCTCGGCATCACGCTGACCAAGCGCGGCAAGCATCTGGGCGAGGATATCCCGATGTGCGGCGTGCCGGTCCATGCGGCCGATGACTACCTGCAGAAGCTGATCGCCTTCGGTCACCGGGTCGCTGTCTGCGAGCAGATGGAAGATCCGGCCGAGGCCAAGAAACGCGGCTCCAAGTCCGTTGTCCGGCGGGATGTCATCCGGCTGGTGACCCCCGGCACATTGACCGAAGAACGTCTGCTGGATGCTGGAAGCAACAATTTCCTGCTGGCGCTCAATCGCCTGCGCATGGGCTCTGGAGCGGAAGAGGCCGTTTTCGGTCTTGCCTGGATCGACATGTCGACCGGCAGTTTCCAGGTCGGAGAAAGCGATACACTGCGCCTTTCGGCTGACCTGGCGCGGATTGACCCGCGTGAGATCCTGATCCCTGATGCGCTGTTGCAAGAGCAGGATTTGCGCCAGATCGTTGAAGGGCAGGGAGCTGCTCTGTCGCCGGTTCCGCGCGCCTTTTTCGACAGCGCCACGGCTTCGGATCGGCTCGCCGGCTACTTCGGCGTCCGCACGCTGGATGGTTTCGGCACGTTCTCACGGGCTGAGCTATCAGCCGCAGCCGGCGTGCTGGCCTATATAGAAAAGACCCAATTGGGCGAGCGCCCGCCGCTGGATCCACCCGTGCGCGAGGCGGCACGCGGACGCATGCTGATTGACCCGGCAACCCGGGCCAACCTGGAACTGACCCGCACACTGGGTGGAGACCGGCAGGGCAGTCTGCTGTCAGCCATCGACCGGACTGTTACCGGCGCAGGCGCACGTTTGCTGGCCAGCCGGATGGCCGGGCCGCTGACGGATCCGGATGCTATCAACGCCCGGCTCGATTCCGTCGCCTATTTTCTCGATGAAGAGATCCTGCGTGAAGGGCTCAGGCGTGAACTGGCAGCCGCGCCGGATCTCGCCCGCGCCCTGTCACGCATTGCCCTGCAGCGCGGCGGACCACGCGACCTTCTGAGCATCGCGCAGGGCCTGGCCGCGACCCGGTCCATTCTGGCGCTGCTGGAACGCGGCGCCGAAACGCCGGCGGAGCTCTCGGCCGCGCGGCATGATCTTGCTGAAGCCCCGCATGCGCTGGGCGAGGAACTGTCACGGGCGCTGTCCGATGAGCCGCCCCTGTTGAAGCGTGACGGCGGCTTTGTGGCCGAGGGTTATGATGCCAATCTCGACGAGCTGCGCGACCTTCGCGATGCTTCGCGCAAGGTGATCGCACGGCTGCAGGCCGAGTACGCCGAAGAGCTGGGCCTGCGCTCGCTGAAGATCAAGCACAACAACGTGCTCGGCTGGTTCATCGAGGCTCCAAGCGGCCAGGCCGACCGGATGACCGCTGATCCGGCGCGTTTTATCCATCGCCAGACCATGGCCGGGGCGATGCGCTTCACAACGACCGAGCTGGCGGATCTGGAATCGAAGATCGCCAGTGCAGGCGAACGAGCGCTGGCGATCGAACTCGAGATTTTCGACCGGCTCGCCGCTGCCGTCGTTGCAGCTGGCGAGGCAATCAAGGCGGCGGCACGGGCGCTATCCGTGCTGGACGTCTCGGCCGCACTGGCCAAGCTGGCCCAGGACGATGGCTACTGCAGGCCTCAGGTGGATACGAGCCTCGCCTTTACCATCGAGGGAGGACGACATCCGGTTGTTGAACAGGCGCTGCGCCGTTCGGGCGGAAACAGCTTTGTCGCCAACGACAGCAATCTGGGACCAGCTGACGAGGCCATGGCGCATGGGCGCATCTGGCTGATTACCGGTCCGAACATGGCCGGTAAATCGACCTTCCTGCGCCAGAACGCGCTGATCGCCGTCATAGCGCAGACGGGCGCCTATGTGCCCGCGCGCTTCGCGCACATCGGCATGGTCGACCGGCTGTTCTCCCGTGTCGGTGCGGCGGATGACCTTGCCCGTGGCCGCTCGACTTTCATGGTCGAGATGGTGGAGACGGCCGCGATCCTCAACCAGGCGGGCGAGCGGGCGCTGGTGATCCTGGACGAGATCGGCCGTGGCACAGCGACTTTTGATGGATTGTCGATTGCCTGGGCAGCCATCGAGCATCTGCACGAGGTGAATCGCGCGCGCGGGCTGTTTGCGACCCACTATCACGAGCTGACAGCGCTGGCCCAGCGCCTGCCGCGCCTGACCAATGCCACGGTGTCGGTCAAGGAATGGAACGGCGATGTCATTTTCCTGCACGAGATCGTACCCGGCGCTGCTGACCGCTCCTATGGCATTCAGGTCGCGAAGCTCGCCGGCCTGCCGCAAAGCGTGGTCGAACGGGCCAAGGCCGTACTGTCGCAGCTGGAAGAAAAAGACCGCCGCGCGCCGGCCGAAACGCTGATCGACGACCTGCCGCTGTTTGCCGCACTTGCTCCCGCTCCACGAAAACCGCCTTCCCGCCCGGCACACGCCACCGTCGTGGCGGCACCGGAGGCAGATGCGTTGCGGGAGGCATTGGATAGCCTGACACCCGATGACATGAGCCCACGCGAGGCCCTGGAAGCTCTCTATCGGCTGAAGGCCCTGAAAGCGCAAGGTCAGGTCTGACCTGGTGCGGGGGGATGGCCAGCCGCCATCCCGGTGGCAATTGCACACCCATGTGCACACTGCATGGGCAGGGCTTAAATCCATTCAAATTTGCACGTGCAAAGCTGACAAATGGAACTATCCTCAGGCTGTATTTCCTGATTTGCGGCCAGTCGCCCCCGGCTGCCGCCCTGCCTGAAACCGGTTTCCCATGTCCTTCGTGCTGCAGCTCCCGCGCCAGGCGGTGCTGATCCTTCTGCTCGTCTTCTTTGGCGCCATGTGCACGTCGTCGCTGATCCCCGTCATGGGGTTCTTCATCGTCGAGGGCCTTGGCCAGGAGCCCTGGCAGATCGCGCTTTACGCAGGCATCGTCGCGCCGCTGACGATGGTGGTGAACCGGATCTTCGGCGAGCGGCTTGACCGCATGGTCACGGTCAAGCCGCTGCTGCTGGTGTCGATCATTGCCTATCTGGTCATGGCCGTGCTGCTCGCCAGCCTGCCGCCGTTCTGGCTGCTGATCGCGCTGGGCGCTCCTGTTATGGCCGTTGCCAATGGCGCAACCTCGACAGAGTTCACCTATGGCCGCCTTTACGCCGAAAAGACCGGCATCGAGATATCCCAGTACAATGCCTGGCTGCGCATGGGCGTGTCGCTGGCCTGGGTGGTTGGCCCGTCGATGTCTTTCATCGTCATCGATCTGGTCGGTTTCCGAATGGCCTACAGCATCTCGGCCGGGCTGGCGACCATCTGGCTGCTGCTGTGGCATCTGGCGGTTCCGAATGGCTTTCGCGCGCCGCCGCGTCCGCCACGTCCAGCAAGTCTCGAGGGCATCGACTGGCCACTTCTGCTGGCAGCGCTTGTCTGCACGCTGATTGCGATCGGAAACGTGCTGTTTACGGCCGCCATGCCGCTGTATTTCGTACGGGAGGTCGGCCTTCCCGGCTATACGCCGGGACTTGCCATCTCGGCCAAGTGTATCGTTGAAGTCATCGCGATCTTCAGCGCGGCACGGCTGGCCACACGCTTCGGCGCGCGGGCGATCCTGGCCGGTGCTACCGTCATCGCGATCCTCACCTTCGGCGCCTTCACCCAGGTGGAAACCGTGACGCAGGTGGTCATTCTCGGGGCCATCGAAGGTTACTACTACGGGCTCTTTGCCGGCGTGGCGATTTCCTTCGTGCAGAGCTATGCGCCCGACAAGCCCGGCCGGGCAACCGCGCTCTACATGAACTCGCTGTTCCTGGGTGGCTTCATCGGCAATGTCTCGATGGGCTTCATTGCCGATGCGTTCAGTTTTCAGGCCGTGATCGTGGTTGCAGCCTTGAGCGGCCTGCCGGTTCTGGTCGCGTTGCTCTTCCTGCGACCACCACGGTCCTGAAACGCGGGAACCGGTCGCAAGGCGAAGCCGAACCGGTTCCGATCTGCAACTTCAGCGGCCATAACCGGGAAACAGCCGCGCCGCCTCGGTATTGACCGCATACTCTGTCGCCTGCAGATCCTGCTGCTTCTGCAGCACCCGCCAACGCAGGTCCTGGATCTGGAAGCGGGCATCATCGATCCGATCCCGCAACCGGTCGCGGTTGCGGCGGCAATTGTCGCGGTCTTCCGGCTTCACACCGTTGCAGTCCGTTGTGTTGAGCGAAAACCGGTCCCGGTCGATCTGGCTTTCCAGCGACCTGGCACGATCTTCCAGTTGCTTGACCTCGTTACGCGCAGACCAGAGGCGATAGCCCAGCTGATAGGCATAATCGAAGGGAGCGCCCAGCGCCGGCGGACAGATGTTCGACTTCGATGTTCCATCCCGGCCAAGGTTGAAGCCATTGAGCGGCGTACAATAAATCTGCACGCCCTCCTGCCAGCCAACATAATAGGCCTGCGGATCGGGCGTTACACCGTGCCGGCCGCAATCCTTCATGATGTCTTCGATCCGGCTCGAGGGATGGCCCACCGATGCGTCGGCCCGGCCCAAGGCAACCCAATCACCGGCCTGGCACTGTTCCTTCGATACGGTTTCACAGCCAGCCAAGGCCAACGCAAGCAGCGCGCCGCCAGCCATTCCGATCCAGAGTTTCATGATGTTTTGATGCCCCAACTTTGCCTTGAGGCATCCTAGGGGCGAGGCAGGATCGGTTCCAGACTGAAAAATGGCACTTTCCGGGTGTTTTCTACTGGGCCCCAGGCCAGGTCATGCGGGAAGCCCACCCGGCAGGTGCCGTCCAGCCTTGGCAGCTGCGAGCGCTGCCGTCAGGGCCCCGGCAAAACTGGTCCGGTCCGGCGGATTGAGAAAGTCGCCGATCGGCACTGCCTCGCCGCGCGATGTCAGCAGGATCCGGGTCACCCCTTCATCATCCAGCCTGTCAACCGTCAGCCGGACCCAGAACGTGTTGAACCGGTACTCCTGCAGGCGCTTGCCGGGGCCAACCTTCCGGATCACGATCTCGTGAGAGTGAATGATAATTTCTTCATAGGCCCTGGCAGCGGCATAATTCATGCGGAAGGCAAACCAGACCAGCGCGATATCGAGACCGAAAAAAGCCATCACCGGCCAGGCCCCAACGGCGACAAACATCACGCCATGGGCAAGGCAAACAGCGCCGGTGCACAGCATCAGCACAAGAAAGCCGTTTTGCCCCAGGGATCTGTACGGAGTGAGCACAGCCGAGAAGAATGGCCGGTCGCCCGTTGCAGCCCCCTCTTCGGGCGCGTGTTTCGGATTGTCGCTCGTCATGACCTCCCTTTATAGAGGACCTATGAGCGAAGCAAAGATCTCCCGCCCGAAGCAAATTTCCGCTGGACCTGCCAGCGGCACCAAAGCGCCCGCCAAGTCAGACGGAGCGTCGCCTGCTGCCCCCAAACGTCGGAGGGCAAAGCCACGCTACACGCGGGCCGAGGTCGACACGATCTTTACCCGGTTCCACGCTGATAACCCGGAGCCGAAGGGCGAACTCGACCACGTCAACGCCTTCACCCTGCTGGTCGCAGTCGTGCTTTCAGCCCAGGCAACCGATGTCGGGGTAAACCGGGCCACACGAACCCTGTTCAAGATCGCCGACACGCCCGAAAAGATGCTGGCCCTAGGCGAAGACCGGGTGCGGGAAGAGATCCGCACCATCGGCCTCTACAAGACCAAGGCAAAGAACGTCATCCTCCTGTGCGAGCAACTGATCCGCGATCACGGCGGCGAAGTGCCGGAAGACCGCGAGGCGCTGGAAGCGCTCGCCGGCGTTGGCCGCAAGACGGCAAATGTCGTGCTGAACATGGCCTTCGGCCATCACACCATCGCCGTTGATACGCACCTGTTCCGACTCGGCAACCGCATCGGCATTGCCCCTGGCAAGACACCGCTCGCGGTCGAGCTCGCCATGGAAAAGGTGGTTCCGGCCCGCTACGGCCTGTATGCCCATCACTGGCTGATCCTGCATGGGCGCTACATCTGCAAGGCCCGCAAGCCGGAATGCCACCGCTGCCTGATCTATGACCTTTGCAAGAGCGCCGAGCGAGTTGATCTTCCGGACGCGCCTGATATTGCCTTGAGAACGGCCGCAATGGTTCAGGATGCGGCAACACCGGGAGGTTCCGTGTCCGCATGACAACCGGATCACCCAAAGCCAGACTGCCACTCGTCGCCGCGCCCAGCGCCCGGCTCGTCTTCCGGATGATCCTTCCCGCCGACGCAGCGCTGCTGCTGTCGTTGATGAATGATCCGGACTATCACCGCTACATTGGAGATCGTGGCCTGAAAACGGTCGAAGATGCGCGGCGCTACATCCGCGATCATATCGCGCCGCATCACGCCCGGCATGGCTATGGCCTCTGGCTCGCCTCCACACACAATGGAAAACCGGTCGGCATTGCCGGCTTGCTCAAACGTGACCGGTTGGACGCGCCCGATATCGGCTATGCGCTTCTGGCTGATGCACGCGGGAAAGGCTACGGCAAGGAAGCTGCGGCAGCCATGTTGGCGCATGGTTTTTCGGCCCTTGCGGCCCAAAATCTCTACGCCATCACCAACCCGGAAAACGCTGTTTCAAACGGACTGCTGGCCAGTCTTGGCTTTTCGGTGATCGATGGCGCATTTCAGATGACGCCAGATGCAAAACCCGGCTACCTGCACCAACTGAAAAAGCCGGCACCCTTGGCGCCGGCCTTCTGATCCTGCCATGTGTTCCTGGACGAAACGGGCTCAGCTCTTCGGCCGCACCCGGACAACCACATCGATCCGCACGATCTCCATGCCTTCCGGGGCTTGCGGGATACGGCCGATGCCGACCCCGTCGTTCGGGATATCGACCACGCGGTTCTCGCCTTCGATGAAGAAATGGTGATGGTCGTGCACGTTGGTATCGAAATAGGTCTTGGTGCCGTCGATGGCCACTTCGCGCAGGAGACCCACCTGGGTAAACTGGTGCAGCGTGTTATAGACGGTAGCCAGCGATACCGGCACCCGGGCGAGAACCGCCTCCTCATGCAGAATTTCGGCCGAAATATGCCGGTTGCCCTTCGAATACAGGAGCTCCGCAAGGGCAACGCGTTGCCGCGTCGGGCGCAGGCCCGAATGCCGAAGCATTTCGGTGACATCGGGATGCGTATCGCCGGCGTGGGAATGGTGCTCGGTCATGTGCTTTTCTGATCCAGACATTCGATCCGTGACTTCCAGCCGGGGCAGCTACCCGAAGTGCTAAGCCGGCTCTGGCTTTTCAGAACTCGGCATGACTGCACCCTGCCGGCAAGCCGGCTGACGCGGGACTTTCTCTACCTTTGCCATTTCTTGGCCCTGGAATGCAAGTTTTTCATGCCTCAACGAGACGTGAACGCGTGGGTTCTTCAATCGGAAACCAAGGAATACGCTTGGTCCTCTCGGCAAAGGGACGATCTTTCGGAGGAGGGACCACTGTGTTAGGAAGGCCATCGAACCACTTGAACAGAACCCTTCTGGGCGGTTCGGTCGCGTCACCGGCCTGGACCTGCCAGATAAGAAAAAACGGGAATGGAATGACCGAGCGGCGCCCCAGCTACGACTATGAAGACCTCCTGGCCTGTGCACGTGGAGAGTTGTTCGGCCCCGGCAATGCGCAGTTACCGCTGCCGCCGATGCTGATGTTCAACCGCATCACGGAGCTCTCCGAGACCGGCGGCGAGTTCGACAAGGGATTTGCACGCGCCGAGTTCGACATCCATCCGGACCTTTGGTTCTTTCCCTGCCATTTTCAGGGCAATCCGGTGATGCCTGGCTGCCTTGGTCTTGATGCCCTGTGGCAGTTGACCGGCTTCTACCTCGGCTGGCTCGGCCTTGAGGGCAAGGGCATGGCCCTGTCCACCGGCGAGGTCAAGTTCAAGGGCATGGTCACCCCGTCCATCAAGAAGGTCGAGTATGGCGTCGACTTCAAGCGCATCATGCGCGGCCGACTGGTGCTGGGGATTGCCGATGGCTGGCTGAAGGCCGACGGCGAGCAGATCTACAAGGCAACCGACCTGCGGGTTGGTCTGGCCAAGACCTGATCCCATATGTGGAAGCAGAGGCGCGCTTCGGGATGCACGCCTTCATTTTTCTGACGAAATAATACGGCTACTCTCCGGCCCCCGCCGGATGGTGGCATCGAAAGACAGGAGACCCCAATGAGGCGGGTTGTTGTTACGGGCATGGGCATCGTGTCGTCGATCGGCGATACGGCACAGGACGTGCTGGAAAGCCTCCAGTCCGGCCGCTCCGGCATCGTGCGGGCGCAGGAATATGCCGATCTCGGCTTCCGCTGCCAGGTTCATGGTGCGCCGACGGTCAAGCCCTTCGAGGTTCTCGACCGTCGTACCACGCGCTTCATGGGCGAAGGCGCTGCCTGGAACTACATCGCGATGCAGCAGGCAATTGCCGATTCCGGGCTTGAAGCCGGCGATATCACCAACGAGCGCACCGGCATCATCATGGGGTCGGGCGGCCCGTCTACCCATGCCATCGTCGAGGCGGCGGACATCACCCGTGAAAAGGGTCCCAAGCGCATCGGCCCCACGGCCGTGCCGAAGGCAATGTCCTCGACCAACTCTGCAACACTGGCGACCCCGTTCAAAATCCACGGCGTTAATTATTCGATCTCTGCAGCTTGTGCGACGACCAACATCTGCATCGGCAACGCGGCCGAACTGATCCAGTGGGGCAAGCAGGACATTGTCTTTGCCGGCGGCGGCGAGGAACTGGACTGGACGCTCTCCGTGCTGTTCGACGCCATGGGTGCCATGTCCTCCAAGTATAACGACACGCCTTCGACCGCATCGCGTCCCTATGACGCCAACCGCGATGGCTTCGTCATCGCCGGCGGCGCCGGCGTTCTGGTGCTTGAAGAACTGGAGCACGCCAAGGCACGCGGCGCAAAGATCTATGCCGAAGTCGTTGGCTATGGCGCGACATCAGATGGTCACGACATGGTTGCCCCTTCGGGCGAGGGCGCCGAGCGTTGCATGCGTCTGGCGTTGAAGACCGTTGATTGCGAGGTGGATTACATCAATCCGCATGCGACCTCGACGCCGGTTGGGGACATCAAGGAAATCGAAGCGATCCGTGCAGTGTTCGGCGACAAGATCCCGCCGATCTCCGCAACCAAGGCGCTGTCCGGCCATTCGCTCGGCGCTGCCGGCGTGCAGGAAGCAATCTACTCGATCCTGATGATGCAGAACAACTTCATCGCGGCGTCTGCCCATATCGAGACCCTCGATCCCGCCTTTGCTGACATGCCGATCGTGCGCCAGCGCGTCGACAACGCCGAACTCAACTGCGTCCTGTCGAACGGCTTCGGCTTTGGCGGCACCAACGCCTCGGTCGTCTTCAAAAAATACAACGGTTAACGGATTGACGGATCCCTCCTGACGCCCCGCGGGGGATCCGGCAGTCTCACAGGAGTTTTTCATGAACGGGCTGATGAAAGGCAAGCGCGGGCTTGTCATGGGTGTCGCCAACGACCATTCGATCGCTTGGGGCATTGCCAAGACCTTGGCCGACCATGGCGCGGAGCTTGCCTTCACCTATCAGGGTGAAGCATTCGGGAAGCGCATCAAGCCGCTGGCAGAGTCTGTGGGTTCGAAGATCCTGATGCCCTGCGATGTCGAGGACATTGCTTCGGTGGACAAGGTGTTCGAGACGCTGACGAGTGAATGGGGAAACATTGATTTCCTCGTGCATGCCATTGCCTATGCCGACAAGAGTGAACTTCGTGGACGCTATGCGGATACGTCACGGGAGAACTTCAGCAGGGCCATGCTGATCTCCTGTTTCTCGTTCACGGAGATCGTCAAGCGGGCGGCGGCCATCATGCCGAATGGCGGCTCCATCGTGACGCTGACCTATGGCGGAGCGACACGGGTGATGCCGAACTACAACGTCATGGGCGTTGCCAAGGCCGCGCTGGAGTCTTCTGTTCGCTATCTGGCGATGGACTATGGCGTACAGGGTATCCGCGTGAACGCGATTTCCGCAGGGCCGGTGCGAACCCTTGCCGGATCTGTGATTTCGGACTCGCGCCTGATGTACAACTACCAGAAGCGCAACTCGCCTCTGGCCCGCACAGTGACACTGGAAGAAATCGGCGGCTCGGGCCTCTATCTCCTGTCTGGCCTGTCGGGTGGGGTGACCGGTGAAGTCCACTTTGTCGACAGTGGTTACAACACCGTTTCGATGCCTCGTCTTGAGGAGTTGAAACGGCAGGACCGAAGCGACGACTGAGTTGCCATAAAGCAGAAGGGCCGCGACAGCGGCCCTTTTTGTTTCAGCTAGTCGATGACCTCGTCGGGATAGACGCCGAAAAGGCGGGTCTGTTCAATCCAGCCGTCATAGCCGCGTCCTTCAACACGGCACCAGCCTTTGGCACAGGATTTCACGTTCGCCAGCACCTTTGGTGCCAGATAGGCGACAATCCCGGAGTCCACGTCGGCCTTGGCATAGAGTGGCGTATTCTCGCCATTGGCATCCCAGGGGGTTACCAGCACTGTTCGGCGGCCCGACAAAAGCGAGTGGAACAGCCAGCCTTCCTTGCCTTCCCAGTCCCGGACCCGGCGCCAGTTCTCGAACTCCTGGGTAATCTCGATCGGCAGGCCGGACTTCACGTAGGTCCAGGCGACTTCATGGCCGTCGGATGGTCCAAGGCGCACGTTCGAGCGGTCAGACTTGAGACTGACAAATCGCGGAATCGGCTGGCCGCTGCTGCCGGTCCGAGTGGTCTGGCCTTGCGCCAGCGGGGCTGCGATCAGGATCAGCGAAAGGGCGAGAAGGGCGCCAAGACCGTGAGAGATCGTCCGTTTGCGCCGGGGCTTGGATTGCCTGTTCATGCCTTCCTCTTGTTCTGCGATGTTCCCGTTTAGCGGGTTCACGAGACGGATTCCAGATCCGCTCTTGCAGGTTCGAAGGCTTCTGCCCAACCAACCCACCAACCCCGCATTGTCGCACCGATACCCGACCAAGGTCGGGGCCCTGCGCCATTTGGCTCCCCTTGTATCTGGCGGACCATCTGGTAAGGAGAACGGGAGAGGCAGATTGGCGGCAACGCCATCAAGCTGAAGTGTAGGCCTGTTAGGGTTAAGGCGCCCTCAACGCAACGCAGAAGGCAAATGGCATGCCGAAGAAGAAGCCTGTGGTCGTCGTCACGCGCAAACTTCCGGATGTCGTCGAGACCCGGATGCGGGAACTGTTCGAGACGCGCCTGAACGAAAGCGATCGTCCTTACACGCAAGCCGAACTGGTCGAGGCGGTAAAGACCGCCGATGTCCTGGTCCCGACGGTCACCGACCGGATCGATGCCGCGCTCCTGTCGCAGGCTGGTCCGGATCTGAAACTCATCGCCAACTTCGGCAACGGCGTCGACAACATCGACGTGGTCAGCGCCAACAACCGCGGCATCAACGTCACCAACACACCGGGCGTCCTTACCGAAGACACGGCTGACATGACGATGGCGCTCATCCTGGCCGTGCCGCGCCGTCTTGCCGAAGGCATCAAGGTGATGAACACCGGCGAATGGTCGGGCTGGTCTCCGACCTGGATGCTCGGGCACCGGATCTGGGGCAAGCGCCTCGGCATCATCGGCATGGGCCGCATCGGTCAGGCGGTGGCGCGCCGCGCCAAGGCGTTCGGCATGTCGATCCACTATCACAACCGCCGGCGGCTGCATTCCGACATCGAGGAAAACCTGGAAGCCACGTACTGGGAAAGCCTCGACCAGATGCTCGCCCGCATGGATGTGGTGTCGATCCACTGCCCGCATACGCCGGGAACCTATCACCTGTTGTCCGCGCGCCGGCTCAAGCTCCTCAAGAAAGATGCCTATGTGGTCAACACGGCCCGCGGCGAAGTGATCGACGAGGCAGCGCTGATCCGGCAGCTGGAATCCGGGGATCTGGCTGGGGCCGGGCTTGATGTGTTCGAGCACGAGCCGGCCGTCAACCCGAAGCTTGCCCAAATGGACCGCGTGCTGCTGCTGCCGCATATGGGCTCGGCAACGCTGGAAGGCCGTATCGAGATGGGCGAGAAGGTCATTATCAACATCAAGACCTTCATGGACGGCCACCGCCCGCCGGACCGCGTCCTGCCGTCGATGCTTTGAACTGAGGAACCCCGGCCTTGCCGGGGTTTCGTTTATGGCAAACACGTCGGCGTCATCCCCCTCCCAGCAAAGCGGAGATCCGGGACCGGAGAGCCGAGGTCCACCCCACCCTCGGCAGTCATACCCGCCTTGTGCGGGGATGACTGCTCCCTGGACCGCCTTCAGAAGCTATTGGTACGCCCTAGCCTGATGCCTGACAGCTGGATCCCCGCACAAGGCGGAGATGACCACTGAGGCTCGGTGTTTGACGGTGGCTATCAGCAGGTTTCGTCTGGATGCCGGCTGCAGTGCGCCGTCAGCCGGCGTCCTTTGCCTCATATTTCTTCCAGATCGCGCTGTCGCCCATGCCCTTGATGAAGCCCGCATGCCGGTCGAGGTCCTCAGGGGTGAGGCGAGAGGGCAGGGGCGTGGGGCGGGGGCGCGCCGGGGCGGACGTCATCTGACCGTCTGCGCCACTTTCATCCCCTCTTCGGGATGACGACCCGGACTGATCGATCTCGAAACCGAGTGCCCGCTGCCGGCCGCCGATCAGCTCAAGATAGACCTCTGCCAGCAGTTCGCTGTCGAGCAGGGCGCCGTGCTTGGTGCGGCGCGAGTTGTCGATGCCATAGCGCGAGCAGAGCGCGTCGAGCGAATTCGGCCCCATCGGATGCTTGCGGCGGGCCAGTTCGAGCGTATCGATGACCTGGGTGCGCGGGATCGGCGGACGGCCGACACGGTTCAGCTCCATGTTGATGAAGCCCATGTCGAAGGACGCATTGTGGATCACGAGTGTCGAGTCCCCGACGAAGGTCAGGAAATCTTCTGCAACCGCTGCAAATTTCGGCTTGTCCGACAGGAACTCGGTCGACAGGCCGTGCACCGCAAACGCGCCCTCCGGAACATCCCGTTCCGGGTTGATGTAGACGTGAAACGTCCGCCCGGTCGGGACGTGGTTCATCATTTCCACGCCGCCGATTTCAACCAGCCGATCACCGTTGCGCGGATCAAGGCCGGTGGTTTCCGTATCGAAGGCAATTTCACGCATAGGCTGGGTCCGAAGGGTCGGGCAGGGCTAGCCGCAAGACTCGCCGCTTCCGAGCGGCCATGCAATCCGAAAACATCGTTATCCTGTCTTGCTTGCAAGCTGTTCCCGGCCTTTGGCTGCCGGGGTTCTAGCCCCGGCCGGCCAGCGCGCGCAGGATGCTGGTCACGGTGCGCCGCGCAGCGTCCACACCATGATCGGTCTCGATGAGGAAATGCGCCCGGCGGCGCTTCTCGGCGTCCGGCATCTGCCGTGCGAGGATCGCCTCGAAGCGTTCAACCGTCATGCCCGGCCGCGCCAGGGCCCTTGCGCGCTGCGTCTCCGGCCTGGCCGTGACCACGGCAACGGCATCGACGCGGTGCTCCCCACCCGTCTCAAACAGCAACGGGATGTCGAGGGCGACAATGCGTCGCCCTGCCACGCGGCATTTTTCAAGAAACGCCAGTTCCTCCTCGCGGACCAGCGGATGCACGATGGCCTCGAGCCGGGCAATCGCCTCGGGTTTGCCGAGCACCGCATTTCCAAGGCGTGTCCGGTCGACGATGCCGCCAGCGACGGTGCCCGGAAAGTCGGCCTCGATCAGCGGCGCCGCCCGGCCAGAATACAGCACATGTACCGTCGCGTCGGCGTCGTGCACCGGAACCCCGGCCTCGGCAAACAGCTTGGCCGTGGTCGATTTGCCCATGGCAATCGAACCCGTGAGCCCCAGACGGATCATTTGGCGGCATCCAGATCGGCGAGGATCAGGTTGCGCAGCTCTGCATCCACCTCTGGCCGGAAACCAAACCAGCGTTCAAAGCCATTTACAGCCTGGTGCAGCAGCATGCCGAGACCATCGACGGCGATGTTGCCACGTGCTCTTGCTGCGCGCAGGAGGCCGGTTTCCAGGGGTACATAGACCGCATCGGTCACCAGGGCATCCTGCGGCAGTCCGGACAGGTCGATGTCCAGCGCGGGCTTGCCCATCATGCCGAGCGATGTGGTGTTGACCAGAACCCGGGCTTGTCCAAGCACAGTCCCCAGCTTATCCCAAGCATGAGCCACAACGTCGCGACCGAAATGATCCGCGATTGCCTTGGCCTTTTCCTCGGTCCGGTTGATCACGTGGACTGGTGCGAAGCCGCGCGACAGCAAGGCCCAGACGATCGCCCGCGCAGCACCGCCCGCGCCCAGGACCACGGCCGCTCCCTTGGTCTTGTCCCAGCCCGGGGCAGCCTCGTCGAGGTTGCCCAGAAAGCCGAGACCATCGGTGTTGGCGCCGCACAGCCGGCCGTTGTCCAGCCAGAGCGTGTTCACCGCTCCCATGGCCGTGGCCGCCGGATCGAGCCAGTCGCAGAGCGAAGCCGCCAACTCCTTGTGCGGCACCGTGACATTGCAGCCGGTGAGCCCGGAGGCGGCCAGATCGCGGTAGAACCGTTCGGCATCTTCCGGGGCCACGGCTACGCGGCCATAATCGCCGGCAATGCCATGCTTCTTCAGCCAGTAGCCTTGAATGAGCGGGGAGCGCGACTGGGCGACAGGCCAGCCGGTGATCGCGGATCGGCGGAGGTCGGTCATACGTCGGTCTCCCCAAGGGCCCGAAGCTCGCCCAGCAGCGGCAGCAAGGGCAGGCCGAGAATGGTGAAATAGTCGCCTTCAATCCGCTCGAACAACCGGACGCCGACGTTTTCCAGCTGATAGCAGCCGACGCTGGACAGGACCGCATCCCCGGCCAGCGCCAGATATTTTCCGATCTCGGCCGGGCTCAAGGCCCGCATCGTCAACCGGGCAGTCGAGACGTGCCGCCAGAGGACCTCGCCGCCGCGCGCCAGGACGACCGCAGAATGCAGTTCGTGGGTTTTGCCGGACAGGTCCAGCAGCTGGCGGCGGGCAGCGTCCATGTCGGCCGGCTTGGTGAAGCGTGCGTTGCCAAGGCCAAGCACCTGGTCTGCGCCGATCACCAGATCCTGCGGCCGGCGGCCGGCGACATCGAGGGCCTTGGCCTCGGCCAGCACCTGGGCGATATCCTCAGGGGGGAAACCGGCCTCCAGCAGCGGCGCTTCAACGGCGCGTTCATCGACGGTGGCCGGGTCGACCATGAAATCGAGCCTGGCATTTGCAAGCAGAGTTGCGCGAATCCGGCTTCCGCTGGCGAGCACAAGAGCCATGAGAGTTTCCGTTTGCTAAGCCGGTCAGGTGAGGGTCTGGGCCTCTCCGGCGTTCTTGAAGTGGCGATAGAGTTCCATGATCTCTGCCGCAGTCTCTTCAATGGAGCGGCGGGTGACATCGATCAAGGGCCAGCCCTGTTCGACGCAGAGGCGGCGGGTAGCGGCAATCTCGCGGGCGATCTCGCGTCTGTCGATGTAGAGATCGTTATATCCCTCGGAATTGAGGGACAGAACCCGGTTCTGCCGGATCTGCTGGATTCGCTCAGGCGAGGCGATAAGGCCAACGACAAGCGGGTGGGTCAGCTTCGTCAGATCATCCGGCAACGGAATGTCGGGCACGATCGGCACGTTGGCGCATTTGATGCCGCGATTGGCGAGATAGATGCAGGTCGGCGTTTTGGAGGTGCGGCTGATGCCGACAAGAACGATGTCCGCCTGGTTGAGGTTTTCCGCGATCTGCCCGTCGTCATGCATCATCGTGTAGTTCAGCGCATCGATACGCTTGAAATACTCCGCGTCCAGCGCGTGCTGTCCGCCGGGACGACGGGTGAAGGGCACATTCAAGTAGGATTGAAAAACAGCAAAGACAGGTTCGAGAATGTTAACGAAAGGGATACCAATTTCGCGGCAAAACCGTTCCAGCCGCTCGGCGATCTCCTTGTCGACGAGCGTGTAGAGCACGATGCCTGGTGCCTGCTCGATCTGGCCGATGACACGGTCGAGCTGCTTGTGAGAGCGAACCAGCGGATACATATGTTCGATCGCCTGAACGGCTTCGTATTGAACTGTCGCGGCGCGCGCCACCGTCATCAGGGTTTCGCCGGTCGAATCGGACACCAGATGAAGGTGGAAGTAGTGTCTCGATTTTCCCACAACAAATCCTCTCGCATGTGGATGGCGGGGGATAAACCTGCCCCTTCAGCCCCGGGCAGGAAAACTCATCCCCGCTGAGCCGAATTCATTAACAGATCGTAAAATCGCGGCAAGCGATGCCGAAACGGTTCGGCACTCATGTGGATCAACAGGGCCTTCCACCGTCACCCTCAGTTTATCCACTTTGGCCATAAGTCTTAAGGAAGCATTAACAACAGGCCAAGCTTCTGTTTTCGCTTCTTTTTTTGATCCAACCGGATTCATTCCCCATTGCTTGTCCAGACAGCGCGACGATTCATCCCGGCGCGAAAATCGAGAGAACGGATTGTGGACAACGAATGATCCCGGTAATCCACCCTCAATAATAAGAAACAGATTCAAATCTACCGAGACTCCCTTACTGGAGCCCTGACGGGAAAAAGGACTGATCCATGAATTCCAAGGACCGGGCCGTCATGCGCGTGCTTTCTGGTGAGCGGCTCTATCCGCCACCCGTCTGGATGATGCGACAGGCTGGACGCTATCTGCCTGAGTACCGGGAGACCCGTGCGAAATCGAAAAACTTCCTCGATTTCTGCTACAATCCCGATCTGGCAACCGAAGTGACGCTTCAGCCAATTCGTCGTTATGGCTTCGATGCATCGATCCTGTTCTCGGACATCTTCGTCGTCCCTGATGCAATCGGATATCCCGTTCGCTTTGAAGAAGGACGTGGCCCGGTTCTTGAACCTCTGTCGCAGAATGTGCTGGACCGGCTTGAGCAGGGACGAGCAGAGGCTCATCTGGCGCCGGTGATCGAAACGGTCCGCCGTCTGCGCCGCGAACTCCCGGAAGAGACCACATTGCTCGGCTTCTGCGGAGCGCCCTGGACAGTCGCCTGCTACTCGGTCGCAGGTCATACCACCCAGGACCAGACAGCCGCCCGTGTCGGCGCCTATCGCGATCCGGCCCTGATGCAGCGGTTCATCGACGAACTCATCGTCGCATCTATCGCCTATCTGATCCGCCAGCTCGATGCCGGCGCTGACGCCCTGCAGATCTTTGACACCTGGGCAGGTGTTCTCGACGACGCCGGTTTTGCCCGCTGGTCGATCGAACCGACCCGCCAGATCGTTGCCGGCGTGAAGGCAGCACGGCCAAATGCCCGGATTATCGGCTTCCCGAAGGCCTCGTCAGCCCGGCTGGCGGCCTATGTGACAGGAACCGGCGTTGATGCTGTGGGCCTCGACTGGACCGCGCCGGACCATATCGCCCAGTCGATCCAGAAGTCCGTGCCGATCCAGGGCAATCTCGATCCGATGCGGCTTGTGGCTGGCGGCGCAGCGCTGGATGACGGCATCGCCCATGTGCTCGAAGCGCTGGGGCAGGGGCCGCTGATCTTCAATCTGGGACATGGTGTGACACCGGAGACCGATCCAGCGCATGTGGCCAGGATGGTCGAGCGTGTAAGGCAGGGATGAGGCACGTCTGATGGATCTCTATCTCTGGCTCAAGTCGCTGCACATCATCGCCATCATCGCCTGGATGGCGGGAATGCTGTATCTGCCGCGCCTCTTCGTCTACCACGCCGACGTTCCTGTCGGGTCGCCCCAATCCGAGACCTTCAAGGTGATGGAACGGCGCCTGCTGAAGGCAATCATCAATCCCGCGATGATTGCGGCCTGGATCCTCGGGCTTTGGCTGGCGTATGAACTGGATGCGTTTCGAGACGGCTGGTTCCATGCCAAGCTGACGCTGGTGCTTGTGATGTCCGGCGTGCATGGATACCTGTCCCGCTGCGTCAAGGTCTTTGCCAAGGACGAAAACACGCGCACGACCCGGTTCTATCGTGTCCTGAATGAAGTTCCGACGTTGCTGATGATTGGCATTGTCATCCTGGTTGTCGTGAAACCGTTCTAAGTGCCGCTACGTATGCAATCGGTTCCAGGTCCCGAAGCAGAGAATACGCTCTTGCGGGACCTGGACGAAGCAGTTATGGTCGCTGCCAACTTCTCGAAAGGCGCGCGGGGTGCACCTCCAGACCGCGCCTAATGGCGAAGCTAGTCGGCATCCCACACGCTGGCACACGCCGAGACTTCACTTCTGTTGCCGATGTCAATCGCGTTTCGGAAATCAGAAGCGTCCTTCCGCGTACACATCTCCCACCTAACAGAGAACGACCCCAATTTATGCGGGAAATGAAACTCAAAGATCTGAAAGCAAAATCGCCGACCGAGATTCTGACCTTTGCGGAAGAACTCGAAGTTGAGAACGCCAGCACCATGCGCAAGCAGGAGCTGATGTTTGCGATCTTGAAAAACCTCGCGGCGCAGGATGTCGAGATCATCGGCGAAGGCGTGGTCGAAGTGCTCCAGGATGGCTTCGGCTTCTTGCGGTCGCCGGATGCAAATTATCTCCCCGGACCCGACGACATCTATGTCTCGCCGTCGCAGATCCGACGGTTTTCCCTTCGCACCGGAGACACGGTCGAAGGCCAGATTCGCAGCCCGAAAGAAGGCGAACGCTATTTCGCGCTGCTGAAAGTCAACACCATCAATTTCGAGGATCCGGAGAAGACCCGGCACAAGGTCCACTTCGATAACCTCACCCCGCTTTATCCTGATGAGCGGTTCAAGATGAAAATGGGCGATCCGACCTCGAAGGATCTCTCGTCCCGCATCATCGATCTTGTTGCGCCGCTCGGCAAAGGCCAGCGCGCCCTGATCACCGCACCGCCGCGCACCGGCAAGACGGTGTTCCTGCAGAACATCGCCAAGTCCATCACGACCAATCACCCTGAGTGCTATCTCATCGTTCTGCTGATCGATGAGCGTCCGGAAGAAGTCACGGACATGCAGCGGACGGTGAAAGGCGAAGTCGTTTCTTCCACTTTCGATGAACCAGCCACCCGCCACGTCCAGGTCGCTGAAATGGTCATTGAAAAGGCAAAGCGCCTCGTCGAGCATGGCCGTGATGTCGTCATCCTGCTGGATTCGATCACTCGCCTCGGCCGCGCCTACAACACCGTCGTACCGTCTTCAGGCAAGGTCCTGACCGGTGGCGTTGACGCCAACGCCCTGCAGCGCCCGAAGCGCTTCTTCGGTGCTGCGCGCAACATCGAAGAAGGCGGCTCGCTCACCATCATCGCCACCGCGCTGATCGACACCGGCAGCCGCATGGATGAAGTCATCTTCGAAGAGTTCAAGGGAACCGGTAACTCGGAAATCATCCTGGACCGCAAGATCTCCGACAAGCGCGTCTACCCGGCGATCGACATTCAGCGCTCCGGCACCCGCAAGGAAGAGCTGCTGGTTGCACCGGAACGTCTCAAGAAGACTTTCGTCCTGCGCCGAATCCTCAACCCGATGGGCACGGTCGACGCCGTTGAGTTCCTGCTCGACAAGCTCAAGCAGACCAAGTCGAACGACGATTTCTTCGACAGCATGAATACCTGATCCGAATCGGATGCGGTTCAGTTCCAAAGGCGCCGGCGGCAACTCCGGCGCCTTTTGTTTGGACAGCGCTCCGTCACAGAATTTGAATCGGTCGCGTATCGAAAGGCTTTCCAATGATCCATCTT
This sequence comes from Pannonibacter sp., assembly GCF_051860505.1. NCBI lineage: Bacteria > Pseudomonadati > Pseudomonadota > Alphaproteobacteria > Hyphomicrobiales > Stappiaceae > Pannonibacter > Pannonibacter sp. The sequence continues at coordinate 67,515 of NZ_JBHYDX010000005.1, read as the reverse complement.
GAAACCGAACGCCTCATTCTCCGCCCCTGGGAAGACAGGGATCTCGACGCGTTTGCAGCGATGAATGCTGACCCGGATGTCATGCGCTATTTTCCAGCGGTTATGAGCCGGGACGAGACGGCGGCCATGATCGAGAAGGCTCGCGCACGGACGGTGACAGATGGCATCTGTTTCATGCCGGTCGAGCGCAAGGCTGACAGGGTGTTTCTCGGCTTCGTCGGTCTCAGCCGTCCGGCTTACTTGAACCCGCTACCTTTTGATCCTTGCGTCGAAATCGGCTGGCGATTGGCTCGCCACGCCTGGGGGCAGGGCTATGCGACCGAGGCCGCGCGCGAATGGTTGCGATTCGGCTTCGGAACCCTTGGCGTTGACGAGATCGTTTCCTTCACGGCACGGGGCAATCTCCCGTCCCAGAAGGTGATGCAGCGGCTGGGAATGGCTCGTAACCGGGCCGATGATTTTCTCCATCCGATGCTCGAGTCGGATCACCCTCTCGCGTCGCATGTGTTGTATCGGCTGGCGCGGACATAGACCTCAGGTGTGACCTCCCCGATTCACGTGAAACAGGTGCCGTGAAACCAATTTGCCGGCGAGTACCGAAAATGATGCCCCTGATTTGAATCGGTTGCGGATTGATCGGGCAGCAACACGAGACGAGGCATCTCGTCGCCGTCGGATCGAATCGGTTACGCATCGATCACGGCACATGACTAGGCATCTGCTGCGGAAGCCTGTATGCGGCTTGCTCAAGCTTGTTCCCATGTTGCAGTCAGGTTCGGTTCAATTCGATGCGTGACACGATCTATGCCCTCTCCAGTGGTGCGCTGCCGTCCGGCGTTGCGGTGATCCGTCTCAGTGGCCCGTCGGCGCTGGCGGCCCTGTCGGCGTTGACTGGCCGGTCGTTTCCGGCGCGCAAGGCAAGCCTCAGTTCTCTCAAGGATCCGCAGACCGGCGAGGTGCTGGACCAGGCCCTTGTTGTCGTGTTCCCGGGACCAGCCAGCTTCACGGGCGAGGATGTGGTGGAGTTGCAGTGTCACGGTGGCCGCGCCGTCGTGGCTGCTGTTCTTGGTGCTCTTGGGCGGCTTCCAGACCTTCGGCCCGCCGAAGCCGGGGAGTTCACCCGTCGGGCCTTCGAACAGGGACGGATGGACCTGACGGAGGTCGAGGGTCTTGCCGATCTCATTGCTGCCGAGACCGAGGCGCAGCGACGCCAGGCTTTTCGGCAGATGGATGGCGCCCTTGGCCGGCTCTATGAAGGCTGGCGCAAGCAGCTGCTGCATATGCGGGCGATGATCGAAGCGGACTTTGACTTTGCCGATGAGGACGATGTTCCCGGCAGTGTTGCCGATACGGTCTGGCGCGAGGCAGCGACCTTGCGCGATGAGGTGGCTGCCCATCTGGCAACCGGTCCGCGCGGTGAACGTTTGCGTGAAGGCCTGCAGGTCGTTCTGCTGGGAGCGCCCAACGCCGGCAAGTCGAGCCTGCTCAATGCCATTGCCGGCCGGGATGTCGCCATCGTCACGGAGGAGGCGGGGACCACTCGCGACGTGATCGAAGTGCACCTCGACCTCGGTGGCTATCCTGTCACGCTGGCCGACACCGCGGGGCTTCGAGGCGATGCTGGCCGGATAGAGCTGGAAGGCATCCGCCGGGCAACCGAGCGTGGTCGCGCAGCTGACCTGGTTCTCTGGCTGCAGGAACCAGGAGGGCCAGGGCCAGAGGATCGGGAGAACGGCCTGCCGGATGCGATCCGGATCGAGTCGGTTCCGGTTTGGTTGGTTCGGACCAAGACCGATCTTGAGACTCCTTCGAAACGAGACTCTTCCGAAACAGAACAGGAGTTTGCTTTGTCCATTGCCAAAGGGGAGGGGCTTGCCGGGCTGCTGTATGCGCTTTCTCATTTTGCTGGCGAGACGTTTGGGAGAGGTGAAGCGCTGGTGGCGACACGGCAGCGACATCGGCATCATCTCGCTTCCTGTCTTGAAGGGCTCAACGATGCCCTACGGCATAGCCATTTGCCAGCAGAACTCAGGGCTGAGGATCTGCGCCGCGCCGGTGACAGTCTGGGCCGGATCACCGGGAGGATCGACGTTGAGGATCTGCTCGATGTGATCTTCAGCGAGTTTTGCATTGGCAAATGAGTGTTTCACGTGAATCCGGTTCGCTTTCGAACCGACCCATGTTTCACGTGAATCATTTCTGATGCGACCCGAATTGTTTCACGTGAATCAGCGGTCGGGCGATGTATGGCTCAGACGGCGAGTGTTTCACGTGAATCCGCGTGGCCTTGGCAATTGTCCGGGTTGATTCACGTGAAATCACTTTGACCAGAGCGGGTTGGATTCCCTATAAGGAAGCGAATACGTGAACCGGTTTGGCCGGAGAGGCGCGCTGTCCGTAAGATGGGCAGGCAGGTCAGGTTCCGGGCGTTCCTTCCAATTGAAACACGGTGACGGGCAGGCATTGGTCTGCGTCGAATGGGTGCAGTGCGGATGACTGAGGCGTTGCGGTTTGATGTGGTGGTGATCGGCGGTGGTCATGCCGGTTGCGAAGCGGCTGCGGCTGCGGCGCGGCATGGTGCGCGCACCGCTCTTGTCACGCATCGGTTCGAGACCATCGGTGTGATGTCCTGCAATCCAGCTATTGGCGGATTGGGGAAGGGGCATCTCGTGCGCGAGATCGATGCGCTGGATGGTCTGATGGGCCGGGTCGCTGATCGGGCCGGCATCCAGTTCCGCATGCTCAACCGGCGCAAGGGTCCGGCGGTGCGTGGGCCGCGTGCCCAGGCGGATCGCAGGCTCTACCGGGAGGCGATGCAGGCGGAGATTCGGGCGGCTGCAAATCTCGAAGTCGTCGAGGGTGAGGCGGATCAGCTGTTGCGCCAGGATGGCATGATTTGCGGTGTGGCGCTCAAGGATGGCCGCGCGATCAGCTGCGGGTCCGTGGTGCTGACGACAGGTACATTCCTGCGGGGGCTGATCCATATTGGTGATCGCAAGATCCCGGCCGGTCGTGTCGGTGAGGGGCCTGCGCTGGGTCTGTCGGCGTCGCTCGAAGACATTGGCTTTGCACTCGGGCGCCTCAAGACCGGAACGCCGGCGCGTCTGGATGGTCGCACCATCGACTGGGCGCGACTTGAAGAGCAGCCGGGTGATGATGAGCCGGTTCCGTTCTCCACCTTGACGACCGCAATCACGACGCCGCAGATTTCGTGCCACATCACCCGCACGACGGAGGAGACGCATCGGATCATTCGCGAGAACCTGTCCCGGTCAGCGATGTATTCCGGCGAGATCAAGGGGCGCGGTCCGCGCTACTGCCCGTCGATCGAGGACAAGATCGTCCGCTTCGGCGATCGTGACGGACATCAGATCTTTCTGGAACCGGAAGGGCTCGATGACCATACGGTCTATCCGAATGGCATTTCCACCTCTCTGCCAGAGGATGCGCAGCTGGCGTTTCTCAAGACCATTCCGGGTCTTGAAAACGTGTCAGTGCTGCAGGTCGGTTATGCCATCGAGTATGATCACGTGGATCCACGTGAACTGACGACGACGCTGGAGGCCAAGCGCTGCAAAGGACTGTTCCTCGCCGGGCAGATCAACGGCACAACCGGCTATGAAGAGGCGGGGGCGCAGGGGTTGGTCGCTGGCCTTAATGCCGCTTTGCGCGCGGGCGGATCGGCCCAGGATTTCGTCGTGGATCGGGGGCAGGGCTATATTGGCGTCATGATCGACGATCTGGTGACGCGTGGCATCACCGAGCCCTATCGGATGTTCACCTCTCGCGCCGAGTATCGTCTGTCGCTGCGGGCCGATAATGCGGATCAGCGCCTGACGCCTGCCGGCATCTCGCTTGGCTGCGTCGGAAAAGAGCGCCGCGTATCCTTTGATGCAAAACTGCGCGCACTCGATCATGCGCGCGAGATGATGCAGACCCTGACGGTAACGCCGGCGCAAGCGGCGCGTCAGGGGTTGCCGGTCAATCAGGATGGCATCCGGCGCAGCGCCTTTGATCTTCTGTCCTATCCGGACATGACGGTGGATCAGCTCTATCCGGTCTGGCCGCAGCTTGCGGACATCCCGGCCTCGATTGCCGAGCAGGTGGCGACGGATGCGCTCTATGCGGTGTATCTGGATCGCCAGGCGGCCGATATTGCGGCCCTGCGCCGGGATGAGGCTCTGGCCATTCCAGAGGCGTTTGATTTCTCGGTGCTGGCCGGGCTGTCGAACGAGATCAAGCAGAAACTCGAAACGGTGCGGCCATCGACCATAGGTCAGGCATCGCGCATGGATGGCATGACACCTGCTGCGTTGACCTTGCTGCTGTCCCAGGTCAAGCGGCAAGAGCGACGTGGTGCGGCGTGAAGGACCTGTGCATATGACTGGGACAACGCCCAAGGATGGCCCGCATATTCTGCGGGATTTCGCTTCTGTTTCACGTGAAACTGAACAGCGGTTGAAAACCTATGTCGATCTGGTTTTGCGTTGGCAGCCGGCCCAGAATCTGATTTCGCCGGCGACGATCCCGGAGATCTGGCGGCGGCACGTGGCTGATAGTCTACAGCCGCATCTGGTGCTGCCGGAGGCGAAACGATGGGTGGACCTGGGCAGTGGGGCAGGGTTCCCCGGGATCGTTACGGCGATCCTGCTTGCGGATACGCCTGGCGCGCATGTCTATTTCGTCGAGAGTAACCAGCGCAAGGCAGCGTTCCTGCGCACGGCGCTGAGGGAGACCGGATCCAATGGCACGGTCATTCCGGCCCGGATCGAGTCGGCGGCGGAACAATGGTCGCATGGTCCTGTTGATGCGGTCTCGGCGCGGGCACTGGCTTCGCTGGATCTGCTGCTTGGCTTTTCTCGGGCCTTTATGGATGAGGGGGCTGTGGCTGTTTTCCACAAAGGGCGCGATTTTCAGCGCGAGGTTAACGAAGCGTCTCACGCCTGGGGCTTTGATCTGGTAGAAAAGGTCAGTCTCATTGATCCTGACAGCCGCATGTTGATCCTCTCCAACCTGACGGCCCGATCCGCCGAGGAAGGCTCCCGCTGATGAACAGGCTTCCTGAAACCCCGCGCGTCCTCGCGTTGGCCAACCAAAAGGGTGGCGTCGGCAAGACGACCACGGCTATCAATCTTGGTACTGCGCTTGCCGCAATCGGCGAGCGCGTGCTGGTCGTCGATCTTGACCCGCAGGGCAACGCCTCGACCGGTCTCGGGATTGATCGTCGCGACCGGGCGTTGTCCACCTATGACGTGCTCTGCGGTGACTGCAGCATGGAAGAGGCGGTGAAGGAAACGGCGGTGCCGCGTCTCTGGGTCGCACCGTCGACGATGGATCTTCTCGGCCTCGAGCTGGAAATTGCCTCAAGCGCCGACCGCGCCTATCGCCTGCGCAAGGCCATTGACGAGTTTGCCTCGTCGCGGCTGTTTCGCGAGATGGGCTTTTCCTATGTGCTGGTCGACTGCCCGCCGTCGCTGAACCTTCTGACGATCAATGCGCTGTCGGCGTCGCACTCGATCCTGGTGCCGCTACAGTGCGAGTTCTTCGCGCTGGAAGGTCTGTCGCAGCTGCTGTCGACGGTCGAGCAGGTGCGCAACGCCCTCAACAACGAGCTGACGATCCACGGCATCGTGCTGACCATGTACGACAGCCGCAATAATCTCTCGAGCCAGGTGGTGGCGGACGTGCGCGAGACGATGGGCGATGCGGTCTACGAGACCATCATCCCGCGCAATGTCCGGATCTCGGAAGCGCCGTCCTACGGCAAGCCGGCGCTGCTCTATGACCTGAAGTGCTCGGGCAGCCAGGCCTATCTGCGGCTTGCTTCCGAAATCATCCAGCGGGAACGGGAACTGCGCCGCGTCGCAGCCTGAGACCGGGGCCTTGCCGAAACGAAATTCAACGCGGCGGCAGCGCCGCGTTTTCCATTCCGAAGACACGACCAGCGCGCAAGCGGAGAAGAACCATGGCTGAAGACGGCGGACGCAACAAACGGTTGGGCCGGGGACTTGCGGCCCTTATCGGGGACGCTGGCATCGTTCCGGCTTCGCAGGATCAGGCTGCGGCCCAGGCGGACAAGACCCCGCCGCGTGACACCCGCAAGGTACCGGTCGAGTTCCTGGAGCCGAACCCGCGCAACCCGCGCAAGAGCTTCCACGAAAAAGATCTGACCGAGCTGACGGATTCCATCCGGGAGAAGGGGATCATCCAGCCGATCCTCGTCCGTCCGGCGGCCGGCAAGCCGAACCATTTCGAGATCATTGCCGGCGAGCGACGGTGGCGGGCGGCGCAGCGTGCCGGCCTGCATGAGGTGCCGGTGCTGATCCGCGAGATCACCGACCAGGAAGCGCTTGAGCTGGCGATCATCGAGAACGTCCAGCGCGCGGATCTCAACCCGATTGAAGAAGCGCTCGGTTATGAGCAGCTGACGGCCGAGTTTTCCTATAGCCAGAATGATCTGGCACGTCTGATCGGCAAGAGCCGCAGCCATGTGGCCAACACCATGCGCCTGCTGAAGCTGCCGAATGCGGTGAAAGACTACCTGTCCGAAGGTCTGATTACCGCCGGCCACGCCCGGGCTCTCATTACCCTCGATGACCCGTCGGCCCTGGCCGAGTTGATCGTCGAGAAGGGGCTGTCTGTCCGCGAAGCCGAAAAACTGGCGCAGGATCCCGAGATCCTGTCGAAGCTGTCCGGCAGCAAGGACACGGCGGCGAAGGTCGAGAAAGATGCCGATACCCGCGCCCTTGAAAAGCGCCTGACCGACAGCCTCGGGCTGAAGGTCGCCATCGGCCACAAGGCCGGCAAGGAAGCCGGCGAGATGAAAATCAAGTATGCCTCGCTCGAGCAGTTGGACGAGCTGTGCCGCAAGCTCGGCATCGAAACCCGTTAAGGTCTCGTTAGGACTTTCGAATCGGAAGCGGTCCGGAATGTCCGGGCCGCTTTTGTATTGGATGAGCCATCACATCTTAGGCGTCATCCCGGACGAGCGTCAGCTCGAGCCGGGATCGGAGAGCTGAGGTCTGGCTATTTCAAGGAGCTGAATTTCTAAGGCTCTTGGCTCTCCGGTCCCGGATCTTCGCTTCGCTCTCGTCCTGGATGACGATGGAGAGACTGTTGGCGGTCCGGAATTTCCGGGCCGTTTTCTTTTTATCGGCGGGATCTGCTGCGGGCGGTGGCGACGCGAGCCAAGGTCAGCAGGGCTTCGGACAGGACGGGCATCCCGATCCGATCATTGAGGCGGGCAATCTTCATCGCGTCGCTCAGCCGGTCCATCGCCTTTTCCAAGTCGGGGGAATTCCAGATCGAGAGTTGCCGCGTCAGAGTCGCCTTGCGCTTGAAGAACACCGGTGGCTTCACCATCTCGATCACCTGAGAGGCCGGGGTGCCGCCGTCCACATCTGCCCGCAGCCGGTGCAGCCACTGGAAATGCGCCAATGTCTGGCCGGCGATGACTGACGCATTGCTGCCGGCCGCCTCTAGCCGCTCAAGCCCGTGATCAAGGGCGGGCAGGTCGCCACCGGCTGCCGCGTCGATCAACTCGGAGAGTTCGAAGGCGGACGCGTCGCCGATGATCGCCTCGATATCGTCGGTGTCGATGCGGCCCTTGCCATGGGCATAGAGGCAGAGCTTGCGCAGCTCGCCGCGGCTGGCCATCCGGTCTGCGCCCAGGAGCCCGTGCAGGCTCGCGCGGGCTTCCCGGGTGATGGTGAGGCCGGCAGCCCGTGTTTCCTCGTCGATGAGCGTTTCCAGGTCCCTGGCTGTGTCCGCATAGCAGGGCACGGCAACAGCGCGCTTGTCGCTTTCGAACAGCTTGCGCAGGCCGGTGCCCTTTTTCAGATCACCGGCCTCGATCACCACAACGGCGGGGCAGTCGAGCAGGTTGACCACAGGGGTGACGGCGGGCAGCAGGTTGCGACCGCCACCATCCTTGACCCATATGGTGCGACGGCCGCCGAACAGGGGAATGGTGAGGGCTTCGTCGATCAGCCGATTCGGATCTGAAACGAGATCGCCGGCATCCAGCTTTGCCTGGCTGAAGGGGTCGTCGTTGCCGGCGCTGTAAGCGGCAACAAGGGCCTGTGCCCGTTCGGACACAAGCCCCGTATCGGGCCCGTAGACCAGGATCGCGTGGACATTCGCCGGCGGCTTGGCGACAAAACGATCAATGTCGCCGGCTTTCAGCGCGACCACGGGATCACCTCACTTGCGAGTGGCAAAGTAACCGGCGATGCGCGCCTGGACGTCCTCGGCAACGATCTTCGCCGCCCGCTCCTCCGCATCCCGGCGGGCGCGCAGATTGGCGAAGCGCTGGCTGGAGAAGTCATAGGAGGCGGTTGCGAAGGACTTGCCCGTCATCAGGGTGCGGTTGTCAGCGGCATCCGAGAGGACAAAAGACACATTCATGGTGGTCGAGTAGGCCGAGGGAACGTCTGCCAGACGTTCGACACCGACCTCGGACACGCCGATGTTCATCACCATGCGCAGGCGATACTTCTTCGCCGGTGCATAGCCACCCCGTTCAAAGCCGAATGTCAGCTCGTTATAGAGGACACGGCGCGCGTCGGAGAGGCGCATTTCGTTGACGGTATCGATCTTCTCGATCTCGATTGCCGCCAGTTCCCCCTGCACCGTTTCTCCTGCCATTCCCGCCGGGGTCGGCAGCTGGCCATAGAGCGGCCGGACCTGACAGCCGGCCAGCAGCACGCTGCTGGCCAGAACCAGGGCAATCCCGAAAGAGGTGCGGCGCCCGCGCGCCCAAGCGTCAGCCAACGACATTCACGATCCTCTGCGGCACGACGATGATCTTGCGCGGAGCACGGCCTTCCAGCGCCCGCTGGACGAACTCCTGTGCCACTGTGGCTGCTTCGACGTCCGCCGTCGAGGCATCCCGCGCAACAGTGATCTCACCCTTCTTCTTGCCGTTCACCTGAACCGGCAGGACAATGCTGTCCTCGACCAGCAGGCTTTCGTCCAGAGCGGGCCAGCTGGCCTCGGCAACCAGACCGTCATGGCCCAGTTCGGTCCAGCACTCCTCGGCAAGATGCGGCATCATGGGTGCCATCATCATGACAAGGTACTCACAAGCCTCGCGTGCCGCCCAGGCGGTGTCGGCATCACCCAGGCCGTTGTGGACGGTCTTGCCGATCTGGTTCACCAGTTCGTAGATGCGGGCAACGGCACGGTTGAAGCCGAGGCCTTCGATGTCGCGTGACACGGCAGCCAGCGTCTTGTGGGTGGCACGGCGCAGCTCCAGCGCGGCTTCGCCCATCTGCGGGGCCTGGGGGCCGCGCTTCGGCGTGGCAGCGACTTCGCCGACCAGACGCCAGACGCGCTGCACGAAGCGCCAGGAGCCCTGAACGCCTTCCTCGGTCCAGATCACGTCACGCTCGGGGGGCGAATCCGACAGCATGAACCAGCGAGCCGTATCGGCGCCGTAGGTCTCGATGATGTCGGTCGGGTCCACCGTGTTTTTCTTCGACTTTGACATCTTCTCGATGGAGCCGATGGTGACCGGGGCGCCGGTGGCAATTTCCACGGCACTGCGCTCGGCGCCTTCAACAAAGCTGATTTCAGCCGGGCTCAGCCACTTGCCCTCTGCGCTCTTGTAGGTCTCGTGCGTCACCATGCCTTGCGTGAAGAGGCCCTTGAACGGCTCCTTCAGATCCAGCGCGCCGACCTTCTGCATCGCGCGGGTGAAGAAGCGCGAGTAGAGCAGGTGCAGGATGGCGTGCTCGATGCCGCCGATATACTGGTCCACCGGCAGCCAGCCGTTTGCCGCAGCCGGATCGGTCGGCTGATCGCACTGCGGGGCGGTGAAGCGGGCGAAATACCAGGAACTGTCCACGAAGGTGTCCATGGTGTCGGTTTCGCGCCGGGCCGGCTTGCCGCATTTCGGGCAGCTGCAGTCGCGCCAGGTGGGGTGGCGGTCCAGCGGGTTGCCCGGCTTGTCGAAGTTGATGTCGTCCGGCAGCTTGACCGGCAGGTTCGCATCGTTCTCCGGCACCACGCCGCAGTCATCGCAATGGATGACCGGGATCGGGCAGCCCCAGTAGCGCTGGCGCGAAATGCCCCAGTCACGCAGGCGGTAATTCACCTGACGGGCGGCTTGAGGCGCACCATCGATCTCGATGGCTTCCAGCTTCTTCGCTACCGTGTCCTTGGCTTCAGCGATGCTGAGGCCGTCGAGGAAGGCAGAGTTGAAGATGGTGCCGTCATCCGTATAGGCCACGTCGGCGACGGTGAAGCTGGCCGCATCGGCGTCCTTCGGCAGCACCACGGGGCGCACCGGCAGGCCGTACTTGCGGGCAAAATCAAGGTCGCGCTGGTCATGCGCCGGGCAGGCGAAGATCGCGCCGGTGCCGTAATCCATGAGGATGAAATTGGCGACATAGACCGGCAGCTCGATGGAGGCATCCAGCGGATGCTTCACGCGCAGGCCGGTGTCCATGCCCTTCTTCTCGGCCGTCTCGATGGCTTCGGCCGAGGTGCCGATGCGGCGGCAGTCCTCGATGAAGGCAGCCAGATCCGGATTGCTCTCGGCAAGCTTCACCGAAATCGGGTGATCCGGCGACAGGCCCATGAACGAGGCCCCGAACAGCGTGTCCGGACGGGTGGTGAAGATCTCGAGGGTCTTGTCGCCCGTCGGGGCCGGAGCGGTGAACTCGAAGCGGACGCGCAGGCCTTCCGACTTGCCGATCCAGTTCTTCTGCATCAGGCGGACCTTTTCCGGCCAGCGGTCGAGCGTGTCGATCGCCTCCAGCAGATCCTCGGAATAATCGGTGATCTTGAAGAACCACTGGGTCAGCTCGCGCTGCTCGACAAGCGCGCCGGAGCGCCAGCCGCGGCCGTCAATGACCTGCTCGTTGGCCAGCACGGTCATGTCGACCGGGTCCCAGTTGACCTTGGACTTCTTGCGGTAGACGAGGCCGGCTTCCAGGAACTTCAGAAACAGGCGCTGCTGTTGGGTGTAATACTCCACGTCGCAGGTCGCGAACTCGCGGCTCCAGTCCAGCGACAGGCCCATGATCTTGAGCTGGCCGCGCATGAAGGCGATGTTCTCGTAGGTCCAGTCCTTCGGATGGACGTTGTTCTGCATGGCCGCGTTTTCGGCCGGCATGCCGAAGGCGTCCCAGCCCATCGGGTGCAGCACGTTGAAGCCGCGCGCGCGCTTGTAGCGGGCGACGACGTCGCCCATGGCGTAGTTGCGCACATGGCCCATGTGGATGCGGCCGGACGGGTAGGGGAACATCTCCAGCACGTAGTATTTCTCGCGCGGATCCTCGTTGGACGTCTTGAAGACGTCCTTGTCGTCCCAGACCTTCTGCCAGCGCGCTTCGACGTCGCGCGCGTTGTAGCGTTCCCGTTCCGTAACCATCAATTTCGCCATTTCACTGGCGCCCGCGAACCGGGCGCACTTCAAACAAACACCTGCCGGACTGTCACCAGAATTTCCCGCAAGGGTCAACATGATTGGCTGAAATTGCGGCGCTTTTCGCGCCCGTCTGACTTGCGGCGGCGAGGGCCCGGAAATGCTATCACTTGAACCGTACCGGCTTGCCGCCGTATCAGAGCGGTCGGGGACCAATATGGTCCGCTTTTGCCGGAGTATTCTTATGGCCGCCACCGCCACCGACCGACTTGCCACCGTCCAGTCCGACATTCGTGCGGCGGAGGCGGAATACAACCGCAGTGCCGGCTCCGTGACCTTGGTCGCCGTCTCCAAGACCTTCGAAGCGGAAGAGATCCGTCCGGTGCTGGAGGCCGGGCAGCGCGTGTTCGGTGAAAACCGTGTTCAGGAGGCCATGGGCAAATGGCCTGCGTTGCGGAGCGATTTCACTGGAATTCAGTTGCATCTCATCGGGCCGCTGCAGTCGAACAAGGCAAAGGAGGCTGTTGCGACTTTCGATGTCATTCACACCATTGATCGTGAGAAGATCGCCCGGGCACTGAAGGCCGAGATGCTGGCGCAGGGCCGGGAACTTCCCTGCTTCATCCAGGTCAACACGGGTGAGGAGCCACAAAAGGCCGGGATCTCGCCTAAAGATGCTGATGCCTTCATTCGCCTGTGCCGGGAGGATATCGGCCTCTCCGTCGTCGGCCTCATGTGCATTCCGCCGGTCGAAGAGGCGCCAGGGCCGCATTTCGCCCTGCTTGAGAAGATTGCTGCCCGCAATGGCCTGTCGCAACTGTCCATGGGCATGTCGTCCGACTATGAAACGGCCGTTTCCTTCGGGGCGACCCATGTCCGGGTTGGTTCGGCAATCTTCGGCGGGCGCGGTTGAACAGTCTCAAGGGGGAGGAACTCCATCATGATGTTTGACGGCATCAACCTGCTCGGCGTTGCCGCTGCTGCTGTGGCCAGCTTTGCATTCGGCGTACTGTGGTATGGCCTGCTTGGATCGGTGTGGCAGCGCGCCGCCAGGCTTTCCGCCGATCAGGCGCGCCCAACCGCGATCACCATGCTGGTGACCTTTGTGGCCGACCTGTTGATGGCTTTTATCTTCGCTGGCGTCATCTATCACGCCGGTGGTCTCAGCGTGAACAGCGGCCTGATTTCAGCCGGCATGATCTGGACCGGCTTCTTCCTCACATCGCTGGTTGTGTCGCAGCGTCACCAGAAGCTCAGCCCGCTTCTCACCATGATCGACGGCGGGCACTGGCTCGGTGTCCTGGTGATCCAGGGGGTCGTCATTGGACTTGTCGGGTGACCTGACGGTCAAAATCGCCTACGAACGTTCGACTTATCCCTAATGGACGCCATCTGCTTCGCCGAGCATAATGCCGCCGAAACGGAGGTGTCCTTAGGGCAACCAGCCGGAAGTCTGTAGGGAGGATGGCATGTCTGACAACGTGTTCCCGGTGTCGGCGGAAGTGGCGGCGCACGCCCTCGTTGACAACGCGAAATATCAGGAAATGTACCGCCAGTCGGTGGAAAACCCGGACGCATTCTGGGGCGAACACGGCAAGCGCCTTGACTGGATCAAGCCCTACACCCGGGTCAAGAACACCTCCTACGACTACCACAACCTGTCGATCAAATGGTTCGAGGACGGCACCCTCAATGTCGCGGCCAACTGCATCGACCGGCATCTGGCCCGGCGCGGTGACCAGCCGGCAATCATCTGGGAAGGCGATGATCCGTCCGAGCACAAGATCATCACCTACAAGGACCTGTCGCGCGAGGTGAACCGCTTTGCCAACGTCCTGCATTCCAAGGGCGTCAAGAAGGGCGACCGCGTTACCATCTACCTGCCGATGATCCCGGAAGCAGCCTATGCCATGCTGGCCTGCGCCCGGATCGGCGCCGTGCACTCGATTGTCTTTGGCGGCTTCTCTCCGGACAGCCTCGCGCAACGCATTGCCGATTGCCAGTCGACCTGCCTCATCACGGCTGATGAGGGCCTGCGCGGCGGACGCGCAGTCGCGCTCAAGGCCAATGCCGACAAGGCGGTTGAGAAGGCCCCGGTCGAGACCATGATCGTCGTCAGGCGCACCGGTGGCACTGTCACGATGAAGGACGGCCGCGACGTCTGGTATCACGAGGAAGTCGAGCGGGTTTCTGATGAGTGCGAACCGGTGGAAATGAACGCGGAAGATCCGCTGTTCATCCTCTACACCTCCGGCTCCACCGGCAGCCCGAAGGGCGTGATGCACACCACCGGCGGTTACCTCACTTATGCCTCCATGACGCATCAATATGTCTTCGACTACCATGACGGCGACGTCTACTGGTGCACGGCGGATGTGGGCTGGGTCACTGGCCACAGCTACATCGTCTATGGCCCACTCGCCAATGGCGCGACGACGTTGATGTTTGAAGGCGTTCCGACCTACCCGAATGCTGGCCGCTTCTGGGACGTGGTCGACAAGCACAAGGTCAACATTTTCTACACCGCCCCGACCGCGATCCGGTCGCTGATGGGCGCTGGCGATGATCATGTCACCCGCACGTCCCGCAAGAGCCTGCGCCTGCTGGGCTCCGTGGGTGAGCCGATCAATCCCGAAGCCTGGATGTGGTACTACAACGTGGTCGGCGACAAGCGCTGCCCGATTGTCGACACCTGGTGGCAGACGGAAACGGGCGGCATCCTGATCACGCCGCTACCGGGCGCGACGGCGCTGAAGCCGGGTTCGGCGACGCGGCCATTTTTCGGCGTTCAGCCGGCTGTGGTCGACGCGGAAGGCAACATCCTCGAGGGTGCGACCGAGGGCAACCTCGTCATTCTCGACAGCTGGCCCGGACAGATGCGCACCGTCTATGGCGATCACGAGCGCTTCGTGCAGACCTACTTTGCCACCTACAAGGGCATGTATTTCACCGGTGACGGCTGCCGCCGCGACGCTGATGGCTATTACTGGATCACCGGCCGCGTCGATGACGTGATCAATGTGTCCGGTCACCGCATGGGCACGGCCGAGGTGGAAAGCGCCCTCGTTGCCCATCCGAAGGTGTCGGAAGCCGCCGTCGTCGGCTATCCGCATGACATCAAGGGGCAGGGCATCTACGCCTATGTCACGTTGATGGACGGCGAGGAGCCGAGCGAGGCGCTGCGCAAGGAACTGGTCGCCCATGTGCGCAAGGAGATCGGTCCGATCGCCTCGCCGGATCTGATCCAGTTCTCCCCCGGCCTGCCGAAGACCCGCTCCGGCAAGATCATGCGCCGCATCCTGCGCAAGATCGCCGAAGACAGCTTCGACAATCTCGGCGACACCTCGACCCTGGCTGATCCGACCGTGGTCGAAGACCTGATCGAGAACCGCCAAAACCGTAGCTGATCCGTCTCAGGCTTTCGGAAATCAATAAGGGCCCGCCGGATGGCGGGCCCTGAGGGGAATGGCAATTCAGGCATGTTTCTCATTCGTCATGGTCGGGCTTGTCCCGACCATCTGCAAGCCTTTGATTTGTATAAATCCTCGACACAAGGCCGAGGATGACGATGGAGAGGCTGCTGATAAACCCTCTATCGTCATCCCGGACGCAGCGAAGCGGAGATCCGGGACCGGAGAGCCAAGGTCTCATCTAGGGTAACTCATTGAAAGATAGAGGCCTCGGCTCTCTGGTCCCGGCTCGGCGCTTCGCTTGGCCGGGATGACTTCGGTGAGGTCGAGGTTTGTCATCAAGCTCGGGCCCGCCAGATGGCGGGCCCTTTTCACTGTGGTTCGCGAAGCCGATAAGCCAAGGTCACTTTGACAGGTAGATCGACTGGATCTGGTTGGCGATCTTCTGGAACGCACCGATCAGGGCTTGGCCATTTGTCGCCATGAAATACGTTCCCGGATCGGAAGCGCAGTATTGCATGACTTTGGCGCCTGCTGAGTTAGGGCTGCTCCCGAAGTAGACGGAATAAATACGAATTTCTTTTGCTTTCATTCCGTCACACATTTCTTTTGCTATTAACGATGGCTTTCCATTGTAGCCACTGTAATCAAAGTGCTCTATCCAGTATGTATTTGTTCCATTCACGCAGTTTTTGTCAATTTCTTTGTTGTCGTACCAGTTATTTTTAATTGATTGACACTGATTTCTAGTTAAATTTTCTTTGTAATAGTATACGTTAAAGTCTCCATCTGTCATAATAAGCGCTATTTTTTGAAGTTTTTCTTTGCCATATGCAGCTGACTTATTATCCGTCTTCCAGAGATTGTTCCAGTTTGGAGATAGAGTGTACCAACCGATTGAGATTCCTGTTTGGCCAGCCGTTCCTCCACTGGCCACAAGGCTGCTGATTGCAGAAATTAGCGTACTTCTTTTGTTTGTAAGCGGCTCGATTTTAGGGCTAGAAGCGCAGGAGTTTGTGCCGCCACCAAAAAACTCAGATGAGTTTCCAGCATAATCATACTTTTCATCTGTGTATTTTTTCGGACCAGATCTTTCTGTGACGCAATTTCTGCTTCCGGTATTATTTTTGGTCATTTTCCCTGCATACTCTCCCATGTTGACCCCTTGGCTATAGGGCGTCAGAGAGATGCGGACCTTGGATTCATCTGGATCAGTGCCAATTGGGATCAGAATGTCGACAATCGCTTGAGCGGCTGTACGCAAGCTGCCCATGTAGGACCTCATCGATCCGGTAACGTCGACGATCATCGCCAGTTCCACATCAAACAGCGAGTAGGTCGATTGCGCGTCCACGGA
This sequence comes from Pannonibacter sp., assembly GCF_051860505.1. Classification (NCBI taxonomy): domain Bacteria; kingdom Pseudomonadati; phylum Pseudomonadota; class Alphaproteobacteria; order Hyphomicrobiales; family Stappiaceae; genus Pannonibacter; species Pannonibacter sp. Next base: position 51,377 of record NZ_JBHYDX010000005.1, on the reverse strand, counting down.
GACCGGGATGTCTTTTGGGCCGACGCCGCCCATGAAGATGAAGCTGGTCGGGACATTGGCCGTTGCGGTTGCCGAGACGATCCCTTGCTCCGGATTGATGCTGAAGGTGATCGGGCTCATGCTGACGCCCGTCAGGCCGGCCGAGGCAAGGTTGGCCTCGAAGGTCTTGTTGATGGCGGTCGAGACTTCCGCATCGGTCATCAACTTGACGGACAGTTCGCGGGCAACAGTCAGAACTGCCGAGTCCAGAGCATTGGCGATGGTGGAGCGGGCCATCACGGCGCGGCCATAATCGACCCCGGCGCCGCCGATGACGATCATCAGCAGGATCAGCAGAGCGAACAGGGGCATGATCGACGCGCGCGTTTCGCTGCGGAACAGGCGCAGCTTCTTGGTCAATCGCATCAGGGACGCGGAACGCATGACATCTCTCCAGATTAGTTTCTGGGTGAGATATTCAGCGAATTGTCTTCTCAATCACTAAAATTCGAGACAAATCGCTGCGTCATCTTCTGCGTTGGTTGACGCCAGCTTAAGCCTTGGAATGAAAACCACTTAACATCTGTTAAGGTTCCAGTTCCGTGTCCCAGTAGAGGAAATCCAGCCAGCTGTCGTGCAGGTAATTGGGCGGGAAGCCGCGGCCATTGTTGTGCAGGTCCTGGATTGTCGGCTGGAATGGCATGTGCATCGGCCACATGTCGAGCTGCTCGCAGCTCTTGTTCGACTTGCGCAGATTACAGGGGGAACAGGCGGTGATGACGTTCTGCCAGGTGGTCTGGCCACCGCGGGAGCGCGGGATCAGATGATCGAACGTGAGGTCATCCTTCGAACCGCAATACTGGCACTGGAACCGGTCACGCAGGAACACGTTGAAGCGGGTGAAGGCGGGGTATCGGGATGGTTTGACAAAGGTCTTGAGCGAGACAACGCTCGGCAGTTGGAACTCGAAGCTCGGACTTCGAACCGCCGTGTCATAGACCGACACGATATTGACGCGGTCAAGGAAGACCGCTTTCACCGCGTCCTGCCAGGACCACAGGGACAGCGGATAGTAGCTTAAGGGCCTGTAGTCCGCATTCAGCACGAGGGCCGGATGGGCGCCCGAGGGTACGGCTATCGTCACCTGCGGCTCCTTGCCTTATTCATCCTTGTCATCACAACCAGGACCGGCACCGGCACCCCGACGCCGGGTACTACCTTCACATGATGCTCATATAGTAGTGCCGAGGTGACAGTCTTGTGAAGCCCGTAAAATACATGAGGCGGCAGGTAGGGGAGGGGCCGTCCCGTAGCGGAAAACAAGATGTCATATCTTTGAATTCAATGATTAATCCGCGTTGCCGGCGCAGGGATTGTTGAAACTCGAAGCCGCCTTTTTCCCCCATTTGTCTGTAGCAGCTGGCGGCCGATGGCGGCGCTGTGCCGCAAGGTGTTCGCCTGCTTCGTCGGAGAAGCGCGGCCTCAAACAGAAAACCCCCGGATTTACCGGGGGTCTGCCGCAGAACCTGCATTCGTTGCCGCGAATCAGGCCATCTGCCATTCGCGGATGTCGACGAAATGGCCTGCGATGGCTGCGGCTGCGGCCATGGCCGGAGAGACCAGGTGCGTGCGGCCCTTGAAACCCTGGCGGCCTTCGAAGTTGCGATTCGAGGTCGAGGCGCAACGCTCGCCCGGCTGCAGCTTGTCGGCGTTCATCGCCAGGCACATGGAGCAGCCCGGCTCCCGCCATTCGAAGCCTGCCGCCTTGAAGATCTTGTCGAGGCCTTCGGCTTCCGCCTGTTCCTTCACGAGGCCGGATCCTGGCACGACCATGGCCTTGATGCCGTCCTTGACTTTGCCAGTGCCGATGGCAACGGCGGCCGCGCGCAGGTCCTCGATGCGGCCGTTGGTGCAGGAACCGATGAACACCACGTCGACCGGAATGTCGGTGATCTTTGTGCCCGGCGTCAGGCCCATGTATTCCAGCGCGCGCCACTTGGACTTGCGGGTGTTCTCGTCGGCGATCTCGTCCGGGTTCGGCACGACGCCTGTGACCGAGACAACGTCTTCCGGGGAAGAGCCCCAGGTGACGATGGGCGGCAGATTGGCGGCATCGAGATTCACCACCTTGTCGAAATGGGTACCTTCGTCGGTGTGCAGTGTCTTCCAGTAGGCAATCGCCCGCTCCAGGGCCTCGCCCTTGGGTGCTTTCGGCCGGCCCTTGATATAGGCGAAGGTGGTTTCGTCCGGCGCGATCAGGCCAGCGCGGGCGCCGCCTTCGATCGACATGTTGCAGACCGTCATGCGGCCTTCCATGGACAGCGAGCGGATGGCCTCGCCGGCATATTCCATGACGTAACCGGTGCCGCCGGCGGTACCGATCTCGCCGATGACAGCCAGGATGATGTCCTTGGCGGTCACGCCGGCCGGGATCTTGCCATCCACCTGGATCAGCATGTTTTTGGCCTTCTTTTGGATCAGCGTCTGGGTGGCCAGAACATGTTCCACTTCAGACGTGCCAATGCCATGCGCCAGCGCGCCGAATGCGCCGTGGGTCGAGGTGTGGCTGTCACCGCAGACAATGGTCATGCCCGGCAGGGTAAAGCCCTGCTCCGGCCCGACGATATGCACCACGCCCTGGCGGTGATCCAGCTCGCTGTAATACTCGACGCCAAACTCGGCGGCATTGTCCGCAAGGGTCTGCACCTGCAGCGCGGATTCCGGATCGTCGATGCCCTGGCTGCGATCGGTGGTCGGCACGTTGTGGTCGACGACGGCGAGGGTCTTTTCCGGCTGGCGCACCTTGCGCCCCGTCATGCGCAGGCCTTCGAAGGCCTGCGGGCTGGTCACTTCATGCACCAGGTGGCGGTCAATGTAGAGCAGGCCCGTGCCGTCTTCCTGCATGTCGACGACGTGATCATCCCAGATCTTGTCGTAAAGGGTCCGCGCTTTCGTCATGGCTTGTCTCCTGAAACCTGGCCGGGTCACGCTTGTACCGCCGATGCGGCCGGTGCCCTCGTTCATGCCGCCGGCCGGCAATTTGCCGGCTCGGGTGTTGTCCGATTCAATGCCTTGAAGCAGGGCCAAGGGTCAAGCGCGTTCGGTGCCGCGAACTCTTGAGCTTTGTTCAAGTGAGCCGATCTTGTCGGCAAAAAAGAAAGGCGGCCCGATGGACCGCCTTTCAAGATCGGAATTGAACCGGAGATTATTCGGCGGTGCCGGCAGCAGCAGCGGCAGCAGCTTCCGCGGCTGCAACCTTGGCAGCAGCAGCGCTTGCCTTGGCAGAAGCGGCTTCAGCGCGCACTTCTTCGTTGAGGCGCTTGGCGCGGGCATTGGTTGCCTCGACGATACGGGCCGACTTGCCGCGACGGTCGCGCAGGTAATACAGCTTGGCGCGGCGGACCTTGCCGCGGCGGACCACTTCGACGCCCTCGATCAGCGGAGAGCAGGTCGGGAACACGCGCTCGACGCCTTCGCCATAGGAGATCTTGCGAACGGTGAAGCTCTCGTTGATGCCGCCGCCCGAACGGGCAATGCAAACGCCTTCATAGGCCTGGGTACGGGTCCGCGTGCCTTCGACGACCTTGACGTTCACCTTGACGGTGTCGCCCGGCGAGAATTCCGGCAGCTTGCGGACGGCTTCAACCTTCGCCTGTTCTTCGGCGTTGATCTGTTCGATGATGTTCATGGCAGTTTTTCCTTGTCAGTTGTGCGGTCAGAGCGTCCCGGCGCATCCCTTTTCAGGGCGTGCATCGGGGCGGGTGCACCGTCTTGGCCATGGCCTTGGATCAGGGCCTGCCAGTTCGAAGCACAGTCATCCTTGAACAGGCGACGCTTCGGAACCGGCACTTCTTCGGGTCTGTCCGCGCGTGCAAAAGCACGCCACCGGGCGAAATCCGTTGAACGCGAGCGGGGACATACCCCATCTTCACCGGAATGTCATGCAGAATCTGGCGTGTTTGCAGGCTTTGCCTCGGGCAAGTCCTTCGTTTTTGACCGTATCCGCCTGGCGGGCTTTGGCGGGTGCGTCGCCTCATAGACCGCCCAAAGGTCCGGTCGGCGTGCGGCCGTCAGTGCCATGGCCTCGCTCAGCCGCCATTCCGCGATCTTCTTGTGATTGCCGGTGGTCAGGATCTCGGGGATGCCGCACCCCTCGAACACGGCCGGGCGCGTATAATGCGGGTGCTCCAGCAGGCCGGTCTCGAAGCTCTCGGTTTCCCCGCTCTCCTGGTTGCCCATGACGCCCGGTAACAGCCGGATCACCGCGTCGAGCAATGTGATTGCCGCGATTTCGCCGCCGGAGAGAATGTAGTCGCCAATGGAGACTTCCTCGAGCGACCGCGCCTCGATGACGCGCTGGTCGACGCCCTCGAAGCGGCCGCACACAATGATAACACCCGGGCCGGCTGCCAGTTGCCGCACCCGTTCTTGCGTCAGTGGTTTGCCGCGTGGACTCATCAGCAAACGCGGCCGTGTGTCCTCTGGCAAGGTGGCGGCATCGATGGCGGCAGCGAGTATGTCGGCGCGCAGCACCATTCCAGCCCCGCCGCCCGCCGGCGTATCGTCGACGGATCTGTGCCGGTCCGTGGCATGGTCGCGGATCTGCCGGGCATCCAGCGACCATTTTCCATCGTTGAAGGCACGACCGGACAGGCTTTGTCCGAGCGGTCCGGGAAACATGTCGGGATAAAGCGTCAGGATTGTCGCAGCAAAAGTCATGGAGTTGGTTCCGGCCTTCTCGTCGATCCATAGGCGACACGCTGCAAAAAGGAAAGTCGCGCCGAGATCGGTAAAATTTGACGGATCAGGATTCAGATCTCTTAACTATATGAGATCAAATGTGAATTTTTAGGATAGCTGGTGCTTTGACCTAACCCCGGCTTAACTTCACCGGGTGATGCTGATGGCAAATCTAAGGAGATGCCGTCCCGTGCCGTCCATCCGTTTTCACCTGCCCGCCTTTGTTCGTCGCCATGTTGATGCGCATTACATCGACATTTCGCTCAGTCGCGTGCTGCCGCTGGCTGCGTTGATTGTGTTTGGGCTGGCTGTAGGAGTGGTGTTCAACCACGGCCTGTCGCATCCTTTCGACAAGGTGCTGCATGTGGCTTTCTACGGCCTCTTGACCTTGTCGATCCACGCCTTCTTCTGCTGCCGGTTGCGCATTTCAGCACTTGTTGCCTTCGGCTTCGGCATCGGCGGAGAAATCCTCCAGGCGTTCATTCCGGGCCGCGATGCGTCGCTGCTGGATGCGGCAGCGAATGGAATTGGGGTTGCGCTGGTGGTCTTTGGCATTGCCTTGTGGCGGTCTGAGCAGCGCCGGCTTGCTGCGGAAGCTGAGAGCCGTGAACAGCTGATGGCCAGAATTGGTCCGGTTCTCAACCGCGTCCAGGTTCAGCGGGCCTTGGCATCGTCCCTGCCGTCATCGCGCGGCGTTTCAGACAGGTAATCGGGCGGCAGCACGCAGATGACGCGGTTGCCGGCCATGTCCACCGTCGGGACAAACTCCCTGGTAAACGGGATGTAGTAGGATTTGCCGCTCGGCGGCCGGATCTCGATCAGATCGCCAGCCCCGAAGTTCTGCACGGTGACAACACGTCCCAGCAGGGTTCCGGCCTCATCTTCGGCCGTCAGTCCGATCAGGTCGGTATGGTAGAATTCATCCTCTTCCGGCTCCGGGAACCGGTCGCGCGGGATGTAGAGTTCAAGCCCGTTCAGCGCCTCTGCGGCGTTGCGGTCGTTGATCCCCTTGAACTTCGTGACGACAACCGTCTTCTGCACCCTGGCATTGACCACCGTGAAGTGGCGGGATCCGTCTTCTGTTTCCAGTGCGCCATAGTCAGTGAAGGATAGCGGGTCATCGCCATAGGGCTTGACCCGTACCTCGCCGCGGATGCCGTGGGCGGCTCCCACCACAGCCATCAGGATCTTGTCCGTCGGAGCGTTGATCATGCCTGCGCTCCGACTGCTTGCGTCCTGATGCCGATCTGGAAAGCCGCCCGCGTCACGGGATTATTCCGCGCCAGCTGCAGCAGCAGCGGCTGCTTCTTCGGCCTTCTTCTTGGCAGCAGCGGCCTTTTCGGCGGCCTTCTTGCCCATTTCGGCCTTCTTCGGGTTGTTGCGGGCTTCGCGGGTCACGAGACCGGCATCGTTCAGGAAGCGCAGGACGCGGTCGGTCGGGGTCGCGCCATTGGCGAGCCAGTACTTGACGCGCTCGACGTCGAGAACGACGCGGGTTGCGGATTCCTTGGCCTGCATCGGGTCATAGGAACCGACCTTTTCGATGAAGCGGCCGTCGCGCGGGGCGCGGACGTCGGTCACGACGATGCGGTAGAACGGACGCTTCTTGGCGCCGCCACGGGCGAGACGGATCTTGGTAGCCATTTCAGTTTCTCCAGTTGTTTCAGTTGCCGGTCTTTGCGGCAATGGCTTCATGGTGCCGGATCACTTCCTTGACGATGAACGCCAGGAACTTCTCGGCAAAGTCAGGATCAAGATTTGCGTCGACGGCCAGCCGGCGCAGTCGCTCGATCTGAATCTGTTCGCGCGCCGGGTCGGCCGGCGGCAGGTCGTGGGTCGCTTTCAGGTGTCCCACTTTCTGGGTGCACTTGAACCGCTCGGCCAGCATATGGATGAGCGCGGCGTCGATGTTGTCGATGGACGCGCGCAGGGCCCGCAGTTCCACCATCGCGGCGCTGTCACTCAGCTGGGCATCGGCACCGGTCTTCAGGGCGTCGGTCATCACTTCTTGCCCTTTCCGAAGCCGGGCAAGCCGCCGAGCCCGCCGAGGCCGGGCAATTTGGGACCGCCAAGACCTGGGAACCCGCCAGGAAGCCCGCCCATTCCGCCGGAAAGCCCTTTGGCAAGTTCGGCAGCGCCGGGAAGTTGGCCGCTCTTGGCCAGCTGCTCCAGCTGCTTGGGATCGATGTTCGGCATGCCGCCGCCCATTCCACCCATGCCGCCGCCGAGCATGCCCATCATCTTGCCCATCATGCCCTTGTTCTTGCCCATCATTTTCATGACGTCGGCCATCTGGCGGTGCATCTTGAGCAGCTTGTTGACTTCGGAGACGTCAACGCCGGAACCGGAGGCAATCCGTTTCTTGCGGCTTGCCTTCAGGAGGTCCGGCTTGCGCCGTTCGGTCGGCGTCATCGACTGGATGATGGCGACCTGGCGCTTGAACATGCGCTCGTCGAGATTGGCCGCGTCCAGCTGCTTCTTCATCTTGCCGATGCCGGGCAGCATGCTCATCATGCCGGACATGCCACCGAGCTTTTCCATCTGCTTGAGCTGGTCGGCCAGGTCTTCCAGGTCGAAGGTGCCCTTCTGCAGCTTGGCTGCCATCTTCGCCGCCTTTTCGGCGTCAATGGCTTCGGCGGCCTTTTCGACCAGGCTGACGATGTCGCCCATGCCGAGAATGCGGTCCGCGATGCGGCGCGGATGGAAGTCTTCGAGCGCGTCGGATTTTTCACCGGTGCCGATCAGCTTGACCGGCTTGCCGGTGACCGCGCGCATCGACAGGGCCGCACCGCCGCGACCGTCACCGTCCATGCGGGTCAGCGCGATGCCGGTGATGCCGACGCGCTCGTCGAAGCTCTTCGCCAGATTGACGGCATCCTGACCGGTCAGCGAATCGGCAACCAGCAGGATTTCATGCGGATTGGTTGCCGCCTTCACCTCTGCCATTTCCAGCATCAGCGCTTCGTCGATGTGGATCCGGCCGGCGGTGTCGAGCATGACCACGTCGTAGCCGCCGAGGCGAGCCGCCATAATGGCGCGCTTGGCGATGTCCACCGGACCCTGGCCTGCGACGATCGGCAATGTGTCGACGCTGTTCTGCTCGCCAAGGACCTTCAGCTGTTCCTGTGCTGCCGGACGGCGCGTGTCGAGCGAGGCCATCAGCACCTTGCGCTTGTCGCGCAAAGTCAGGCGCCGGGCGATCTTGGCCGTGGTCGTCGTCTTGCCGGAACCCTGCAGGCCGACCATCATGATGGCGACAGGCGCGGGGGCATTCAGGTCGATTGGCTCGGCCTCGGCGCCGAGCATGTCCACGAGCTGGTCGTGGACGATCTTGATAACCATCTGGCCCGGGGTGATCGACTTGACCACCTCGGCGCCGACTGCTCGGTTGCGAACCTTGTCGGTGAAGGAGCGGACCACAGGAAGGGCGACGTCGGCTTCGATCAGCGCGCGGCGCACTTCGCGCATCGCCTCGTTGACGTCGGCCTCGGACAGCGCGCCACGGCCGGTGAGCTTGTCGAGAATGCCGCTGAGGCGTTCGGACAGACTTTCAAACATGCGCGGGTCCTTCCGGGTTGCGTCCTGACATCCGGCCTCATGGCCGGTGCCCCTTCATCTGGGGTGGCGCAGCTCCGGGAACCAGCCGCCTTGCTGCGCGAAAGCCGCGCGCAAAGCAGTTTCGCACCCGAGGGCGCAACGCGCTGTCGGGTGTTGACCTCCGGGCGCTCTTTATACCTGTGCGGGTCCCGGTCGGCTGATCAGATCTGTCGTCACTTTCGTGAAGTAGCCGGGACATACATCAGGATCGCTACCAGAGTCAAGGAATGGGCTGGTTTGCCCCGGATCGACGTCCGGATCTGCATCTGTTGGCGCAGTGCATCGAGAAGTTTGTTCTTTTTTTGTTCTCGGTTTCGCGCTAGCGTGCTGCTGGTGTTTTTTGGCAGGAGAATGATCATGGACCTATATGTGACACTGGGCGCGCGGGATGTTGAGACCGCACATGCCTTCTACGACGCGGTGCTGGCGACAATCGGTTGGTCGGCCCATGCGAATTTTCCAGGGTGGCGGGGATATTCCGCTGGCGGGCTCGGCAAGGGGTCCACAGTCTGGATTTGCCAGCCCTACAATGGCGAGCCAGCAAGCGCCGGGAACGGCACGATGGTCGCTTTTCCGGCAGCAACGCCGGCTGAGGTTGATGCTTTCTATGCAGCGGCTTTGGCGCGCGGGGCAATGGATGAAGGTCCGGCCGGCCCGCGCCCGGACTACACCCCGACCTGGTATTCCGCGTATATGCGCGATCTGAGCGGCAACAAGATCGCCGTCGTCTACAACGGCTGATCCCAGGACGGACCCGATCGGCGGGTGCTCTGCGTCAGCCTGAGGCTTGCAATCGGCAGCGGAACGGGGAACATGCGCGAAAGGCATCGTGCGCGCCGTTCTGCGCCATGCCGTTGCGAAGCTTCAGACTGGACGAGCCGGCAAACATGCCCGGCGCGCCAGTGAAAGAGACCCGATGAACTTTCGTGCCGTCATCCTGCCGATTGGCCGTCTTCTGATCATTATCGCCCTGTTCATGCTGCTTCCTGCCGGTGCTGATCTGATTGCAGGCCACAATGACTGGGCTGTCTTCGCAGTAACGGCGCTGATCCTGGGGGCAATCGGGGCGCTGATCTCGGCGGCTCTGGAGGGGCAACAGTTCCAGTTCCGCCCCAAGGAAACGTTTCTCTTCGTCAATGCAGCCTGGCTGGTGTTCAGCCTGGCCGGGGCTATTCCCTTCTACCTGAGCGAAATAGGACTGAGTTTTTCCGAGGCGTTCTTTGAGAGCGTGTCCGGGATCACCACCACTGGCTCCACGGTCATCACCGGGCTCGATACCCAGCCCCCGGGAATTCTGCTGTGGCGGTCGCTGCTGCAGTGGATTGGCGGTATCGGGATCGTCGTCATTGGCATCTGGCTGTTGCCGGGCCTGCGCATCGGTGGCTCGCAGCTCTTCGCCATCGAATCCTCCGAGAAGATGAGCAAGCCCTATGGCCGGGTCGAGCCTTTCGTGGCGCGGTTGCTGATGTTGTATCTGACGCTCAGCGTGTTTTGCGCTCTTGCCTATTATCTCGCCGGCATGACCGCCTTTGATGCTATCAATCACATGATGACGACGGTCGCAACAGGTGGGTTTTCAACGTCTGACAGTTCATTGGGCAAGTATCCGACAAATACAATCCTTTGGATCGCGACTGTATTCATGCTTTTGTCGTCTCTTCCCTTTCTCTATCTTATCCGACTGGCAGAGTGGCGAGATAATCCCCACAGGGGGCAGGTTCGATTTTATCTGGCCCTGATTGCAGTGATCAGCTTTGCCCTGTTCCTCGCAATCAACAGCCGCATCGAAGGCGATCCCTTCCGGCTCCTGACCCTGGCCACGTTCAACGTCGTCTCGGTGATCACCACGACCGGTTATGCTGCGGGTGATTATCTGCTCTGGGGCAATTTCGTCATTGCCGTGTTCTTCTTCACCACCTTCATCGGCGGTTGTTCCGGGTCGACGTCCGGCGGTTTCAAGATCTTCCGGATCCAGATTCTGCTCAGCGCTATCCGCACCATGTTGAAGCGCGCCGTCCACCCAAGCCGGGTGATCGAACCGAGCTATGCCGGAACGCCCGTGTCGCCAGGCGTCCTTGAAGGTGTCCTCGTGTTCTCGGTGCTCTACACCGCCACCTTCGCCGGCTTTGCCTTTCTCTACATGATGCTCGGCCTGGACATCGAAACGGCTCTGAGTGCCTCGATCACGGCGCAGGCCAATGTTGGTCCGGGCATCGGCCCGATCATCGGTCCAGCCGGCAACTTTGCTCCCCTGTCCGATACAGTCACCCTGCTGCTCGCTTTCCAGATGATCCTCGGCCGGTTGGAACTGATCGGCGGTCTGCTGGTCTTCAGTCCGTATTTCTGGTCCCAGAATTGATCCAGGACAGGCGGGTCAGGTCGGAACTGCTCAGGCAAGGCCATGGCTTCAGTGTCCGAGTCCACCCTTCTGGACAATGAATTCCGCAATTTCGGTCACACCCTGGCCGGCCTTTGTGTTGGCGAAGAGATACGGCCGGTCCTTGCGCATGCGCTTGGCGTCCCGGTCCATGACCGAGAGGTCGACTTCGACATAGGGGGCGAGGTCCGTCTTGTTGATCACCAGCAGGTCGGAGCGCGTGATGCCGGGGCCGCCTTTGCGCGGGATCTCCTCGCCGGCCGCAACGTCAATGACGTAAATCGTCAGGTCCGCCAGTTCTGGTGAGAACGTGGCGGCTAGATTGTCTCCACCCGATTCAATCAGGATCAGATCCAGATCCGGAAATGCTCGGGTCAGGTCATGCACGGCCGCGAGATTGATCGAGGCGTCCTCGCGGATCGCCGTGTGCGGGCAGCCGCCGGTCTCGACGCCTCGGATGCGTTCGCTCGGCAGCGCCTGTGAGCGCATCAGCGCCTCCGCATCCTCGCTGGTGTAGATGTCGTTGGTGATGACAGCGAGGGAAAAGCGGTCCCGCAGCGCCTTGCAGAGCCGGTCGGTGAGCGTGGTCTTGCCGGCGCCCACCGGGCCGCCGATGCCGACGCGAAGGGGTCCGTTCGGGGATGTCATGAGCGGAAGAGCCTCGTGTACTGGGTTTCATGGAGCATCGATGCAATGTCAGTGGATAGTCCCGCGCTGCCGATGTCGGACAAGTGCGCCTTGTCGGCTTTGCGGCAGACTTCGGTGATCACGCCTTCCAGACGGTGCAGCACGCGCTGCCCGTCAGTCTGTCCAAGTGGCACGGCGCGAATGGCGGCAGAAATCAGCGAGGCCGCAAACGCCTGCAGAAAGGCGGTCAGCGTCGGACCGCAGGGGATATTCCAGGCGGCGGCTGTCAGCCCCACAGCAACCGGATAGGGCCAGGCCGGCAGCAGGCCCTGCTGCGGCACCAGAGCAGCAAACACCTGTCCTGCGGGCGTTTCCGCCGAGGGAAGCCATGCCTTTCGGCATGTATCCAGGAAGGCCGTGCCCTGTGCGCTGGTTTCCAGATGCCGCTCCTTTGACGGGGCAAGCGCCAGTCCGAGTGCGGCGGTTTCGCGAACGCCATCCGGGTTGCCCTGCCGTGCTGCGGTGTGTGCAACCGACAGAAGGATGGCGTCTGCCTGACCCGAGCCGAAGCGCAGCAGAGCGGCAAGACAGTCTTCCAGACTGGCGGCGTCGCGGATGTCGCCGTCCTCGATGACACGCTCCAGACCGTGGCTGTAGGTAAAGGCACCAACCGGAAATGCCGGGGAAAGCAGCGCAAACAACCGGTAGAGCCCGGCGCAGGTGACGGGCACCGGCGATGTTTCACATGAATCAGGGGGCACGTGGCCGTTCAATGGTCGTGCCCGCCATTGCCATGGGAATGCCCATGGTGATGGTGCCCGTGGTCATGGGTGTGATCATGCCCGTGGTTGTGAAGGCGGGTGTCTTGATGAAGGTGACTGTGACCATGGTCATGCCCCTGTGTCCGGCCGTGGCCATAGGCACCGCCTTCAGGATCGAACGGCGCCGATCTGAAGGTCAGTGTTCCGCCGAGCAGTTCCGCCATCGCCTCGATCACATGGTCCCGGCGAATGCGCAGCGCATCTCCAAGCAGTTGGGTGGGCAGGTGGCGGTTGCCAAGATGCCAGGCGATACGCAGCAGGCCGGCCGGGGAGGGGGCTGTGATGTCGACAACGTCTTCCGGGGCCGCCTGAACCTTGATCATCCGGCCATCATCCAGCTGCAGCCCGTCGCCATGGCGCAGCCAGGTCGCATCGGGCAGATCCAGCAGGAACTCCGTGCCGCCATCGCTGGTCAGCAGGGCCCGACGCCGGTGCCTGTCCTCGCCGTCCAGCGTGATGGTATCGAGGCACCAGTCCGGCCAGGTTCCAACCGGGCGCACCAACCCGGCGCGAAGTGACTTTGTCATTGCAGCGCCTCCGCCACGCGCTTGCCCATGGCGACATAGGCCGGGCGTTCGCGCAGCCGTTTGAAGTAGTCGTACAGCGGCCCGTCCTTCGGTACGGGAAACTTCGACATCGCCGCCCAGCCGCCGCAATGGCCAAGGATCAGGTCCGGGACGGTGAATGTATCACCCATGACATAGGCGTTGTTCCCCAGCCGCTTAGCCAGTGTGTCGAGGGCCTTGGCAAACTCTTTCTTGCAGATTTCCTGCATCGGCGGGGCTGCGTTCTCATAGAACATGCCCTGCTTGGCAGCGGTCCAGAGCGCGCCCTCGACCTCGTCGACACAGAACTGGGTGAAGCTGTCCTGGATCGCACGGTTGACGGTTCCGGCTGCGAAGGTGCAGCCGTCATGCTTGTCCGCCAGATACTGGACGATGGCGACGCTGTCAGTCAGGGCTGCGTCACCGTCAATCAGGACAGGGATCTTGCCGCCCGGATTGAGGGCAAGGACCTCAGGGCTGTGCGGCTTGGCCAGCACGATCTCATAGGGCTGGCCGAGTTCCTCCAGCATCCAGTAGATGCGTGCGGCGCGGCTGCGCGGATTGCCGATGACCTTGTACATGTTTCCCCGTTCTTTCCCGTGACACGCTGGCTGCGGCTGTTTCCAGCGCACCCTAGAACAGGAAATAGCGCTGGGCCATGGGCAGCACATCTGCTGGCTCGCAGGTCAGCAGTTCCCCGTTCGCCCGTACCTCATACGTCTCCGGGTGAACCTCGATCACCGGCAAGGCATCGTTGTGGATCATCGAGCGCTTGGAAATGCCTGAGCGTGTGTTCTTCACCGGCAGCACCAGACTGTCCAGTTCCAGCCGGTCCTTGATGTTCTGCTCATGTGCCGCCCTGGAGACGAAGGTCACGCGGCTGGCGGTCATTGCCTTTCCGAAAGCACCGAACATGGGACGGTAATGCACCGGCTGCGGCGTCGGGATCGAGGCATTGGGATCGCCCATCGGCGCTGCGGCAATGGTGCCAAGTTTCAGGATCATGTCCGGTTTCACGCCGAAGAAGGCGGGTGACCAGAGCACCAGATCCGCCAGCTTGCCCACCTCGACGGAACCGATGTGCTCGTCCAGACCATGGGCGATCGCCGGATTGATCGTCACCTTGGCGATGTAGCGCTTCACGCGCATGTTGTCATTGTTGCCGGTTTCCTCTGGCAGACGGCCGCGCTGCACCCGCATCTTGTGCGCCGTCTGGAAGGTGCGGATGATCACCTCGCCGACGCGGCCCATGGCCTGGCTGTCGGATGCGATGATCGACATCGCGCCCATGTCGTGCAGGATATCCTCTGCTGCGATGGTTTCGCGGCGGATGCGGCTCTCGGCGAAGGCCACATCCTCGGGAATCGACGGATCGAGGTGGTGGCAGACCATCAGCATGTCGAGATGCTCGTCGATGGTGTTCTTCGTGTAGGGCCGGGTCGGATTGGTGGAGGACGGGATAACATTCGCCTCGCCGCACACCTTGATGATATCGGGGGCGTGGCCGCCGCCCGCGCCTTCCGTGTGGAAGGCATGGATCGTCCGTCCCTTGAAGGCGGCCTTTGTGTCCTCTACGAAGCCGCTCTCGTTCAGTGTGTCGGTGTGGATCATCACCTGTACGTCATAGGCATCGGCAACACTCAGGCAGGTGTCGATTGCTGCGGGTGTCGTGCCCCAGTCTTCATGCAGTTTCAGCGCGCAGGCTCCGGCCAGGATCTGTTCCTCGAGCGCGGCCGGCAGGGAGGCATTGCCCTTGCCGGCAAATCCAAGGTTCATCGGAAAGCTGTCGGCCGATTGCAACATTCGTGTCATGTGCCACGGGCCGGGGGTGCAGGTCGTGGCGTTGGTGCCTGTTGCCGGTCCCGTGCCTCCACCCAGCATGGTGGTGACGCCCGACATCAGCGCCTCGTCGATCTGCTGCGGGCAGATGTAGTGGATATGCACATCCAGCGCGCCGGCCGTCAGGATGCGCCCTTCGCCGGCGATCACTTCCGTGCCCGGGCCGACGATAATGCTCACGCCCGGCTGCACGTCCGGATTGCCCGCCTTGCCAATGCCGGCGATACGTCCGTCCTTGAGGCCGACATCGGCTTTCACGATGCCCCAGTGATCGATGATCAGCACATTGGTGATCACGGTATCAACGGCGCCGGCGGAGCGCGGATGCTGCGACTGGCCCATGCCGTCGCGGATGACCTTACCGCCGCCGAACTTCACCTCCTCACCATAAAGGGTGAAATCCTTCTCCACCTCGATGATCAGGTCGGTGTCGGCAAGACGCAGCCGGTCGCCGGTGGTGGGACCGAACATGTCGGCATAGGCAGCGCGGGACATCTTGAACGGCATGGTTTTCCTCGCGTGTCGCGGTGTCGGACGGTTGGGATCAGGTCAGGGTATTGATCAAGTCAATCGGCTCAGGGTCACAAAGCCCCCATGACTTTCTGGTTGAAGCCGTAGACGGTGCGGTCGCCGCGATAGGGCACCAGATGCACACGTTTCGTCTGGCCTGGCTCGAAGCGCACCGCCGTTCCGGCCGGTATGTCCAGCCGCAGTCCGTGCGCCGCAGCCCTGTCAAAGCTCAGGCCGGCGTTGGTTTCAGCAAAGTGGTAGTGACTGCCGACCTGGATTGGCCGGTCGCCCGTGTTGGCAACGTCCAGTTCGACAACGGGTTGGCCGGCATTGAGTTCGATCTCGCCCTCGGCGGGGAACAGCTCTCCAGGGATCATTTCTTCATCTCCTTGCGGCGGCGGATGAACCCGATCACTCCGCCGATAACTAGACCGGCAATGCCGATCAGGATGACTGTCGGGGTGAACAGGGTTTGCGTGGTCTCTGTTCCCTGGGCGATGGCCGGGACCGGGATGAGGGTGGCAAGGGCGAGGCTGCTGACAGGGCTTGGCCCAGCCGCTAAGCGGCGCCGCTTGGTGACTTGCACTGAGGCGCCGTGCTCCCCTCCCCCTCGTGGGGAGGGGATGGGGGTGGGGGGCAACGGACTAAAACGACGAGGAAACCGACATTTTTGACCATAGGCTCCCAAGGTATTTGGTGATCCGACTGGGTTCCGGGCGGCCCCCCACCCCTTACCCTGCCTGGGTCGAGCCACGGGTCTCGCCCCGCCTTCGGCCCCCACAAGGGGGCGGGGGGCTGAAACGCCCGGACCCACCTGAGGGGCGCCGGTTTTGGCGGCTGCTAACCATGCGGCTGGCATGTCATGTGTCTCAAGGCTCAGCATTCGTTTCATGAATTGACCCCTTATCGGATCGGCTGATGCACGGTGACGAGCTTGGTGCCATCGGGGAAAGTCGCCTCCACCTGCACGTCATGGATCATCTCGGCAATGCCGGGCATCACCTGATCGCGCGTCAGCACATGGGCGCCTGCTTCCATCAAGTCGGCAACGGTTCGGCCATCGCGCGCGCCTTCGACAACGAAATCGCTGATCAACGCGATCGCTTCCGGGTGGTTCAGTTTCACGCCGCGTTCCAGCCGCCGGCGCGCCACCATCGCAGCCATGGAAATCAGCAGCTTGTCCTTTTCGCGCGGGGTCAGGTTCACCGGCGTTCTCCGTCAATGTTGGTCGTGGATCAGCAATGCCAGACACGGGGCAGGGACGCGCCGCGATAGGCTTCAAGAAATGTGATGAGACTGTCACGCAGCGCCCGGCTGCCCGGGCTCAGGAACCGGGCGACGAGTTGGCCGTTCCAGGCACTGACACCGGCACGCACGGGAAGCGCTGCGACCAGATCACGAGCCTGGACAAGCCGGCCCTCGGCCTGCGGTCCGCAATCGACAAAGGTCGCGAATGCCCTGGCACCGCGCGCTGTCGCCAGATGATCTAGCATCGCCATGTCCGGCCCAAACCGGACCGTGTCGGCATAGACAAGACGCCCGTCGCGGCGGATGCGCCAGGCGTCGCGAAAGCTACAGGTGGTGACTGTCTCGCCCATGGCCTCCCGTCCGAGCACAACCATCTCCAGTCCGATGAACCGGGCTGAGCCTGAAAGATCCACGGTCAGGCTGCGGTCGAGGTGGGAATGCTCGAACAGCATGGTTTCTTGGGGCAACCATTCGACCGTCGCACTGTCGCCGGCCATAACCGCATTGTGGACTTCTCCGGCGCCGGATTGGCTGCGATAGGCGCGCTCCGCTGCCTGGGTGGTGATGACAGCATGGCAGCCGCTTGTGAGCGTTGCGGCAAAGCTGAGCCGGTCACCGCCGGTAATGCCCCCGGCTGTGTTCAACAGCACGGCCACCGGCACCCCATCATAGACCTTGGGCAACCGGATCTTGGCCGAACCGGATTGTGCGAGCCGGGCAAGGGTTGTGACGTCCGCCCCGTCTGGCGTTCTGGTGTGAGAAAACACGACGCTGGCCCGACCTTCGGCGCGTTGCATGCGCAAGACTCGGGAAATGGCCCTCCCTGGCGCTGCTTCTGCCGTTGCTGCCTCAGCCGCGCTCATCATGGTAGGCCTGTCTCCCCGTCATTCCTGCAGTGATCATGATGACCTGTTGTCCGCGCTTGCAAGGGGGCAATGGCGCTTGTTGCTCTTGTCAGGGTGCTTAGCAAGGCGCGGGCCACTCCCTCAAAACCGGCAAAAGACGGCGGCAAGACCCGCAACGGGTTGTCGATCAGGTGCCGGATTTGGCGGCGATTGCCCATTCTTGAGGCAGGGGCGGTCGCCCCTGCAAAGGCGTCCCGCCGGTTTTTCCCGATGATGGCCGCTTAGACTTTGCAATCCTTAACCACTATCGTTTATTGAAATTCGGGGTGTGGCTTTCGGGCCTGTGGGGCATTCTTTCACGACGAGGGCATCGTGCTCGGTGGATTTTACAAGGCGCGTGCGCTGGGCTTGGCGGCGCTGGCCGGCCTCAGCGTCCTATCTGCAACCCTGACGCCGGCTCGGGCGGATATCGGTCCGTATCTGGTGATCGATGCGGCCACGGGCGCCGTGCTGGAAGAGCACGAGGCAACCCGGCAATGGTATCCGGCCTCGCTCACCAAAATGATGACGGCCTATGTCACATTGCGTGCAATCCGTGACGGTCGGCTTTCGCTGCAATCTCCGGTCATCCAATCCGCCAATTCGCTTGCCCAGCCTCCCAGCAAGATGGGCTTCAAGGTCGGCACACAGCTTTCGCTTGAGACAGCGCTGAGGATCCTGATGGTCAAGTCGGCCAATGACATTGCTGTCGCGGTGGCTGAAACCGTTGGCGGTACCGAAGCCAATTTCATCGCCATGATGAATGCCGAAGCCCGCCGCATGGGGATGCGCGACACCAATTTCGTCAACCCGCATGGCCTGCCGGACAACCGGCAGATTTCCTCCGCCGCCGATCTCGCTCTTCTGGCGATGGCCTTGAAGCGCGATTTTCCGGAGGCGCATTCCTTCTACCGTCACCCGGGCCTCAAGTTCGGCAAGCAGACCCTGCGTTCGGCCAATCGTGAGTTTCTGCAGCGCGTGCCCGGGGCTGACGGCCTCAAGACCGGCTACATCTGCAACTCCGGTTACAATGTCGCTGCATCCGCCACACGCAACGGCCGCACGGTGATCGCCATCGTCCTAGGTGCTGGATCCGGTCTCGAGCGCACGGCGTTCTCGCGCCAGGTCATAGATCGTGGCTTCCGCACGCGCGGTTCCAGCACAACGGTCACCATGTTGCCACGGGCCGGCACGCCGCCTCCGGCTGATGGTTATTGCAAGCGCAATCGCAAGCCGGGTCCGGACGAGATCCTTGCCCGCTTTGATATGGCCAGCCCGCAGAAGTCCCGTTCAGCCGTCATGGCTCTCAGCAACCTCGACGACAGCAAGCCGATCATGCCTGGCATGCCGCAGCAGAGCGGCAGTGAACCGGGGGAAGACGGTGAAGATGTGCCGGCCAGCAAGGGGAAGGGCAAGGTCGACTGGGCCATGATTCTTGATCGCACCGTTGGTGTCGAACAGATTGCCTACGCCCCTGCGACCGTGTCCGTCGGTGTTGCGAAGGGTCAGGCACCGGCAGCACCAGTTGCTCCGAATGCGCCTGCAGCGCCCGCCTTGGCCGAAGTTGCAGGCTCGGCCCGGCCTGCTGTGCGCCTGCCGGTTTCCAAGCCGCTGGACCTGCGGCCCTCGAGCCTTGTTCCCGGTGCTGTTGCCGAGCCGGCTCCCGGTGCCATATTCAGGGCCTTGAACCCCCCGGTCAAACCTGCGCCCAGGCCGTAGCACCGGGCTGCCCGCCTGAAGGATAAGCTCATGTCCGCCGAACCGACCGCCGCCGCGCAGCCGCGCGGACCGAAGCCACCCATTCCGCTGTCGATCATCACCGGCTTTCTCGGATCCGGCAAGACAACGCTGCTCAACCGGATCCTCAAGGATCCGGTGATGGCGGACACGGCCGTCATCATCAACGAGTTTGGCGACATCGGCCTTGACCACCTGCTGGTCGACCGGTCCGATGATGGCGTGATGGAGCTGTCCTCCGGCTGCCTGTGCTGCACCATTCGCGGCGATCTGATCAACACGCTGGAAGACCTTTTGCGCCGTCTCGACAATGGCCGGATGGATAAGCTTGCCCGGGTGGTGATCGAGACGACGGGTCTGGCTGATCCCGCGCCGATCCTGCATACGGTGATGCTGCATCCTTATCTGATGCTGCGCTATCGCCTCGACAGCGTCGTGACCCTGGTCGATGCGGTCAACGGCATGTCGACGCTGGACGAGCATGTGGAATCCGTCCGCCAGGCCGCCGTGGCCGACCGCCTTGTCCTGACCAAGACGGATCTTCTGACCGGGCCGGAAGGCCAGGTATCGCTCGCGGCGCTTCGCAGCCGGCTGAAGACGCTCAATCCCGGAGCGCTGCAGTTGGAGGCCGCGCAAGGCGAGGCCGAGGCTGTGCACCTCTTCAATGCCGGGCTGTATGATCCTGCGACAAAGATCCCCGATGTGGCGCGCTGGCTCAATGCTGAGGCCTATGAGCCTAAGCCCGCGACGGGCCACGATCATCATCACGACCATGAACATGACCACGCGCATTGCCATGACGAGAATTGTGGTCATGACCACCATGATCATCACGCTCATGACCATACCCATCACGGCCACCATCATCACGATGTAAACCGCCATGACGACAAGATCCGCGCGTTCACGCTCGCGGCGAGCCGTCCTGTGCCGGCCGCAGCGCTGGAGATGTTCATTGACCTTCTGCGCTCGGCGCATGGGCCGAAGTTGCTGCGCGTCAAGGGCATCATCCAGATCGCCGAGGATCCGGACCGGCCGGTGGTGATCCACGGCGTCCAGCACGTGTTCCACCCGCCGGTGACCCTGCCCGCCTGGCCGGATGCCGATCATCGCTCGCGGCTGGTGTTCATCACCTCCGACCTGCCGGAGGGCTTTGTCCGCCGTCTGTTCGATGCCTTCACCGGGGCGCTGCAGCCGGATACGCCGGATGCCCAGGCGATGATGGACAATCCGCTGGCGATCTCCGGCTTCTCGCCGCGCTGAAGTTCAGCTCCGCTTCAGCCGGATCAGCCCTTCTTGTGCCGTGGTGGCGATGAGCTGGCCGTCGCGGGTGTAGAGTGTGCCCCGATTCATGCCGCGCCCGCCCGAGGAGGACGGGCTGTCGGTGGTGTAGAGCATCCACTCGTCCGCCCGGAACGGCCGGTGGAACCACATCGAGTGGTCAAGGCTGGCCGGCTGGATGTCCGGGCTGAACACCGATTTGCCGTGCGGAAACAGGGATGTGTCCAGCAGGGTCATGTCCGAGGCATAGGCCAGCACGCACTGGTGAATGCGCTGGTCATCCGGCAGCGGGTTTGTCGCGCGCACCCAGACATGCTGCACCGGATCCAGCTTCTTGGAGCTGAAATAATGGGTGAGGTCCACGGGCCTCAGTTCGATCGGCCGCTCCCGCTCCCAGTATTTGCGCACGTTGGGCGGGGCTACCTGCAGCAGCTTTTCCTTCAGGTCCTGCTCGCTTGGCAAATCCTCCGGCATTGGCACATCGGGCATGTCGACCTGGTGTTCAAGCCCGTCTTCCAGCGTCTGGAACGAGGCGGACATGGAGAAGATTGCCTGGCCGTGCTGGATCGCCACCACGCGCCGTGTGGTGAAGCTGCCGCCGTCGCGAATGCGGTCGACGTCATAGATGATTGGAACGGACGGATCGCCGGGTCGCAGGAAATAACCGTGCAGCGAATGGATGTGCCTGTCCTCGGTCACCGTGCGCGAGGCCGCCACCAGCGCCTGGCCGATGACCTGCCCGCCATAGACCCGCTGCCAGCCGACCTGGGGGCTGCGACCTCGGAACAGATTGTGTTCGAGCGGTTCGAGGTCGAGAATGGACAAAAGTGTCTCGATGGCCGTGTTCATCGCCGCAATCCTTGCTACATGATCCTTGGGCTGCAGCAGCCCTTGAGGGGGTGGGGATAACGGTGACCGGCCGGCCACCGTACGTCTTTTTCTGACTTGGACGTGCGCCGGGACTACAAGTCAATGCTGTCCAAAGGGAAGGGGTCGCCCCATATCAGGGTATGGCCTTTCGGGATCTGAAGGAGAATACCATGGGCATGTCCGTTGCGGATGCCGAACGGTTTGATGTTGCCATTGCCGGTGGCGGCTATGTCGGGCTTTCGCTGGCGCTGGCGCTGAAGCAGGCGGATCCTTCGATGGCGGTTGCTGTCATCGATCCCAAGCCCATGGACACGCTTGGCAAGGATCCCCGCGCCTCCGCCATTGCCGCAGCAGCCTGCCGCATGCTGGACCAGCTCGGCATCTGGCAGGACATCAAGGCCAGGGCACAGCCAATCAATGAGATGATCGTCACCGACAGCCGCCTGCGCGATGTCGTCCGTCCGGTCTATCTTACCTTCGCCGGCGACCGCGATGCAGGTGAACCCTTCGCTCACATGGTGCCCAATGGTGTCATGCTGCCGGCTCTGCATGCCGCTGCCGCTGCGCTGGGCGTTGTATTCCATGCGCCCGATACCGCTCGCGATTTCAGCACCGGGCCTGATCAGGTCCTGATTCACACTGCCTCCGGCAAGTCCCTTTCGGCCAGGTTGCTGGTTGCTGCCGATGGCGTGAAGTCGCGGCTTCGGGATCTGGCCGGCATTCGCACAGTGCACTGGGCCTATGGCCAGTCCGGCATCGTCACCACGGTCAAGCACGAGCGCCCGCACAACGGCCGCGCCGAGGAACATTTCCTGCCCGCCGGCCCCCTTGCCATTCTGCCACTGCCCGGCAACCGGTCCTCGCTGGTCTGGACCGAGCGCACCGCCGATGCGGACCGCCTGGTGCGCGGCGATGACTTTACCTTTGAGATCGAGCTGGAACGCCGCTTCGGCCATCACCTCGGCAAACTGGAACTCGACGGTCCACGCCACGCCTATCCGCTGGGGCTGACCCTCGCGCGTGAATACATTCGTCCGCGCTTCGCCCTTGCCGGCGATGCGGCGCACGGCATTCACCCGATTGCCGGCCAGGGGCTCAACATGGGCTTCAAGGATGTGGCGGCGCTGGCGGAGGTGCTGGTGACCGCGCGCCGGCTTGGCCAGGACATCGGCGCGCTCGATGTGCTGGAACGCTACCAGACCTGGCGCCGCTTCGATGCGTTCCAGATGGGAGTGGTGACGGATGTGCTCAACCGGCTGTTCTCGAATGATATCGACATCTTGCGCGGAATCCGCGACTTTGGCCTTGGCCTTGTCGAGCGGATGCCGCGCCTGAAGACAGGCTTCATCCGCGAGGCGGCGGGCTTTGCCGGTCCGGCGCCGAAGCTGTTGAGCGGCGAACCGATCTGACGCTTGGAGAATGATCTGCCTTCATGACGGACCTTGCAGAACCGGGCAGCGGCGCGGCCCGCAGCATTCTCATCACGGGCTGTTCCAGCGGTATTGGGGCCTCTGCTGCCCGGCTTCTGCGTGGCCGCAACTGGCGCGTCTTTCCGACAGCCCGCAAGCCGGAGGATGTTGCCGAGCTGCGGGCGCAAGGGTTCGAGGCCTTCCTGCTCGACTACGAAAACGAAGCGACGATCCCGGCCGCGCTGGGCGAGATTCTCGAACGCAGCGGCGGCCGGCTCGATGCGCTTTTCAACAATGGCGCTTACGCCGTTCCCTGCGCGCTGGAGGACCTGCCGACGGAAGCCCTGCGGCAGCTGTTCGAGGCCAATTTCTTCGGCTGGCATACGCTGACCCGTCAGGTGGTCCCCGTGATGCGGACGCAAGGGGCGGGGCGCATCGTGCAGTGCTCGTCCATTCTCGGTTTCATTGCGGTCAAATACCGGGGCGCCTACACCGCATCGAAATTTGCCCTTGAGGCCTATTCCGACACCCTGCGGCATGAGTTGCACGGCACGGGCATTCATGTGGCGCTGATCGAGCCGGGGCCGATCGATACCGCCTTCACGGCCAATGCGATGGCCAATTTCCATCGCTGGATCGGGCGTGAGGGGCTGGAGGCGTCGGTGCACCGCGCCGCCTATGAAAGGCGGCTGAAGCGGATGGAAAACGGTGAGCCTGGCCGCTTCAAGCTGCCGCCAGAGGCGGTTGTCGAGCAGCTGATCCATGCCCTCGAATCACCCCGGCCAAAGCCGCGCTATCGCACAACGGTTCCGACCAAGGTCATGACCGTGCTCAAGCGCCTGCTGTCGACCCGGGCGCTTGATCGTGTTCTGATCAATGCGGCCGACAAGGAAGAATAATCAATCAGTGAGGTCTGCCGGCGCAGCGCCGGCGTAAGACGACATCCGCTGCCGGGGCTGCGGCGGACGACAGGACGGACATCATCATGGGTAGTATTCTCTACAATCTCGTTCCGATTGCGGTGGGAGCCGTTGCGGTCGTGCTGTTCCTCGGGCTGTGGAACATGTTTCGCGGCGGGTCCGCCAGCAAGTCGCAGCAATTGATGCGCTGGCGCGTTGGCCTGCAGTTTCTTGCCATCGTCATCATCATGGCAACGCTCTATTTCCTCGGGCCGAAGCCCTGAGTGGTAGCATTTGGAAGGGCAGGGGGAAGACATGGTTGTTCTGAACAAGATCTACACCAAGACCGGCGACAACGGCACGACTGCGCTGGGCTCTGGCGAACGCCGTCCGAAATATGACCTGCGCATCGAAGCCTATGGCACCGTCGATGAGACCAACTCGGTCGTCGGGCTCGTGCGTCTAGCCCTTGGCGAATCAGATCCGCAGGTGGATGGCATCCTGTCGCGGATCCAGAACGACTTGTTCGATCTTGGCGCCGATCTGGCGACACCGGATACCGGCCAGGACCTTGGCTATGAGCCGCTGCGCATCACGGATCACCAGGTGACCGCCATCGAGGAGGCCATCGACCTGCTCAATGCCGACCTGACAACCTTGCGCTCCTTCGTGCTGCCGGGCGGTACGCCGGCCGCGACCTATCTGCATCTTGCCCGCACAGTGTCGCGCCGCGCCGAGCGGCTGATGGTCGAACTGGCGGACCGGGAACAGGTCAATCCGGCCGCAACGCGCTACATGAACCGCCTGTCGGACTTCTTCTTCGTCGCATCGCGCTACCTCAATGACAAAGGCGCGCTTGACGTTCTGTGGGTGCCGGGCAAAAACCGTTAGGGCCTTTTCCGGCCCTAGGGAGCTGCGGCGGGTATGTTCATTCCCCTTCACGATCACAACCCTTTGCGGCATGTGCTGCGTCCCTATGTCACATGGGGGCTGATCTTCGCCAATGTGCTTGCCTTTGTCGTTCTGCAGGGCGCGGGACTGGGAGAGGCCGTCGAAGCCGGTGCTTTCTCCTTCGGGTTGATTCCGTCCGTCCTGTTCGACATTCGTGATCTGTCACCGGAGCTGATCGCTGTCCCGGAGCAGGCAACACTCGTGACTTATTCCTTCCTTCATGGCGACATCTGGCATCTGGGCGGAAACATGCTGTTCCTGTGGGTCTTCGGTGACAATGTCGAGGATGCCCTGGGCCATGTGAAATTTCTGCTCTTCTACCTTTTGTCAGCGGCAGCAGGAGGTCTTGCCTATGCGCTCCTGGCACCGAATTCGGACATGCCATTGATTGGCGCTTCCGGGGCTGTTTCTGGCATTGTCGCGGCCTATGTCATGTTGCATCCGCGCGTGCGTGTCTGGGTGCTGGTGCTCGGCCGTATACCCTTGCCGATCCCCGCGCTGTGGGCACTGGGGGCCTGGATCGGGCTGCAGTTCTTCAATCTCGTCACCGATGGCGACAGCCAGGTAGCCTGGTCCGCCCATGTCGGTGGGATTGTTGCGGGTGCCGCTCTGGTGATGGCGTTGCGCCGGCGCGGTGTGCCATTGTTTGACAAAGGGCTCTGAGACGGGCCCGAATGACCTGGCCAAAGGGATGCTGCTGGCTCCTGCAATGCAGCAAATGGCCGATGCAGCTTCCCTTGCGCCATCGTTGACACCTGACCTGCGGGTGATTACCGTCGCCCGCCATACGCAGAGTTTGGCTGAAATGCGCCGTTTTCCGGGACGGATCCTAAGCCGGCTTGAACAGTTGATGCGGTGCGGCAGAAAAGCCGTCCGAGCGGGAGGATAAAACCGATGAAGATCCTTGTGCCCGTGAAGCGGGTGATCGATTACAATGTGAAGGTCCGTGTGAAGCCGGATGGCTCGGGCGTTGACCTTGCCAACGTGAAAATGTCGATGAACCCCTTCGACGAGATTTCCGTCGAGGAGGCGCTGCGTCTCAAGGAAGCCGGCAAGGCGACCGAAGTGGTTGTCGTGTCTGTTGGCCCGGCCCAGGCAACCGAGACCCTGCGCACGGCGCTGGCGATGGGTGCCGACCGCGGCATTCTCGTGAAGACCGATGCGACCACCGAGCCGCTCGCCGTCGCCAAGATCCTCAAGGCGCTGGTCGACGCGGAAGCACCTAGCCTCGTCATCGTTGGCAAGCAGGCCATCGACGACGATTGCAACCAGACCGGCCAGATGCTGGCGGCGCTGCTCGGCTGGGGCCAGGGCACCTTCGCCTCGAAGGTCGATCTTTCCGCTGAAACCGTCGATGTGACCCGCGAAGTCGACGGCGGCTTGCAGACCGTGAAGCTGAAGCTGCCGGCCGTGGTCACCACGGACCTGCGCCTCAACGAGCCGCGCTATGCGTCGCTGCCGAACATCATGAAGGCGAAAAAGAAGCCGATCGACGAAAAGACACCGGAAGAGATGGGCGTCGACATAGCGCCGCGGCTGGCCGTGCTGAAGACCGTCGAACCGGCGTCGCGCCAGGCCGGCGTCAAGGTCGGCTCCGCCGCTGAACTGGTCGCCAAGCTGAAGAACGAGGCCGGCGTCCTCTGAGGGACCCGTCGCAGGAGGAACTGATCCATGACCACCCTTCTCGTGGCCGAACATGCCGGTGGCGCGCTGAATGACGCGACGGCCAAGGCCCTGACTGCTGCTGCCAAGCTTGGCGGCGATGTCCATGTCCTGGTTGCCGGCAGCGGGGCCCGTTCGGCAGCCGCCGAAGCGGCCAAGCTGTCCGGCGTTGCCAAGGTTCTCGTTGCCGAGAGCGATGCCCTGTCGCATCAGCTGGCTGAACCGCTGGCCGACCTGATTGTCTCGCTCGCTGGCGGCTACTCCGCCATCGTTGCCCCGGCAACGGCCAGCGGCAAGAACACCCTGCCGCGCGTTGCAGCCCTCATCGACGTGATGCAGATCTCCGAAGTCACCGCCGTGATCGACGCCGATACGTTCGAGCGTCCGATCTACGCCGGCAACGCCATCCAGACCGTCAAGTCCAGCGATGCCAAGAAGGTTCTCACCGTGCGCACGGCGTCCTTCCAGGCAGCTGCCCAGGGCGGTGCAGCGGCGATCGAAGATGTCATGGTTCCGGCAGACAAGAGCCTGTCGTCCTTCGTTGGCGAAGAGCTGTCGAAGTCCGACCGTCCGGAACTGGCTTCTGCGAAGATCATCATCTCGGGTGGCCGCGCGCTGGGTTCGGCGGAAAAGTTCCAGGAAATCATCCTGCCGGTGGCCGATGCGCTGGGCGCTGCCGTTGGCGCGTCCCGCGCTGCCGTCGATGCGGGCTATGCCCCGAACGACTGGCAGGTCGGTCAGACCGGCAAGGTCGTCGCCCCGCAGCTCTACATCGCCTGCGGCATTTCCGGCGCGATCCAGCATCTGGCCGGCATGAAGGACTCCAAGGTCATCGTGGCGATCAACAAGGACGAAGAAGCCCCGATCTTCCAGGTGGCGGACTATGGCCTCGTCGGTGACCTGTTCGACATCCTGCCGCAGCTCAAGGCAGAGCTGGAAAAAGCCTGATGCAAATGACCCGCGGCGGTTTCCGGCGCGGGTCATTTTGTGTCCTTGATCCTGTGCCGGGCTGCAATGCCACAGCCATGACACATAACTTAACGAAAACTTCAGGGCGGGCCGCTTTTCCGCCGGGAGTTCTTGCCGCGGCGCGCCAGTCTTGTAAAGAATAGCGCGGTTCGAGCGAGGGTCCGTCAACGACCTTGCCCGTGTCACCGTGGCTTGCAACAGAATCGGATTGAACGATGGTGGTCGAGATCAGGAAAATCGGCGTGATCGGATCGGGCCAGATGGGCAGCGGCATCGCCCATGTCTGCGCCCTGGCAGGGTACCAGGTCATTCTCAACGACCTCTCCCGCGACCGGATCGAGTCCGGGCTTGCCTCGATCAATGGCAACCTGGCGCGTCAGGTCGGCAAGGGACAGATTGCCGAGGAAGAACGCTCCGCAGCCCTCGACCGACTGTCGGGCGCGGAAAACCTCGACATGCTCGCCGACGTTGACCTGATCATCGAGTCCGCTACCGAAAACGAACAGGTCAAGCGCAAGATCTTCGCCCAGCTCTGCCCGGTGCTGAAGCCGGAAGCCATGCTGGCGACCAACACCTCCTCAATCTCGATTACGCGCCTTGCCGCAACGACGGACCGGCCGGAGCGCTTCATCGGCATCCACTTCATGAACCCGGTTCCGATCATGGAACTGGTCGAGCTGGTGCGTGGCATTGCCACCGAGGACGAGACTTTCGAAGCGGCCAAGGGCTTTGTCTCGCGCATCGGCAAGACGGTTGCCGTTGCCGAAGACTTCCCGGCCTTCATGGTCAACCGCATCCTGCTGCCGATGATCAACGAAGCCATCTACACGCTCTATGAGGGCGTCGGTTCGGTCGAGGCCATCGACACGGCGATGAAGCTCGGCGCGAACCATCCGATGGGCCCGCTGCAACTGGCTGATTTCATCGGTCTCGACACCTGCCTGTCGATCATGCAGGTGCTCTATGAGGGCCTCGCCGACAGCAAGTACCGTCCGTGCCCGCTGCTGGTGAAATATGTCGAGGCCGGCTGGCTGGGCCGCAAGACCCGCCGTGGCTTCTACGACTATCGCGGCGACACTCCGGTTCCGACCCGCTGACGCGATGAACCTTGCCCGCTACTGCCTCACCAACGCCGCGCCGTCTGCCACGGATGTCGCGCTTGAGGTGGTGGGGCAAGCGGGTGCTCCGCTTGAGACCTGGACCTATGGCCGCCTAGAAGACACGATCCTGCGTGTCGCCGGCGGCCTTCGTCGTCTCGGGCTGATGCAGGGCGACCGGATCCTACTGCGCATCGGCCATTCCAGTGACTTTCCGCTGGCGTTCTTTGGCGCCATCGCCGGGGGCTTCGTGCCGGTGCCGAGTTCCGCGCTGCTCACAGCGCCGGAGTGCGACCTGATCCTTGCGGACAGCGGTGCGGTCTGCGTGCTGCATGACGGTGCGACAAGCCTGCCCGTCGACCGCCCCGGCGTCCGCTTTCTCGGGCCCGATGTGCTCGCGGGTCTGAAGGCGGCACCTGCAGATAAATATGCAGAGACGCAGCCGGATGATCCGGCCTTTCTGATCTACACGTCCGGCACCTCCGGCTATCCCAAGGGCGTGCTGCATGCCCAGCGTGCCGCACTTGGACGCCGGCCAATGGATCGCGGCTGGTATGGCATGACCCGTCACGACAGGCTGCTGCATGCCGGCGCCTTCAACTGGACTTACACGCTGGGCGTCGGGCTGATGGACCCCTGGGCCAATGGCGCGACGAGCATTGTCTATGACGGGCCGCGCGATCCTGACGTCTGGCCCGGCGTTCTCGAGGGCTGCCGGGCGACCCTTTTTGCCGCTGTGCCCAGCCTCTACCGGCGCTTGCTGAAATACGGCGCGGTGACCCCTGCCTCATTTCCCTTGCTGCGCCATGGCCTGACGGCGGGCGAGGCCCTGTCGGTGAGCCTGCATTCGGACTGGTGCGAGAAGACAGGCCGCCCGCTCTACGAAGCGCTCGGCATGAGCGAGATCTCGACCTATGTCTCTAGCAGTCCCGAGGTGCCGACGCGTCCGGGCAGTCCCGGCAAGCCGCAGGACGGCCGCCGTGTTGCCGTGCTCGACGAAGCCAGCGATGAGGCCCGGCTTCTGCCCGCTGGTGAGGTCGGGCTTCTCGCCGTGTATCGCTCCGATCCCGGGCTGATGCTGGGCTATTTCCGCCGGAAGGCGGAGACGGAGGCAGCTTTTCGGGGTGACTGGTTCCTGACGGGCGACCGGGCCCGTTTCGATGCGGATGGCTATCTCTGGTACGAAGGTCGGGCCGACGACGTGATGAACGCCTTCGGTTATCGGGTGGCGCCCGAGGAGGTCGAACGTGTGCTTGCCGCCCATCCGGATGTTGCCGAGGTTGCTGTGACCACTGTGGTTGCCGGCCATGGCGTTGATCTGATCGCCGCCTTTGTTGTCATGCGGCAGGGCAGCGCAGGGGACGAGGCAGCTATCGCCGCCGTGGCTGCTGCCGGTCTGGCCGAGTATAAGCGGCCGAAGCTGTATCGCTTCGTCGACGAGTTGCCGCGCACCCCGTCCGGCAAGCTTCTGCGCCGCAGTCTGCAGAAGGGTTAACTGCCTGTTAACCCGATTGGTCGAAACTGAAGCAACTCACAATCAGTCGGTGGTGTCATGGACAGCGTTTCGATTGCCACATCGCTCGTCTCCGCGCAGCAGGCCCAGACCAGGGACCAGCTGCAGACGAAGATGACGAAGATGGCGCTTCAGTCAGACCAGGCCATCGTTACCCTGCTTGACCAGGCAGCGCAGAGCGGTGCGGCACGGTCCGCTCCCGCCGGCATGGGCGGCGCCCTTGATGTAATCGCCTGATTGTTTTGTCTATCCCCGCTGCCGATCCTCGTCCGGCAGCCGACTGAACCCGCGCCCGGCGCGGGTTTTTTGTTGCCGTTGCCGTTCTCCGACATCACTCGAAGCGGGCTTCCTCAGGCCAGTCCGGCAATCGCTTCGGCGAAGTCGCGGGCAGAGAAGGGCTCGAGGTCATCGATGCCTTCGCCGACGCCAATGAAATGCACGGGCATGCCAGACTTTGCCGCAATTGCCACGAGAATGCCGCCGCGCGCAGTGCCATCCAGCTTTGTCATGACGAGGCCGGTAACCCCGGCCACCTTGCCGAAAATCTCCACCTGGTTCATGGCGTTTTGGCCGGTGGTCGCATCAAGGGTCAGGAGCACGTCATGCGGCGCGGTCGGGTCGACCTTGCGGATGACGCGGATGACCTTTTCCAGCTCCGCCATCAGCTCGGCCTTGTTCTGAAGCCGGCCGGCGGTGTCGATCAGCAGCACGTCGACATTCTTGTCCTTGGCCGCTTGCATGGCGTCAAAGGCGAGCCCGGCCGCGTCGGCTCCGGCGTCCCGGGCAACGACCTCCGAGCCGGTGCGACTGCCCCAGATCTTCAGCTGTTCGACAGCAGCGGCGCGGAATGTATCGCCGGCTGCCAGCATCACCGTCTTGCCCTCGGCGGCAAGGCGCGAGGCGAGCTTGCCGATGGTGGTGGTCTTGCCGGTGCCGTTGACGCCAACCATCAGCACCACATGCGGCCGGATGCCCCTGTCGAGATCCAGCGGCTTGGCCACCGGGACCAGCACTTTCTCGACTTCGTCGGCAAGGATGGCGCGCACTTCCTCCGGCGAGATCTCCTTGTCGAAGCGCCCCGACCCCAGCCGCTCGGTGATCGAGCTGGCAGTATCGAGCCCGAGATCGGCCTGCAATAGGATGTCTTCCAGCTCGTCCAGCATCGACTGGTCGAGCTTGCGCTTCGTGAAGATCGAGGCAATGCCCTCGGTCAGCGCGGAGGATGAGCGGGAAAGGCCACGGCGCAGACGCTGGAACCAGCTGAGCTTTTCCGTTGGCTGGAGCGTTTCGGCCACAGGGGCCGGAACGGGAACCTCGGCGGGTTCCACAATCGGCGCGTCGGGCTCCACCTCAATCGGCGAAGGTTCGCTCTGCTCGGTCGGCTCCGTGACGTCGGGCAGCGGTTCTGGCAGGGATTCCGGGCGGGAGTCCGGTTCGCTGATCGCTTCCAGATCCGTGGCCAAAGCCTCCGTACCCTGCTCGATCTGCGCCTCGTCCGCGTCCTTGCCACCGAACAGGCGGCCGAAAAACCCGCGCTTCTTCTCGCTCATCGTGTCGCGTCCTGCGTATTGGTGTCGGGTCCCGCGGCCTTCAGGTCTCAGGCAGCCTGGGAGACGAGCGCGCCGAGAAGATGGCGGCCGGTGTGTCCGGTGATCCGGGTCTGAAGGATCTGGCCGGCTTCGCCGCCCTCCACCTCGACCTGGGTGAATTGTTCAGTGCGGCCAAGGCCTTCGCGCTCCATCAGGATCGGACGCAGACGACCTACCTCGGCGCCCAGATGCGCGGCCAGCACGATCTCTCCCTTGGCGCGCAGGCGCGCTGCGCGCTCCTTGACCAGAGCCTTTTCCAGCTGCGGCATGCGCGCGGCCGGTGTGCCCGGGCGCGGGGAGAAGGGGAAGACGTGCAGATGCGTCAGGCCGCATTCGTCGACGATCGCCAGCGTGTTGGCGAACATCTCTTCCGTCTCGGTCGGGAAGCCGGCGATGATGTCGGCGCCGAAGACCACATCCGGCCGCATGGCGCGGACCTCATCGCAAAAGCGGATGCTGTCGGCGCGCAGGTGCCGCCGCTTCATGCGCTTCAGGATCATGTCGTCACCGGCCTGCAGCGACAGGTGGAAATGCGGCATCAGCCGTTCGTCCTCGGCAATGACCCGCATTAGCTCCGGATCGGCCTCGATGGAATCGATGGAGGACAGGCGCAGGCGCTTCAGCTCCGGCACCAGCTTGAGGATCTTGGCGACCAGCGTGCCGAGCTTCGGGGTGCCGGGCAGGTCGGAGCCATAGGAGGTGATGTCGACGCCGGTGACGACGATCTCGTTGTAGCCATTCTCCACCAGCCGGCGGACCTGATCGACCACGACGCCCATCGGCACCGAGCGGGAATTGCCGCGGCCGAAGGGGATGATGCAGAAAGTGCAGCGGTGGTCGCAGCCGTTCTGCACCTGGACGAAGGCGCGGGCGCGGCCTTCCAGTCCGTCGATGAGATGGCTGGCGGTCTCGCGCACGCTCATGATGTCGTTGACGCGGACCTTTTCGCTGGCATCCAGCCCGAACTGTGCCACGCGGCCATAGGAGGCGCGCTCCAGCTTTTCCGAATTGCCGAGGACGAGATCGACCTCCGGCATTTCGGAGAATTTCGAGGTCTCGGTCTGGGCGGCGCAGCCGGTGACGATGATCTTGGCGCCCGGATTGTCGCGGCGGGCCTTGCGCACGGCCTGACGTGCCTGGCGCACGGCTTCCGACGTAACGGCACAGGTGTTGATCAGGATCGCGTCCTTGAGGCCGGCGGCCTCCGCCTCGCGCTTCATCACTTCGGACTCATAGGAATTGAGCCGGCAACCGAAGGTCACAACGTCGATGCTCACCGGGCAACCTCCAGCGAGGCTGCCTGCAGGTCCGCGTCGCCCGGTCCGGTCTTGACGAAGGTGAGGCTGTCGAAATCAACTTCGCCCTCGAATTCGACTTCGGTGGCGCCGGTCATCAGGACGTGGTCGTCGCTCTCGCGCCAGGTGATCGAGATGGCGCCGCCCGGCAGGTGAATGACCGAGCTGCGGCCGGCGCGACGATCGCGCGCCGCAGCCACGGCCACGGCACAGGCGGCGGTGCCGCAGGCCCGCGTGAGGCCCGCTCCACGTTCCCAGACCCGCACGCGGATCTGGTTCGGGGCAAAGATATGGGCGAGCGAGATATTCGCGGCTTCCGGGAAGATCGGATGGTGTTCGAGCAGCGGCCCGATGCGGCCGAGATCATAGGCATCGACATCCTTGACCCAGAAGATCGCATGCGGATTGCCCATGCTCACGGCAGCCGGCGTGTGCAGGATCGGCGCGTCTATGGGGCCGATCTGCAGCTCGATCGCACGGGTGTCGGCAAACTCTTCCGCCAGCGGGATCTCGTTCCAGGCGAAGCGCGGCTTGCCCATGTCGACGGTGACGCTGAGCGGTGCCTCGGCCTTGCGGGCGATCAGCAGACCGGCGCGGGTCTCGATGGACACGGCGTCCCTCTCTGTCTCCTCCATGAGCAGGCGGCCGATGCAGCGCGTCGCGTTGCCGCAGGCGGAGACCTCGCTGCCGTCGCAGTTGTGGATGCGCATGAAGGCGTCGGCGCCCGATGGCGAGCGTTCGACCGTGATCATCTGGTCAAAGCCGATGCCGGTCTCCCGGTTGCCGAGCGCAGCGATGACGTCCGGCGTCAGGGCAAGTTTCTCCGTGCGGGCGTCCCACACGACGAAGTCATTGCCAAGGCCATTCATCTTCAAAAACGATCTGCGCATGTCGGGTCCGAGAGAGGCAGGGGGAAAACCGGGGCTGGGTGACGCCCCTATATGCTCTATATGGCGGAAAAGCTGCCGAAATACCAGCTGTCACCCTTGCATATGGTTTCAGCCGGTCCGGCTTCGCATCATGTCCTCACAGGCGGCGGGCGTTGAACGTGTCGCAGCTGCCCATCTCGCCGGAGCGGAAGCCTTCGCGGAACCACCGGGCACGCTGGTCCGACGTGCCATGGTTGAAGCTCTCGGGAACCACATAGCCCTGGGCCTGGCGCTGCAGCGTGTCATCGCCAATGCGGGAGGCCGCGTTGAGCGCTTCCTCGATGTCGCCATCCTCGACAAAGCCCTGCTGCCGGGCGGCGTGATGGGCCCAGACACCGGCAAGGCAATCGGCCTGCAGTTCCACCCGCACGGAAAGAGCATTGGCATCTGCCTTGCTGAGGGAGCGCCGTACGCGCTGGTATTCCGGCAGGATGCCGAGCACGTTCTGGACGTGATGCCCGACCTCATGCGCCAGCACGTAGGCCTGGGCAAAATCCCCCGGCGCACCAAGCTCCTGCGACAGCTGGCGGTAAAACGACAGGTCGATGTAGATCTGCTGGTCAGCGCCGCAATAGAACGGACCGGTGGCCGAACTCGCCTGGCCGCAGGCCGAGGGGACATAGTCGGTGAACAGGACAAGCCTTGGCTCGGGGTAGTCTCGCCCCTCCGCCTGCATCAGCTGGGTCCAGGTGGTCTCGGTATCGGCGAGCACTACAGATACAAAGCTGGCGAGTTCATCCTCTGCGGCCGGTCGGGGCCCCGACGTCTGGCGCGTTTCGACGGATTGCGTCCCGCCGTCCATCGTGCCCAGCAACTCGAGCGGACTGATGCCGGTGACCCAGGAAATCAGCAGCACAACGACAATGCCGCCGATGCCGAGACCGCCACCGGCCTTGACGCCCCGGCGTGGCGCGCGAAAGCCGCCACCGCCCGACCCACGCCGGTCATCCACATTGCTGCTTTCCTGACGGCCTTTCCAGCGCATCGCGGTCTCCTTGAACCCTGAACGGCTCTGCTGCTCACACTACAGCGTTTTCACAAGATCTCCATGACCGCACCGGGCCGGAGCTGCGCCAGGATCTGTCGCATGTGCTGCGGGCTGACCGCGACACAGCCAAGCGTCGGGCGCCAATCCTCCCGCGCGATGTGGAAAAAGATCGCGCTGCCACGTCCGCGCACCGCCGGATGAAGATTGCAGTCCAGTACCACGATAATGTCGTAGAGCCGATCCTGGCGCCACATGGCCTCGTGGCTCGCCGAAAAGGGCAGGGGGACCGGCCGGTTGTAGCGTGGATGGTCCGGTTCGTCGCACCAGCCATCGTCCGGGTGAAGTGCAGCAACGGGAAGCCCCGTCTTCGGCCGCCGCCCACGATCGGCGCGGAAATAGACGTCCAGCACCTCGAACCGGCCTGCCGGTGTTGCTCCGTCGCCTTCGCGCTTGCGGCGCGTGATGCCGCCGCGGCCAAGGGCGCAGGGAAACACCAGTTGGCCAAGCTGCACCGTGCCCAGGCTGCGCTGCCCTGGCCTTGCCCGGACCTGCAGCACCTGATGCCGCCCGCCTGCAGGCCGGCTGCGTGTCTCTGTCATGCGGATTTCGCCCCTGGATAACCGGACCGTGAAGCAGATTTGACAAGGTGCCCTCTCGCCGGTGATCGTTTTTTCTCGCGCAACATTGCGTAAGACTGCAATGTGCTGCAAGCCGGCCTATATGAGTGAGGCGGAAAAAAACAGGCGAGGACAAGGACATGACTGCCCGTACCCTGCTGATCGTCGATGACGACAAGGACCTGCGCGAAGCTTTGGTCGAGCAACTCTCGCTGTATGATGAATTTACGACCCTTCAGGCAGACACGGCGGCTTCTGGAATTGCCAAGGCCAAGTCCGAGCATGTCGACATGCTGCTGATGGACGTCGGCCTGCCCGATATCGACGGCCGCGAGGCGGTGAAGTTGTTGCGCAAGGCCGGATTCAAGTCGCCGGTGATCATGCTGACCGGGCACGACACGGACAGCGACACAATCCTCGGCCTTGAGGCCGGTGCCAATGACTATGTCACCAAGCCGTTCAAGTTCGCGGTGCTGCTGGCCCGCGTGCGCGCACATTTGCGCCAGCATGAACAGAGCGAGGACGCCGTCTTTGCGATTGGCCGGTTCTCTTTCCGACCGGCGGCAAAACTGATGCTCGACGAGCGCGGCGCCAAGGTGCGGCTGACCGAAAAAGAGACCTCGATCCTGAAGTATCTCTACCGGGCCGGCGAGAAGCCGGTGACCCGCGATGTGCTGCTGCACGAGGTCTGGGGCTACAATTCGGGGGTCACAACGCACACGCTGGAGACCCATATCTACCGCCTGAGGCAGAAAATCGAGCGCGACCCCTCCAATGCAGAGCTTCTGGTGACAGAAGCCGGTGGATACAAGCTTGTGCCCTGAGGGGTTTGCGGCTTAACACTTGAGCCATGAGCCTCATTCAGGACATCGCGATTCTGCGCCAGATCCCCATGTTGTCGGATTTCTCCGACGACCAGTTGCGCCTGCTTGCCTTCAGCGCCGAAGCGATGGACATGATCTCCGGTTCCTTCCTCTTTGACGAGGGCGAGCGGGCCGACAGTGGCATCGTCATTGCCAAGGGCAATGTCAGCCTGCAGGTGCGCGGGCCGCACGGGTTCAAGGAAGTCGAAAGCGTCGGCCCCGGTGTCCTGCTGGGGGAAACCGCGATGCTGGTGGAGACCCGCCGTCCGGCCCGGGCCGTCTGTATCGGACCGGTGCGTGTCATCCGCATCCGCCGGGCGCTGTTCAAGCGCATGATCCAGGAATTCCCGGAACTCGCCAGGCGCTTGTTCGAGGTCCATGCCGCCCGTTTTCAAGCGACGGTCACCGCCCTTGCTCCCATTGGCGACAAGATGCAGGAGCTGAGCGACATCGCAGATGCTGCATCCCTGCGCGGCAGCCGGGACGACTGATCGTCCCGGCCGATAGATCCCCGTTTTACTGGTCGCCGTAGAGCGACTGCATCTGGGCTACCGGCAACATGCCGATCCGGGCTGTTCCCCCAGAGAGCGTCAAAGTCGCATCAATGGCCGGCTTGCCGTCGTGCTCGGTCTTCTTGCCAAAACTGACCAAAGCCCCCTGCAGGGCTTCCGGGAAGGGTGTGGCCGGCGGGAACAGCGGTGCGATCACCTGACCGGATTGCTCCGGCTGGATCGCGACAAGCGGGAATTCGCCCGTCAGATACCCGTCGCTCGGCAGTTTCAACGTGCCGGACGTGCTCAGCGACGCTTCACCCGAGGCAAGCCGCAGCTGCGACAGCGCGATGGCCGGCACGCCGTCTGTTGCGGCGAACAGACCGAGCGGGATCGTCCCCGTCAGCAATGGAGCGGCACCCGACACCGTGCCGACCAGCAAGCCGTCCGTACCGGGATGGGTCGGATCGCCTGTCTTGAGGCCGGTAAAGGACAGGGCGACATCGAGGTCCGTCGGCTGTTCGGGCGCCGGCCGCAGATGCAGCTCGGCGGTGGCCATCGTCACTTCGCCCTGGGCCGGGTTGTCGGACGAGAAGAAGCGCGGCGTCTCGATCACCGCATCAAGCTTGGTCAGCCCTTGCGTGGTGAAACGAACGCTTGCGCGGAACGAGCCCCAGGTCGCCTCCTGGATGGGCGAATCACCGGAGCGGAAGGCCGCCATCGGGCTGTCCGCCTCGATGATCACATGCATCGGATTGTAGACCAGTGCGACGGCGCGCAGGGTCGCGACCGAAAAGAACCCGCCGAACGGATCGCGCAGGACGAAATCCTTGCATCTCAGTTCGAAGCGGAAGGGAAAGCCGCCAAGCTCCCGCTCGAAACAGGCCAGCTCCGCGCCACCCTGCGCTGCCAGTTCCATGGCCTTGTTGATCTCGGCGTCAACATAGCTGCGCGCCGTGTACCAGGCTGCACTCCAGCCTCCGATGACCACGGCAACGGCCGTTGCGAGATAGGCGTATTTCCGGTTCCTCCGCTTCGGCAAGGGAGTTCCTGCCGGGGTCTTCTCACGTGTCATTCATGTCCTCGTCCGCGCGGGTCGGTTCCCTGCAGCGATTGAAAGTTCGCCGCGCCATTGCTATTGCCGGCATATCCGCCGAAGCAGAGTTTCATGACCGATATGGGCGATTTGTGGGTGTTTGGCTACGGCTCCTTGATGTGGAAGCCGGGTTTTGAGTTCGAGGACAAGCGTCCCGCGCTTCTGCGCGGCGCGCACCGCTCGCTTTGCGTCTATTCCTGGGTGCACCGGGGCACGCAGGAACGTCCCGGACTGGTGTTTGGCCTTGATCGTGGCGGAGCCTGCCGGGGCATGGCGTTCCGCGTGAAGGCCGAGCGGGCCGAGGCGACCATCGCTTACCTGCGCGAGCGCGAACAGGTGACCATGGTCTATCTCGAAGCCCATCGCCGGATTGCCTTTGCCGATGGCAGCACGACGACGGCTGTGACCTATGTGGTCAACCGCTCGCATCCGCAATATGCCGGAATGCTGCCGCTGGACCACCAGCTGGAGCTGGTGCGGGGGGCTGTCGGCCAGTCCGGAGCCAACCCCGAATATGTGTTGAACACCGCCAGCCATCTTGGCGAACTGGGCATTCATGACGTCCGGGTGTCGTGGCTGGCGGACCGGCTCAAGGGCTGACAGACGCCGTCAGGCCTTTGTTCGCGGGCTGATATTCCGCAGTACGGGAGAGGGAGACGGCGCCTGCCGGGCTTCCTCGATCAGCCGGTCGGATGCGGTCTCGATGGTGTCGACGAGCTGGCCGAAAAACACGTCTGCCGGCAAACCAGCTTCAATCGGCGGCAGGAATTCCATGATGACGGTGCCTGGATAGATGAAGAAGCTTTGCCGCGGCCAGAACAGCCCGGCGTTGAGGGCAACCGGCAGAACCGGGCAATCCAGTTCGCGATAAAGATGCGAGATCCCGAACTTGTAACCGGGCTCTACGCCGGCAGCGCGGCGGGTGCCTTCGGGAAAGATCAGAATCTGTCGCCCGTCGCTGATCGCTTCCTTGGCTGCTTCCATCATCGCCGCAAGGGCTGCTGCCCGCTTGCCCCGATTGATCGGGATTTGCTTCATCTTGGCGGTGTACCAGCCGAAGATCGGGATCCAGCGCAGTTCCCGCTTCAGGATGTAGGTCGGATCGGGAAAATACGGGATCAGGGCGAAGGTTTCCCACACCGACTGGTGCTTGGACGCAACGATGAAGCCGCCTTGCGGGATGTTCTCAAGCCCCCGGACTTCGAACCGGACGCCGGCAATCCAGCGCAGGAAGAACAAGTGTGCCTTGGCCCAGAACGGCACCACGACCCAGGCCCAGCGACGCGGCGTCAGAAAAACAAAGGGCGCGAACACGACCATCATGATGAGCGTGCCCAGATAGAAGGCGATCTGGAAAAGCAGCGAGCGCAGGAACAGCATGAGTCTTGGAAGCCGGCCGATTGGAGGGACTGCGGTCCGGGCTGTTTTCGGGGGTGACGAAACCGGAGACTAGTCTCCGTCCGGCAGACCGATGGTGCTGACCCGGGCCCGCGCGAGGGTATACTTCACAAACTCCCGCAAGAGAAGGCGGATTGTCTGCGGCCGCAGATACCAGTCCTCCAGCTGCAGTTCCTCCGCCACCACCGGATAGGCGACAAGCTGCAATTCCGGCATGGCGGCCGACAGTTCCATGGTCGCACGCGGCATGTGATAGGCGCTGGTGACCAGCATCAGCGAACTGAAGCCATGTTCCCTGGCCCATAGGGTTGTTTCGTTGGCGTTGCCGATGGTGTTCAACGCTTTGCGGTCAAGATCAACGCAGCAGGCAAACAGGTCCTTGTCCGTGGCGGTGCGGGCGCTGATCTGGCGCGCTGTGGTGCCGGGATAGACACCGGAAATCAGCAGACGCTGCGCCCGTTGCTCGCCCAGAAGCGCCACGGCCTTTTCGATCCGCTCCTGTCCGCCGGTCAGGACGACAATCGCATCGGCGCGCGGATCCTGCGGCGGACGCATGCGCGAAACCTCAGCGGTAAAGGAGAGAAAGGCGGCGATCAGCCAGATCCCGGCGGCGCTCACGAGGCAGCCGGCAATCCACCAGCGCTTCCGGAACCGGCGCGCGGGTTCCCCGCCTGCGCCGATACGTCGGGAAGACGCAGATACCCCGTGTCCTGTCCCGGCCTCCGGGGCCTGCGGGTAGGACTGCGGATCGGCGTCTGGCCGCTGATCGTTGGTCACAAGCGTCATTCCTTGCAGATACTATCCGATTCGGCTGAATTTGGGGCGCGGCGCTTTGTCAGTCGATCCGGGCCAGCTGGGACTTTACTGCAAGACCCGAGGTGAGTGCAGTCAGCACCGCCACAAGAAACACGATCCCGATGACGCCGAGATAACCGGGCGTGCTGACCGCGACCGGGCCGAACAGCGCCGACATCTGGTCCGAGCCGGCAAGCCCTGTTGTTTGCCGGGTGAACATTTCCAGAAGCAGAAAACAGAGGCAGGCGAAAACGCCGCCGGAAATCCCGCCGCGCAGGCCGAGCACCAGAAAATGCCGCTGGAACTCGCGGGCGATGAAGCTGTCCTCTGCGCCAACGAAATGCAGAACCGATACGACATCGCGGTTGCTGGCGACGGCAGCGCGGGTGGCAAAGACCACGCTCAGCACCATGGAGAACAGCACCAGGGCGAGAATGCCGAAGCCGCCGGCGACAACGGCCCCGGCCATGGCGGCCAGGCGCGAAGTCCAGACCGAGTGGTCATCGAGGCTGGCGCCGGTTACCTCCTGTTCGATGCGTTGCTTCAGCGCGGGCAAATCCAGCGCTGACGGATCATCCACCATCACCTGCACCAGACGGGGAACGGGCAAGGTATCAAGGTCCAGCCCGGACCCGAGCCAGGGTTGCAGCAGGGCTTTGGTTTCGTCGTCCGAAAGGGCGCGGACGGTGCCGACGCCCTGGAACCGCTGCGTGATGGTCACCGCGCTGTCGATCTGGCGCAGCATGTCGACGCCGTCTGCCGGGCGGATCTGGATCGTCACCTCGCGAACCAGGTCATTGCTCCAGTCCTGTGCCGCGTCCCAGACCACCGAGACCGAGCCAACCGTCAGGCAGGCAAGGTAGCTCATGATTGCCACCACCAGCGTCAGCGCACGCCCGGCAACCGATTGCGGCGGAACAATAGGTGCGTTGGGGCGCAGGCGTTCCTCGCCAGAGGCATTGGCTGTCCGTTTCAGGCGTTGAGGCAGACGCGGTTTGGGAAGACTCATGCGCGAGGCAAAGTCACCGGCGGCCCTGGCCGCTCCGGCCATCTTGCCGGACCCTGCGGACTTGCCAGGCGACGACGGGGTCCTGGCAGGGGCTTTCGGTTTGGCTTTTCCCGGCGCACCGGCAGCCCGGTTTGTGCCCAACTCGACCGCCGGCGCGCGCGATGATCCGTTCTGGTTCTGTGATCCAGTCTCCTGCCCGTCATCTGGCGGTCGCTTCGGGGTCTTCGGGGCCATGGGCTCGGGGTCCGCTTTCACCGGCTTCAGTCAAACACGCTGAGCCGGCCATCTGCCAGCACCATCCGGCGTGCCTCGACCTGTTCCAGCAGGGTGATGTCGTGGGTGGCAATCACAACCGAGGTTCCGAGCCGGTTCAGCTCGATGAACAGGCGCAGCAGCCTTCGCGCCAGTGGCGGATCTACGTTACCGGTCGGTTCGTCCGCCAGCAACAGGTCCGGCCGGGTAATCAGGGCCCGCGCGATCGCGGCGCGTTGCTTTTCTCCGCCCGACAGGACCGGTGGCAGCACATGCATGCGCTCGCCGAGCCCCACCCATTTCAGCAACTCGACCACGTCGGCCCGGTACTCGCTCTCTTCCTTGCCGAGAACCCGCAAGGGCAAGGCAACGTTCTCATAGGTCGTCAGGTGGTCAAGCAGGCGGAAGTCCTGGAACACGACGCCAACCCGGCGGCGTAGTTCCGGCAGTTCCTTCTTGTTGATCGTGGCCATGTCGCGGTTGAAGACATGGATCAGCCCGCGCGTCGGGCGCAGGGACATGAAAAGAAGGCGGATCAGGCTGGTCTTGCCGGCCCCGGACGGGCCGGTGAGGAACTGGAACGATTGCCGCTCGATGTTGAAGGTGACATCGCGCAGGATCTCCGGTCCCATGCCGTATCGCAGCCCGACATTCTCGAAACGGATCACGCAAAACCTCCGTGGACGGCGGTTACCCTACCCCCACCTTGTTAACGCTTCATTAAACATATGAATGTCCTCTTAACCAGACTGGGGATTTGCGCGCGACCTTTGATCCCCGCAAAACAACGCCGGACTGGTATCATCCGCACCCGAAGCGGTGCACAGACCGTGGAGCGAGAGCAATCGTCCCATGAAGATCACCTGTCCGGATTGCGATACCTCCTACGAAATCAAGGCGGAGCTGGTTGGCACCGAAGGGCGGAGCGTGAAATGCGCCCGCTGCGGCAACCGCTGGTTCATCAGTCCGCGCAAGGAAACCCTGGTCGAGGCGAAGCCTGCCGTGGACCCAAAGGCCGCTGCCGCCCGTGCAAAGGCGGATGCCAAGGCCGCCGTGGCCGCGAAGGCATCGGATGAGGAGGATATCGACGAGGACGACTGGGGCCTTGACCCCAAGAAGGCCGAAAAGCCGAAGGACGACGACTGGGCCAGCGCCATGGACGAGGACGCTGAGGATCCTGATGCCTGGTCTGACCAGGAAAAGGAAACGGACGAACGCACCAGGGCTGCGGCCCGTGCCAGGGAAGAGGCCGAGGCTGCGGCGATGGCTGAAGACGCCATCGAGGACGGAGATGATCCTTTCGCAACCGAAAAAGCATCAGAGAACGAGACGCCGTCTGGCAGCTTCAAGGGTTCTGGCGGATCCGGCTCTGCAAATGCTGCAGGCGATGACGGGAACGATGATACGGACGACGGCAAACGCACCGTGGATATCGAGTCCCTCGCCAAGCGGAAGAAGATCAAGGTCAACCCGAACAAGATGCGAAAACGGCGCGACTGGTCGAAGCTCCGCCGCTACGTCAACGCCCAGACACTGCGCCGCGCTGGCGGCCTGATGATCCTGCTTCTGTCGCTGGGCATCGGTGCCTGGCTGTTCCTCAACCGCACGGCGGTTGTGCGGCAGGCACCGGACCTTGCCAGTCTTTTTGAGCTCATCGGATACAAGGTGAACTTGCGCGGGCTCGAGTTCCGTGATTTGAGGACCTTCCGGGAAATTGAAGGGGGCGCTGCAGTCCTGGTGGTGGAAGGCACCATCCAGAACATCAGCAACAGCCCTGTTGCCGTGCCCGCCGTGCGCCTTGCGCTGCGCGGTGAGGACCAGCAGGAGATTTACGCCTGGACCCTGGAGCCAAGGGCGGTCGCGCTCGAGCCCCTGGCCAGCACCCGGTTTCGCACCCGGTTGGCGGATCCTCCGGAGACCGCCGCCGACATCCAGGTCCGGTTCATCGACCGGACCAGAAGACAGGCAACACTTCAGAGCCAATGACGCCACAGATCAACACCCTTTTCGACGAAGCGCAGATCGCGGACCGCGTTAGCACCCTGGCGCAGGAAATTGCGGCGGATGCCCCGCATCGCCTGCTCGTCGTCGCGGTCCTGAAGGGCAGCTTCATCTTTGCAGCCGATCTCGTGCGCGCCCTGCACCGGGTCGGGCAACAGCTCGAGATGGAGTTCATGCACCTGTCCAGCTATGGCGCGGGCACGACGAGCACCGAGCTCAAGGTGCTGCGCGATGTTGAAAGCGACGTCGGCGGACGTGACATTGTTCTGGTCGACGACATTCTTGAATCCGGTCGCACGCTGTCCTTTGCCAAGGAACGGCTGCTGTCGCGGGGCGCCAGGTCGGTGAAGATTGCCGCCCTGCTCGACAAGCCCGAGCACAGAAAGGCCACGATCGAAGCCGACTACGTTGGGTTCGTCTGTCCGGACAAGTTCGTTGTGGGATTCGGCATGGACATGGGCCACGCCTGGCGGCAGTTGCCCTATATCGGTTATGTGGTCGTGGACGATGAGCCACGGCCGGACAAGGCTACGGGAGGGTGAGCATGGCCCGCATTCTTCTGACCGAGGATGACGAAGCTGTCCGCACATTCGTGAAACGGGCGCTCGAGCTCGATGGACACGAAGTTCAGGCGGCAGAAGATGGCGGCGAGGCACTTGAGGTGCTGACCCGCGAAGCTGGCCGTTTTGATCTCCTGCTCTCCGACATCAAGATGCCGGTGATGGATGGCATTGCCCTGGCGCTCGCCACCGCGCGCGACTGGCCGAGCCTGCCGATCCTGCTGATGACCGGCTTTGCCGACCAGCGTGAACGGGCCAATGGCCTCGATGCGCTGGTGCATGATGTGGTGACCAAGCCGTTCTCCCTGGCCGATATTCGTCAGGCCGTGCGCGATGCCCTGACCGGCACCGTTCGCGAACCCAAGCGCCTGTCTGCCTGAGGCAGGCATCGATCTGAACGAAGAAAAAGGCGCGGTGTTCCGCGCCTTTTTCGTTTTCGATGGGGCCATTGCGGGTTCAGTAGTTCTTCAGGAGCCGTTCAAGATAATCCAGTTCGAGTCGCGGCCGTCCAGGATCGGAGAAGCGGCGACGCAGTTCCTCGATGATCCGGCGGGCCCGCTGGACGTCGATCTCGTCGGGAACCTTCACCTGGCTGCCCAGGTCAGGCCCTTCGGTGCGGCGCGGGCGACCGAGGGGATCCTCGTTCAGCGGTGAGCGCTGGGCCATGCCGGGGCCTTCGCCTTCGCCCATCATCTGCTCGCCAAGCTGCTGTGCTCCACGGCGCAAGGCATCAAGCGCATTGCCCTGCTGGCCGGCTGCCTGCTCGCCTTCGCCCTGGCCCAGCGATTGCTGCGCCTGCCCCATGGCATCTCCGGCCTCTCCGAGACCGTCATTCTCGCCAAGGCCGTTGCGGCCCATCTGTTCCATCAGCTGCTGCAGCCGTTGCGCCAGATTGCCCTGTCCCTCTGCCAACTGGTCGAGCAGCTCGCGCAGCTGTTCGGCGGTCATCGGCTGCTGGCCGCCTTCACCCGGCTGCCCTTGGTCTCCGGGTTGACCAGGCTGACCCTGCTGGCCTTGCTGACCCTGCTGCTGCTGGCGTTGATCCCGGTTGAGGCGATTGGTCTCGTCCATCAACTCCTGTTGCCGCTGGATCATTTCGCCGAGCTGATTGAGCATCTCCATCATTTCGCTGGTCAGGCCATCCGGTGCCATCTGCGGCCGGCCGGTCTGGAGGTTTTCCAGCATGCGCTGCATCTGGGCCAGCAGCTCGCGCGCGGCATCGCGGGATCCGGTCTTGGCCAGTTCCTCGATGCGCTTCAGCATGTC
This sequence comes from Pannonibacter sp., assembly GCF_051860505.1. Classification (NCBI taxonomy): domain Bacteria; kingdom Pseudomonadati; phylum Pseudomonadota; class Alphaproteobacteria; order Hyphomicrobiales; family Stappiaceae; genus Pannonibacter; species Pannonibacter sp. Next base: position 6,673 of record NZ_JBHYDX010000005.1, on the reverse strand, counting down.
TTCCAGATCCTGCGGCCGCATGGTCTGCTGGTTGGGATTGAAGGGCTGCATCGCCTGCGGGTTCTGGCGCAACTGTTCGGCCAGCGCCTGCATGTAGTCCTGCAATGCCTTGCGCAACTCGTCCGTCAGCCGGGCAATCTCCTCGTCTGACGCTCCTTCCTCCAGTGCCTTGCGCAGGTTCTCCTGCGCCTCGCGCAGGGCGCGTTCCGCCAGAGACAGGTCACCATCCTCGATGGTCAGCGCCAGATCCCAGAGCAGTGGCAGCAATGTGAGAAGATCTTCGTCTGTCCGGGCCGCGACCAGGTTGCGATAGGCGAATGTCAGGCCGAGATGTGCTTTCGGCCGCACCTCGAACACATCGGGGGCCAGCAGCAGCACATCAAAGGCATTGATGACGCGGGAATGGGAGTTGGCGTCAAGCGCCAGTTCGCGGCGTTGTTCGACCACAGCCCGGGCGAGCGGCTTGGAAAAATTCCGTTGCGGCAGCGTGAAGCGATGCGGCGTGGACTGCCCGGTCTGGCCGGCTTCGTCGCGTGCAATCAGGGTCAGGTCCACCAGTGATCCTGCCCAGGGATGCGAGGTCAGGTCGCGGATGGTCTCGGCGTTCTGCGTCGCGGCACTGCGCGGCGGCAGGGCCAGGGGAAATTGCGGTGCCTCGACCAGCGGGCGGGGGGTGGCGGAGCCTTCGCCCTCCGGCTTCGGTGCCGGGGCAATGGCAGCTTCCGCCGACAGGACGCGGTAGTCGTCCATGGCCAGGTAGCTGAGTTTCAGCGCGCCGCTGAGCTGGGTCTCGGGGTCATCCAGCAGGCGAATGGTGGGGGGAGCGTCCGGCTCCACCTCGAACAGCCAGCCGGCGATCTTGCCGCCATCCGTGGCCAGGTCGACGGGGCCGGTTTCTGAGAGGACCAGCCGCGTCTCGAAAATCCCGTCCGGAGGGACCGCTGTCGCTGCCGTGTCACCAGCCGTTTCGTCTGTCGCTGGTTTGGCGACCGGCGCGGTTACGGTGAAGCCGGTATGGCCCTGGGCCCGGATGATCAGTTCACTGCCCGCCGGCACGCGGATCGGGGCCAGAGGGTCGCGCAGGACCGCCGTTTCGCCGGTGAGATAGACCGGTGGCCGGCCGGTATAGAGCGGCGGTGTCACCCAGACATCGAGCCGGGTGGCAATTTCAATCGTCTGCAGTGGTGCCCGAAACGCCGAGGCAAGCCGGTCCATCCGGTCACCCGAGGCAACGGCAGCGCCGACGATCAGGCTGAGGAAAGCGACGACCCGCAGCGCATAAGGGTCGCGGCGGAAGGCCTTGGGATGGGCAAAGCCGGCGCGCAGATTGCGCAGCGCTTCGGCCATGCGCTGCTTGTGCAGCTGCCACAGGGCGAGTGTCACCGGATCCGAAGACGGGGCCGGAAGATCATCAGTCAGTGCGGTCAGGGGGCGATGGTCATGTCCGCTGGCAAGCTCAACCCGGTGCAAGGTTTCCGCAGCCGAGGGCAGGCGAACCCTCGCAAGGCCGCGCAGGCTGACCAGAAATGCGATTGCAAAAGCCACAACACCGGCAAGTCGCGCCCAGCCCGGCAGCAACAGCCAGAGGCCAAGCCAGGACACGCCGACGAACAGCGCCGCAAGGATCAGGGGTTGATACAGTTCAGGCCAAAGCCGCTCCCACAACAGCGCGAGGCGACTGCGCCCGAGAACAGTTCTCAAGCGACGTTCCGCCTCGGCCTTGCCGGGCACTTCATCAGCGGCCGTTGCCGCCCTGTCTGTCTGCGCCAAGCTTCATGCCTCCGCGAACCGCCAGTCCAGCCCGGACTTAGGGTGAGGCATGAAGCCTGATCCGGCAAGCTGTCGAAACCACCAAATGACGCGTCGGGCGGTCACGCTTTGGAGAGCCACTCCGGCACATGGTCGAGACCGATCATGTCCTGGTAGCTCGGACGTGACCGGACAACGGCATATTCAGCGCCGTTTACAAGCACTTCCGGGATCAGCCGGCGGGTATTGTAGGTCGAGGCCTGCACCGCGCCATAGGCTCCGGCCGAATAGACTGCCATCAGATCGCCGGCAGCTACGGCCGGAATTTCCCGGGACAGGGCCAGATAGTCGCCGGTTTCGCAGACCGGGCCAACCACATCAGCGATGATTCGCGGCGTGTCCAACCCGGCTTCGACCACCGGACCGACCTCATGATGCGCCTCGTAGAGTGTCGGACGGATCAGGTCATTCATCGCCGCATCGACGATGACGAAGGTCTTGCCTTCGCCTTCCTTCACATAGATCACCTCGGTCACCAGAATCCCGGCGTTGCCGGCAATCAGGCGGCCCGGTTCGAAGATGATGCGGCAGTCCAGTTCGCGCACATGATGCTTGACCACCTCGGCATAGGCGTCTGGATGCGGCGGCGGGGTGTTGTTGGTGACATAGGGAATGCCCAGACCGCCACCCAGATCGACATGCTCGATGTGATGGCCGTCCGCGCGCAGGTCGCGGATCAGGTCGCCCAGGCGCGAGAATGCAGCGTCAAACGGGGCAAGCTCGGTGATCTGCGAGCCGATATGCATGTCGATGCCGGACACCTCGATGTTCGGCAGCTTGGCCGCTTCGGCGTAGACTTCCCGGGCGCGCTTCCACGGAATGCCGAACTTGTTTTCCGACTTGCCGGTCGAGATCTTGGCGTGGGTCTTGGCGTCTACATCCGGGTTGATGCGGATCGAGACGCGGGCCGTCTTGCCCATCGACTGGGCGACAGTGGAGAGCTGGATGAGTTCCGGCTCGGATTCGACATTGAAGCAGAGAATGTCTTCAGACAGGCCGAGCGCCTGTTCGGCCCGCGTCTTGCCGACGCCGGAGAACATGATGCGTTCGCCCGGCACCCCGGCGGCGCGCGCCCGGCGCAGCTCGCCCTCCGATACGACATCCATGCCGGCGCCGAGTTGCGCCAGCGTGGTCAGGACAGCCTGGTTGGAGTTGGCCTTCATCGCATAGCAGACCAGCGCCGGAATATCGCCGAAGGCCGACGAGAACACGTTGTAGTGACGGGTCAGGGTCGCGGTGGAATAGCAATAGAACGGCGTACCGACCGCGCGGGCGATCTCGGTCACATCGACGTCCTCGGCATGAAGCATGCCGTTTCTATAGGCAAAATGATGCACGGCGAAAAACCCTGACCTGCGGCGCCTGGAGAAGCGCGATTACTGGATGAGAGCGTCGAGGATAAACCGTTCGGTCATCGGCTTTGCCTCGGTCGCCGCGCTTGCGGACGGCATGGCCGTCGATGCGCTTGTGGTCTGTTGCGGCGCCGGACCAGTTGCAGCGCCGGGCGCTTCAAGTGGCCCGCGGCGGCCGCATCCGGCAATCCCCAGCGCCATACACAGACCGAGGGCCAGCACGGCCCGATGACGGGAAGTGAACTTCATTCCGGCTGAACCCCTGTTCGCGGCACGGCACTGCCTCAGTATGCCGCTCACTCCTCGCATGACCTACGGCTTCGGGCAAGGGCGGATGCGCCTTGTCTCGCGAACCGTGCAAGCTTGACCGCCCGGAGCTGTCCGGGCGGTGCAGCACCATCAGGCCTTGCCGAGGCTCTTCAGCCAGCGGCGGGCTTGCTTGCGCACATTGGCCGGTGCGGTGCCGCCGTAGCTGGTACGGCTCTTGACCGACTTGTCGACGGTCAGCACGGCATAAACCTCCCGCGTGATGCGCGGTTCGATCTCCTGCATCACGGCAAGCGGTACCTTGTCGAGGTCGATGCCTTCGGTCACCGCATAGCCGACGATCTTGCCCGTGACATGATGGGCATCGCGGAACGGCATGCCGAGGACGCGCACCAGCCAGTCGGCAAGATCGGTCGCCGTGGCATAGCCGGCACCGGCCGATTTCTTCAACCGTTTCACCTGCGGTTCCATGTCCCGCACCATGCCGGTCATGGCGGCCAGCGCCAGCGACAGGGAGGGCAGGGCGTCGAAGGCCTGTTCCTTGTCTTCCTGCATGTCCTTGGAATAGGCGAGCGGCAGGCCTTTCATCATGACGAGCAGCGCGACCATGCCGCCATAGATACGGCCCGTCTTGGCGCGCACCAGTTCGGCGGCGTCCGGGTTCTTCTTTTGCGGCATGATCGAGGAGCCGGTCGAGAACTTGTCCGACAGCTTGATGAAGCCGAACTGGGCCGAGCACCACAGCACGATTTCCTCGGCAAAACGGGACAGGTGCATCGAGCAGATCGATGCGGCAGCCAGTGCCTCGATTACGAAATCACGATCCGACACGCCATCCAGCGAGTTGGCCATCGGCCGGTCAAAGCCGAGCGCCTTGGCCGTCATCATCCGGTCGATCGGAAATGAAGTGCCGGCAAGCGCGGCCGAACCGAGCGGGCATTCGTTCATGCGTTTGCGCGCATCGGTAAAGCGGCTGCGATCGCGGGCAAACATCTCGACATAGGCCATCATGTGATGGCCGAAGGTCACCGGCTGGGCCGATTGCAAATGGGTAAAGCCCGGCATGACGTCGCCCGCGTGCTGCTCGGCCTTTTCGGCGAGCGCCACCAGCAGGTCGGCGATCTGGCCATCCAGCGTGTCCAGCGTGTCACGCACCCAGAGCCGGAAATCGGTCGCGACCTGGTCATTGCGCGAACGGGCCGTGTGCAGGCGTCCGGCCGGGGCGCCAATCAGCTCGGCAAGCCGCGCCTCGATGTTCATGTGGATGTCTTCAAGGGCGCGGGAGAAGGTGAACTTTCCAGCCTCGATCTCTGACAGGATCGTGTCGAGACCGTGAGCGATTTTCTCGGCATCCTCACCCGCGACGATCTGTTGCGCTGCCAACATGCGGACATGGGCTTTGGAACCCTCGATGTCCTGTCTATATAGCTTCTGGTCGAAACCGATGGACGCGTTGATCTCTTCCATGATTGCGTCCGGGCCTTCGGCGAACCGGCCGCCCCACATGCGGTTGCTCATTGGATTGTCCCTTGGTAGACGCCCCCGGACGAGGTGCTGTTGGCAGGTGAAAACAACATGACGACGCCGAACGAACCGCGGGCAAGATCCGCCAGGCCCATCGTGCTTGCCGGTGTTGCCGGCATTCTGGCCGTCATCGGGGCGGTATACGTGATTGGCCTGCCCGGTGGCAACTCGCCAGCCGGGGAAAGCTGCAAGGCAAGCCTCGAAACCGCTGCGACACTCAAGGACCTGGCAACAGGCGAAGTCGCGGCTTTCCTGCCGGCGCAGAAGCCGCTTTCACTGGCAGATCTCAGCTTTGATGCGCCGAATGGATCGAAGGTTTCGATTGGCGACATGAAGGGCAAGACGCTGCTGGTCAATCTCTGGGCAACCTGGTGTGCCCCGTGCCGCAAGGAAATGCCGGCGCTCGATGACCTGCAGAAACAGTTGGGCGGCGCCGAATTCGAGGTCGTCGCCGTCAACCTGGATCGCGGCGGTCCGGACAAGCCAAAGGCTTTCCTGGAGGAAATCGGCGTGACGAACCTTGCCTATTATTCCGACGCCACGAACAAGGTCTTCAACGAGTTAAGGACCAAGGCGCGGGCCACCGGCCTGCCGACGACTTTGCTTGTCAGTGCGGAAGGCTGCGAGCTTGGGACGCTGTACGGTCCCGCTGAATGGGCTTCGCCCGATGCAAAGGCACTGATCACCGCCGCCCGGCCTAAGGGCTGAGCGCGGCGGCGATCTGTCTGGTCAGATGACCGGATCAGGCCGTGATGTCGACAGCATTGCCGAGGCCCGGGATCTTGCGGGCTTCGCGGCGCTCTGCGTCCTGCGGCACGGCGGTGCGTTCGGTTTCTGTCCGCTCTTTGCGCTCCTGGGCCTGGGTCTCGCGCGCCTGGGCGGCCTGTGCAACCTGGTCGTTGCGCCGGCTGGAAGCCGACAGATCCGCAGAGGTTGTACCTGATATTGCGGTCATGGCTTGGTCCTTTCATCCCTGGCTGGTGCAGGCGCGGAACTGCGCCTGCTGGTCAGCGGTCGTCAGATAGAAATATCGACACGCTCGCCGAGCCCGTTGCTCCTGGCCTTGTTGTCGATGCGTTCGGCGTTCAGCTGCAGTTCTTCGGCCCGGTTGGCCTTGATCTCTGCCTGCTGGCGCACGGCGTCCGCCTGCGCGGTCGACCGGTTCTGGTTGATTTCATCGAGGCGCGCATTGCGCCGCTCGACGAGACTGCGTTCGGCATCGAGCGCTGCAGGAGCGCCGGTGCGATAGGTCGTGATTTCCGCCATTCTGGCCTCCTTCTCTCCAGATGCTTTGGAAAGGTTTCTCATTAGATAGGTGAGGCCATATGAAAATGTGTAAACGCGACGCGTAAACCAGTATGTATGGTTTTCAATATTGAAATTTACTTTGGGGAATTGATTCAAGTTTGAATCGAATTGCTTCTTCCTGCTTGCTTCAATGCTTGCAAGTTTGGCAAAGACGTTTCGTCAGACGGGGGAACCCGCTGGCGTCCAGAATTGGGAAAACAACAGGACGAGGCCCCTTCAGTTGCCCGAAACAGCGGCCGGTGTTTGCCGTAGGGCGCAGTCCGGAACCAGGGATGGGCACTCTCGCATATGAAGTCTGGCACCTGTTCGATAAGAACGACTGTACCCGGATACTTTTTACCTTGTCGAAGCCTCTCCGCTCCCCTCCCCCGCGGGGGGGGGGGGGGGGGGGGGGGGGGGGGGGGGCAAAAAAA
>NZ_JBHYDX010000004.1:0-194555 GCF_051860505.1 Pannonibacter sp. | reverse complement strand
CTTGGCGGTGGGATCGATCATTTTCTTGCGCTCGGCAACAGCCCCGCCTTGCAGAGCGCGCCGGACAAAAAATCATTTTCCAGCGTCAGCTCTCCGATCTTCGCGTGCAGGGTCTTCACATCGATGGTCGGCTCCGCCTCGGCCTTCGGGGCTTCCCCGAACACCCCGGTTGCCCCCTCAAGCCGCTGATCGCGCCACTGCTTGATCTGGTTCGGATGGACGTCGAACTCCTGCGCCAGCTCGATCATGGTCTTCTCGCCCTTGATCGCGGCCACCGCCACTTTCGCCTTGAATGCCGGGCTGTGGTTCCGGCGCGGTCGTCTTGCCATGGTCTTCTCCTCGCTCGCAGCATCATGCCGCTGTTGCACGGAAAATCCACTTATCCCGGCTGTTCAGATTTCCGCAGCCACCTCTTTGCTACAGCCTCCTCAAATCCTTGATCAATGCGAACAGGTGTAGTGGGTCGGTCGGCGACTCTACGAAGTCGAAGCGCTGATAAAAACTGCGGGCTTTGTCGTCCTTGGCATGTACGGCCAATGCCCGAATGCCGGCAATGTCGGCAGCTTGCAAGGTGCGTAGCACGGCGTCGCGCAGAAGCCCTGCCCCAACACCTTTTCCCTGCCAATCATCACTCTCACCTAACCGGGCGAGCAGCATGATCGGCACTGGATGCCGAGCGATCCCTTTGGTCAGCCGTTCGGGGGCATCGTCATAGCGAACCTCACCAACAACCAAGGTGTAGAAGCCAATGACGTCGTCATCGGCCAGCCCCACATAGGTCTGGGAGGCATTGGCTTGTTGGTTGGATAGGGCAAAGCGAATGAGGAACCGATTCAGCGGCTCTTCTCCGCAATCGAATGAATCAACAGCATGGCGGCGGTTGAGCTTTTCAACGCGAAAGTGCGTCACGCCGGCTCGCTACCGGAAAATATGCCAGGCTCGTTGAGCAGCTTTCGCATCCGTGGCATGTTTCTGACCGGCGCATCGAGCGCCGCTGCAAAAGCATCCCACTGCTCAGGAGAGAGCTGGAAAACGCGCCGGTCGGCCAGCGCTTCCTCGGCTCGGCCAAGGGCGCTATCAAGTACAAAGTCGCTCAAAGAGCGGCGTTCCGCGTTGGCCGCCGCCGCCAGTGTGCGTTTGGCCTCCGGCGTGAGCCGCAGGTCGAGCTTTTCAGTACGGGTGGTGCGTGTCGTCATTTTCTACCTCACGACTCCACTATACCATCTTTTGCCAGACAATGTCATGACCTATTTGACAGCTGTCGATTGTAGCTATTGCGCATGCGCAGGTCTCCGCACACCCACGGACCAATTGAGCCAAGGCAGCGTGCAAGAGCATTTTTTATTGTTGCAACAGGTGAATAGCTCCATCACCTTGGACAGATGACAATGAAGGACATAGATTTTCGGCGGATTCGCGCCCATGGCGGCAGCCGTGACAGAGGCTTCGAGGAGTTGGTCTGCCAGCTTGCTTCACTGGAGCCACGGGAAGAAGAAGCCGTATTCTATCGTAAAGGTATCGGCGCCGACGGCGGTGTCGAATGCTTTGCCCGCCACGCTGATGGTTCAGAGACCGGCTGGCAGGCAAAGTACTTTTTTGAGTTCGGCGCCCCCCAGGTTGGTCAGCTCAACAAGTCGATTGAACAAGCACTCGACAAACATACCAAGTTGCAAAAATTCATTGTCGGGCTGCCCTTTGACCTAAGGGACGCTCGTATCGGAGAAAAGCAAACTGAGCTGGAACGTTGGGAACGCTGGAAAAAGCGTTGGGAAGAGGTCGCAACAAAGAACGGCCGATCACTGGAGATTGCGCTGTGGTCTGCAAGCGATTTAACGGAAAGACTTGGGCGTGACGCCCCCTTGTATCGAGGACGCGCCGCCTTCTGGTTTGATGAGGTAGTTCTCACACCGGAGTGGTTCAGAAGCAAGTTTGAGATCGCGCGTGCGGGACTGGGTGCCCGATATACACCAGCGACCAACATCGAGTTGCCAATACGGCGCACCATTCAATATTTTTGCCGGTGTCCGGCCCTATTTTCTGAAGTTGATGCGTGGTCTCTCCAGGTGAGCGAGAGGGGCTACCGCGCTGTAGAACAACTGAGAAGACACAGTGCTGCCGATACTTTAAAGGAGCGAGCTGAGAAGCTTGCAGATGCGCTGCAAGCCCTTGTCCATCAGCTGAATCACACATCGGCCGATCCGGGTTTCGCGTTTCCAACGTCTTTGCTGGAAACATCCATCGCTGCTGTGCACGGGGCGTGCAGCGCATGCAACCGCGCCCTATGGAGCCTGCCAACCGAAGAGGGCAAAAAGCGCGACGACCGCTACGGCGAGTATACGTTGTCCCAGCTTAGCGGCTTGCTCTACGACATGGACGAGGCTTTGCAGAGCGACCGATGGCGCATTGTTAACAGCCGGCGTCTTCTCGTGTCCGGAGATGCCGGTGTTGGAAAATCACATTTGTTCGGCGACGCAGCCGAGTATCAGATCGAACAGGGATGGCCTGCTTTGCTGCTGCTTGGCGGCTCTTTTGTTGACGGCGATCCGTGGTCTCAGATTCTAGCGGCGCTGGGGCTCCAGAATAGAACCAGCGACGAATTTCTCGGCGCATTGGATGCGGCCGGTCAGGCATCTGGAACAAGGGCAGTAATTTTCATTGACGCGATTAATGAAAGGCACGGCATTGATCTCTGGCCTGCGCGACTGGCCGCGTTTTTGAAGGCCATAGAGCCGTACCCGCATATTGGCGTCGCTCTGTCCTGCCGGACGGCCTATTTGCCCTACATTGCTCCCAGCGATGCACATTTGGCCGATCTCTCGCGTATTGAGCATGCGGGCTTTGCCGGTAACCCCGAAGCGGCGAATGCCTATCTTGATCGCCGTGGAATTGTGCGCATGGCTGCGCCCAATCTGATCCCTGAGTTTTACAACCCCTTGTTCCTGAAAACCTGCTGCGATCTTCTCGACAAGCGAGGAAGTAAGGAATTGCCACGCGGCTTGACCGGCGTGACGTCGATTTTCGAGTTCTATAGTGACGCCGTCGCGCAGATTATCGAAACGCGGCTTAAGCTCGATCGGCGTAGACAGATTGTGTCGAAAGCGCTTCAGAAACTGGCCAGCGCGTTCGAGGACGGATATCGCGGCTATGCTGATCTCGACACGGTGACGTTCTTACTCGACGAATTGCTGCCATCCGATGGAACAGTCGAACGAAGTTTGCTGGCGCAGTTGGAAAGCGAGGGCGTCATCGCTGTCGAACCGGTAACGGATGACGACGGCCGGCTATCTGAAATCGTGCGCTTCACCTTTGAACGCTACAGTGATCATCGCATCGCAACGCTGCTGCTCAACGACCATCTGGTCGAAACTGATCCTGCCAAATCTTTTGAGCCGGGTTCGAAACTTGCAGAATTCATTCTAGGCAGAGACGCCTATGAGCGTGCCGGCGTGATTGAGGCCCTGGCTATACAAATTCCGGAACGATGCGGACAAGAACTCCCTGATTTAGTGCCATCGGACAAAAACCACCACCGCTGGTTTGTGCACGAGGCGTTTCGGGCAAGCGTGCTATGGCGCCGGCAGGAGTGTTTCACCAGGCGCACACTCGATCTGCTAAAGGAAACCTCAGAACTCACTGGTGAAGATGAAGTCACCCGTGTGCTCATCGCCGTTGCAACGGAGCCAGCCAATAAATTCAACGCCCTATTTCTCCATGAGCGGCTTGCTGCAATGGAGATGCCGGAACGCGACGCATTCTGGTCGATGCGAATATTGGACGAAGGCGAAACGGACAGCAGTCCCATAGAGACCCTAACTTCGTGGTGTCTGCAAAACGGCTTTGTTGCTATTGAGCAGGAACGTGCCCGCCTTGCCGCTACTATGTTGAGCTGGCTGTTTACCACCAGTCACCGGGCAGTGAGGGACCGTGCGACCAAGGCGTTATCGGCGCTGCTTGCCCCCAGATTATCGATCGGCACCGAGCTGGTCGAACGGTTTGCGTCCGTCAATGATCTGTATGTTCTGGATAGAGTGCTGGCGGCCATATATGGCGCGGCCCTGCAAGGGCTTGACGATAAAGCCCTGGGGGATTTGGCAGGAACGGTCAATCGACATATCTTTGAAGGTGGCGAGCCGCCCGTCCATGTGCTGATCCGCGACCATGCTCGTGGTATTATCGAACTGGCGGATCATCGGGGTGTTCTATCATCCCACATAGACCTGAGACTTGTCCGGCCGCCGTATCGCAGCACCTGGCCTCTCGAAACAGTCACGGCCGACGTCATCGAGTCCTACAAGCAGGACTATGGATGCGGCCGCTATAGCGATTCTATAACCAGTTCCACTGTCCACGACGGCGATTTTGCGCGCTACGTCATCGACAGCGTCGTGGATGGCTGGACGACATTGGGGATCGAGTGGGCGGGTTCGACCCGCAGAGAAATATTCGAGAAATGGCGAACGATGTTTCTCAAGGCACATCCTCGTTCCTCGAAAAGGATCGAAGATGTAATCGGCGCCGCGAACAAGCTCAAGGCTGCTGAAAAGCGCGAAGGCCCTTTGCACATCATCCGTATCCAGCTGGTGAGCTCCCGCGCGGACGCGCGTAAGGCCAGGAAAAGGGATGAACGGCCCGCGCATATCAAGGAACTGAGCAAAGGGCTGGATGCAGCAGAACGCCGTTTGAAGCGCTTGATGTCACGTTCCGAGCGCGAGGACTATCTTCTGCTGGGGCAGCCGCATATTCATGCCGATCTCTCCTCGCGAAGCGGTCATCGTTGGCCTCCCCGGCCTGATCGAATGGCAATGAGGCGTTGGGTGTGCAAACGGGCGCATGACCTCGGCTGGACGCCGGAACGCTTTGGCGATCAGGAACGCAATCTTCGTTCGAGCGGTCGGATGGAGCATCGCGTTGAGCGGATCGGCAAAAAATACCAATGGATTGCCTTGCACCAACTATATGCCCATCTTGCCGACCACCTTTCCTACAAGGACACGTTCGATGACAACCTTGGCGTCTATGATGGTCCTTGGGGAACAAGAGGACGCGACATCGATCCCTCTCTGCTAATGGAAAGGTCGGGGGACGATGGCTGGCGAAGCTGGGATCCGACATGGTGGATGCCCGCTAAAGTGCAGCTGCGGCATGTTCCTCCCAAGACTCGCCTTGCGTGGCTCGACAGCGACGATGACTTTGTAAATGGCGATCACCTCATCCAGGTTAAGGACCCTAAGACAAGGCGGCAATGGCTGGTGCTGAGCGAGTTTGCGGCCTGGCGTCAGTATGGCGTGAGCGAGGGCGACAAATATATTGAGCGCGGGACGTGGTTCGCGCTGGATTGCTTTCTAACAAAAGCTGGTGATACGGAGGCTCTTATAGCGGAGCTTTCCGGGCGCTCGCTGAATGGCCGAGAAATACCCGAAAGCGAATTTCCCTGGCGCGCTTATCTAGGCGAGTTTCCGTGGCATCCTGCCATCGCAGACAAGGATCCATGGGTTCAACCCGACCAATGGAACAAGCTTCCGGCACCGGTTCAGGTCTCCGTGACGGGGTACCGTGCTGAGCGCGGCGGTTACGATCTTTCGATTGCGGAAACCTTGGGTTTCAAGGTGCCCGGTTCCGGCTTGTGCTCGGGAATGGGACTCCAACTGTCGAGCGGTCGCCAACTGACCTACACCGATAGCAACGGGAAGGTGCTATTTTTTGACCCGTCAACCCGCGAACCGGGACCAAGCGCAGCACTGGTAGACAGGGACACCTTCATCGCATTTCTGGAACGCGAGGGCTTGGCAGCGATCTGGACGCTTCGCGGCGAGAAAGATGTTCATGGGGGGCCATCGCACAGGGGCGGATATGGCGGCGCGCGGCACGTATCATCCGTATACTGGCTAAGCCAGGGGCGGTTCGAGAAAAGAGACTTTTTCGAACGGAACGATCCCTCGAAGGAGCAGCTTGAAAAGCTTTTGGCGGGAGCGTGAGGAGATCAAGGCCGGCCTTCGGCCGGCGCCGGGGACGCAACGGGGGCGTAGCGCCCCCTTGCCAAACCGGTTTTGTCATACAAAACACTCGGTAATCCCCCCATTTCTAATGGGATGCATTCGTAGAATTTACGCGGCCATTCTCAGTTTCTGGGCGGGGGTTATCCCGCCGATACCCATGTTCGGTCGGTCGTTATTGTAAGTCCACAGCCATTGCGTGGCGCGATCCTGTGCCTCCTCGATGGTTTCGATGATGTGTTGGTCGAGCCATTCATGCCTGACGGTGCGATTGTATCGCTCGATGTAGGCGTTTTGCTGCGGCTGGCTGTATCGACCCAGCGGAATCTGCACAGGTCAAGCCGCTAATGCGAATGCCTCGGCGGGAGTTTTCATGTCCAGCGCCTGATGCGGGCGGCGGTGATTGTAGAAGGCGATCCAGTCGCTGATGGCGCGGGTCGCGTGTTGCAGGCTGTCGAAGCGCTGGCGGTGGACGCACTGCTCCTTCAGCGTCCGGATCACGCGCTCGACCATGCCGTTTTGCTGGGGGCAGTGGGGGGGTGATGAACTCCTGCTTCAGGCCATAGCTGCGGACGAGGGCCGTGTACGTGCGGCTGGTAAAGACCAGCCCGTTGTCGGACCTCAGCAGGAACTCGGTGGTCACCTGGCCGAGGGTTCCGAACCGGTTGATCAGCGCGTGTTCCACCGCGCTCGCGGCGGTGGAGGCCTTGCCGGAGCGCGACATGTGCCAGCCCAGAAACTCGCGCGTATGGCAATCGATCACCAAGGCGAGCGTGGCCCAGACCCGGCACATGTCGGTCGACCAGCGCTCGTTGGGAGCTGTCGCCACCGAGGGCACCGCCTCGATCCTGGGTCGCATCCCGATCGGGCGCTTGCGCACCTGCCAGCCCTTGATCTGGAAGACCCGTTGGACCGTGTTCTTGTTGAAACCCAGAAGCCAGGCCACGGTGCGGTAGCCGAAGGAAGGCTCTTTTTCGATCATGGCCTTGATCGGCTCGGCGAAGCGCGGATCCACCTTCGGCGCGGCCTTGGTCGGCTTGTAGTACACAGTCCGACGCGGCACGCCGAACCACGCGCAGAGCTTGGTCAGCGGCACCGTGATCCCGTCCGCCAGAAGGCCCTGCTGGATGCTCTGGATCATTTGTCGTCCGCCGCATCCAGCAGGGCTTGGAGCTTTTTTCTCGCCCGCAGCTCCAGCATCGCCTCGCCATAGGCTTCCTGAAGATCCTTCAGCTGCTTTTCGTATTGCTCGCGGATGTCGAGCGGGTTGGCGCGGAGCGCATTCTCCATCCCCCGCTTGGCATCCTCGACCCATCCCTCGATCTCGGAGGGTGACAGATCATAGGACCGGCTGGCCTCGGCCACCGTCGTCTTGCCTTGGATGATCTCAACAACCAGCGCCGTCTTGCGCTTCGCAGTCCACCGTTTGATCGCGTCGTCCATCGTCACACTCATTGCTACCTTACTCCTTGTAGCATGAGCAGATTTTCACTGGGTCGATACATGGCCGGGCTGGATGTGCTGGATCGTGATCCCCCGCTTCTCGGCCCATTCCATCAGCTTGCCGCTGATGTATTCGGGGCCATTGTCGACCCTGATCGTGCCGGGCTTGCCGCGCCATTCGATAATCCGATCAAGGCTTCGAATGACCCGTTCGGCGGGCAGCGAGAAGTCGACCTCGATCCCCAAGCCTTCCCGATTGAAGTCGTCCAGCACGTTCAACAGCCGAAGCGCACGGCCGTCCCCGAGGCGATCTGCCATGAAGTCCATGGACCAGGTCATGTTGGGGGCCTCGGGCACAGCAAGCACATCAGGTTTGTCCCGCTTCAGCCGCTTGCGGGGCTTGATCCGCAGGTTCAGTTCCAAGGCGCAATAGATCCGATAGACGCGTTTGTGGTTCCACGGATGGCCCTTCACGTTGCGCAGATGCAGAAAGCACAGCCCAAACCCCAGGTCTTGCGGGCGTCGGTCAGACCCACCAGAAGGTCGGCGATCTCTTCGTTCTCATCCTTCAGCTTCGGGCTGTAGCGATAGCAGGTCTCGCCGACGCCAAAGGCTCGGCATGCCAGCGCAATGCTGACCTTGTGACGCGCCACCGCTTTCTCGGCCATCTCGCGGCGTTGAGATGGCCGCGTCATTTTTTTCCCAGAGCCTCCTTCAGCAGATCGGCCTGCATGCTCAAGTCCGCATACATCCGCTTCAGCCGCCGGCTCTCTTCCTCGATCGCCTTCATCTGGCTGATCAGCGAGGCATCCATCCCACCATACTTCGCGCGCCATTTGTAAAACGACGCCGAACTCATGCCATGCGCCCGGCACAGCTCGGCCACCGGCATCCCGCCTTCAGCCTGCCGCAGGATCGCAAGGATCTGCGTCTCAGTGTATCTGCTTGTCTTCATTCAGAATCTCCTCGTTCATCTTGCCGAGAAAACTCTACTTATGCAGCCCCTTAATTTCGGGGAGGATTACCAGCCCACCGGTCCCAAGGATGCCAAGTCCACCGTGCTGTCGATTGAGGAGGAGGCGATCATCATCGCCTTCCGGCGCCATACTCAGTTGCCACTCGACGATTGCCTCTACACCCTGCAGCCGACGATCCCGCACCTGACGCGCTCGTCGTTGCATCGCTGTCTGCAGCGGCACGGCATTTCAAAGCTGCCCGATGTGGCTGGGGACAAGCCGGACAAGAAGAAGTTCAAAACCTACCCGATTGGCTACTTCCATATCGACATTGCCGAGGTGCTGACCGCCGAGGGCAAGCTCTACCTTTACGTTGCCATTGATCGCACGAGCAAATTTGCCTTCGTCCAGGTCGTCAGGAAGACTGGTCGAACGTCGGCTTCTGCCTTCCTGGTGGCCTTGATTGCAGCGGTGCCATACCGGATCCACACCGTTCTTACCGACAACGGCATTCAGTTCACCTTTCCGCCCCGCTACGCCGACGAGCCGACTGCGCGCTACATGACCCATATGTTCGACATGCGTTGCCGCGAGAACGGCTTCGAGCACCGACTGACCAAGATCAAGCATCCCTGGACCAACGGCCAGGTCGAACGGATGAACCGCACCATCAAGGAAGCCACCGTCAAACGCTTCCACTATGACGACCACGCTCAGTTCGAAGCCCATCTCGCGGACTTCATCAACGCCTACAATTTTGGGCGGCGACTGAAGACCCTGAAGGGCCTAACACCCTATGTGTACATCTGCAAAATCTGGAAAGCCGAACCAGATCGGTTCACTCTCAATCCTATCCACCAAATGCCGGGACTAAACAGCGCCTATCAGGTGGCTTCTACGCTCCGCGTAAGAACAACGTCAGCGACGATTTTCCGCGGCGTGGCTACGTTGAGTGCGATGATTGCGGAACACCACTGACGGCCTGCTGGTCGAAAGGGTCACACAAGAAGCACCCCTATTACCTTTGTCCAAAGCGTGGATGCGCCTCCTACGGCAAATCCATTCGCCGTGCGAAGATCGAAGGCGAGTTCGAAGTCGTCCTTCAATCGCTCACGCCCAGTGAGCCGATGATGAAGGTCGCACAAATGATGTTTCACGATTTGTGGAATCATCGCCTCACACAGGGCCGCGCACAGGCCAAGGCCGCCACCGCACAGATCGATAAACTTCAAAAGCAAATTGATGGCCTGCTCGACCGCATCGCGGATATGAGCGTCGTCAGCGCAATGAGCGCGATGGAGAAACGCATCGAAAAGCTGGAGCGAGAAAAGCTCGCCTTGCAGGAGCGAGCATCGGAAATTGCCCGGTCCGAAGACCAGCTACAGCAAAACACTTAGAACAGCTCTTTCATTCCCCGCAAACCCTTGGAATCTCTGGGCTTCAGGCGAGCTTGATCATCGTAAGACGGTCCTCAAACTCGCCTTTACGCAGCGTCTGCGATACCAGCGCGAAAGAGGATTTAGAACGGCAAGTATGGCCTTACCGTTCAAGATGTTAGCGGAAACTTCTGGTGATAAAAAAGAAATGGCGCGCCCGAAGAGATTCGAACTCCTGACCCCCAGATTCGTAGTCTGGTGCTCTATCCAGCTGAGCTACGGGCGCGCTGTGCCTTGCGGCATGTCCGGGCTGTGGATCCAGCGCCGGGTTGCGTCAAACATCTGATGGACTGTCTGTCCTGGTCGATGCTTTCGGCAACAGGCCGTCGGCGCCTCGGTGCGAGGCGCTTCCGAACGAGGCCGTACCTACTCAAACCTGAGCCACTTGGCAAGCGGGCAATTGAAACTTTTTTTGACAGCGCGGAAATCCGCCGCTTTCCGCTTGTGCACAAGCGTGGAAAACCTCACCCGGCAAAGCTCCACGGCACGGGCTTTCGGCGTGCCGTAATCGAGTCTTTGAACATCTGGCCGGCGGGAGCGGGAACGCTGCCGACAAATCAATGCCGACAAACAGGCGCGCCAGGGCGGCGTGGTCACAGTGCCCTGTCGGGCCAGTCAATGCGGAAGGTCGCCCCGACGCCGGCCTCCTCCAGCCGCACGGAGCCGCCATGTGCCCGCGCCAGTTCCGAGGCAATGGCAAGCCCCAGTCCGGTGCCGCCGCTGCGGGCGGCGCTCTGGAAGGCCCGGAAGAGGTTTGCGCGAACCGCCGGCGGGATGCCCGGCCCGGTGTCGGCAACATGGATGACCACACCGCGATCGATCCGCTCCGCGCTCACCTTAATACGGCAGACCAGCGCCTCATCGGTGTTGGCTTCCAGCGCCTGCATGGCATTGCGGACCAGATTGAGCAGCACGCGAAAGATCTGCTCCGGGTCGGCGTCAATCTCCAGCGCCGGATCGATGGCAATCTCGTAGGCGATCATCGGATGCTCAGCCAGGGACAAGAGTTCGCCCACATCAGCGGCAACACGCGCCAATCGCACCAGCCGCCGGCTGGGCGTTGCCTCCTGCGCCTTGCCATAGGCCATCACGGCCTGGGTGTAGGTGACCGCGCGGTCGAGTGTCGACAGGATCTTCGGCGCCAGGCGGCGCACCGTCGGATCAGGCACATTCTCAAGTCGCTCGATGAACAGCTGCGCCGAGGCCAGCAAATTGCGCAGGTCGTGGTTGATTTTCGACACCGCAAGGCCGAGGTCGGCGAGGCGCTGCTTCTGGTGCAGCGTGCGGGCCAGTGTGTCCTGCATTTCGGCAAAGCGGCGCTCTGCATCGCCGATCTCATCCCCGCGCAGGCTGTCCTGCAGCAGCTGCCCGCTCGCCTCCGGGTTTTCGGCGAACACCTGCATGGCCCGCGTCAGCCGCTGCAATGGCCGCACGAACAGCGCCCGCAGGGCAACATAGACCAGTGCAGCGGTGAGGCCCGAGATGAACAGCGACAGCGCCAGGATGCGGCCTGAAAAGCCGAGCATGTCCTGGCGCAGCAGTTCGATCGGCAACACGATGTCAACCTGCTCGATGCCGCGCCCGCCGCTCATCGGCCCCTTGCCGATCACCCGCATCAGCCCCTCGCCGGAGCCCAGCAGGATGGCGAAACTGTCCGCGATCGCCCGCATCGGGGTTTCGTCGCGCATGTCGATCACCATGCCGATGTCCTGCGGCAGGCTGCTCATGGCGATGAGACTGCGCCGTTCCCCTTCGACCAGCGCAATGGCGAGCGCACCGGTCGTGCGTAGCAACTCTTCCTGCAGGCGCGGAGCAATGGTGTTGGTCTCGCTCAGCACCGAGGCGGCAACGCCCGCCGTCGTCAACCGGTCGGTCAGCCAGGTGTTGCGGTAATTGGCAACCGACGGCACATAGATGAAGACCTCCGCCAGCATGACGAAGACGATGGTCAGGAGCAGCAGCTTTCCGGACAGGCCGCTGATGCGACGCTGTGCTGCCGCCATGCCCTTGGCCGCATGTCCTGTTGCCTGTGCCGGCCGGGACGGCTCTGCCGTCTGGTCTTCGGACTGCTGGTCCATCAGTCCGGCTCCCTGTCGGTACGCTGACTTCGCATGGCCGCCCCCTAGCCGAAGACCCGGAGCAACCGTATCACGGCCCTGACAAGGCCGCGCTTTGGCAGATCGGCATAATAGGTCACGGCGGCGCGGCGGATGATCTCGCCGTAGGTCGGATACGGCGCAATAAAGCCAGCCAGCTGTTTCATCGTCAGCCCCTGCGACACGGCCAGCGACAACAGGTTGGCAAGTTCGCCGGCATTGGCGCCGACCAGTGACGCTCCGACCAGCCGGCCTCCGGGACCTGCCATCAACTTGACCTTGCCATTCGTCTTGCGGTCGGCCTGGGCGCGGTCATTGCCGGCATAGTCCACCCGCACGGTCTTCAGCCGGGTGCCATAGCGCTTGCGCGCCTCGCGCTCCAGAAGACCGACCTGGGCGATTTCGGGCTGGGTGTAGGTGACCCAGGGAATGATCTCGCGGTTCTCCTTCGCCGGCAGCCGGAACAGCGCCGAGCGCAGCACGAGGCCGGCGTGATAGCCCGCGACATGGGTAAACTGCAGTCCGCCGATGACATCGCCAATGGCATAGATGCGGCGGTTGGAGGTGCGCAGCCCCTCGTCCACCTTGATGCCGCGCGCGCTGAACTCCACCCCGGCCTGCTCCAGTCCAAGCCCGGCAAGGCTGGGGGCCCGTCCGGTGGCGATGAGCAGATGCGATCCCTCGACATGGCCGAGGCGCCCGACGCCATCGGAGCGGCCGTCCTGCTCGGGCCATTCCACGGCCAGGCTGATGCCGGAGGCGGTGGCTTCGGCCCGCACCACATGGGTCCGTTCCAGAACCTCAACCCCTTCGGCCTTCAGCGCCTCGATGACCAGCGGCACATGTTCCGCATCATCCCGGCCAAGCGCGTGTCCGGCCTCCAGCACGGTGACCCGTGCCCCCAGCCGGCGATGCGCCTGCGCCATTTCCAGACCGATCGGCCCGCCGCCGAGCACCAGCAGATGTTCCGGACAGGTCTGCAGATCGAAGATGGTCTCATTGGTGAAATAAGGCACGGCCTCAAGACCGGGGACCGGCGGAATGAAGGCATGAGAACCGGTGGCAATGACAAAGCGGCGGGCCCGGATCGTGGTGTCCCCCACCACGAGCGTGTCTTTCGCCGTAAATGTCCCGCTGCCCTTCAGCACCGTGACGCCCAGCCCCTCGAAGCGCTCGACGGAATCATGCGGGGCAATCGCATCGATCACGGACCGGACATGCGCCTTGACCGCAGCGAAATCCACCACGGGCTCCACCAGGGCGATGCCGAGGGCCTCCCCTGAACGCCGGCTGGCGGCCAGGGCAGCTGCCGCCAGCAGCGACTTGGACGGCACGCAGCCCGTGTTGAGGCAGTCGCCGCCCATCAGGCCCTTCTCGACCAGCACGACAGGCACCCCGAAGGCTGCCGCCCCGGCGGCCACCGACAGGCCGGCCGACCCGCCCCCGATTACACAGATATCCGGCGTCAACTGGCGCGACATTGCCCCTCCTCGGTTGTTCAGTCCCCGTGCAGGCCAACCGTTCCGGTTCTTGTCCTGCGTCATTCCTCTGCGCCACCGCCGGCCCGTCTGCGGCGCCACAGGCGCAGCACGACCGGCAGGAGCGCCACGAGCCCCATGGCAACCAGGGCCGTCACCAGTTGCGGCGTCAACAGGGCCATCAGGCTGACCTTGCAATCGCCGCGCGCGGCGCAGCCAGGATCCAGCGCCTCCTGGGCGGCGATCACGCTGTCAAAGCCTGATCCGACCATGGCGAAGGCAAAGGTTCCCGGCAAGATGCCGATTGCGGTTGTAAGCACATAGATGCCGAGCGGCACCTGAAACAGCGCCGGGGCAATATTGACGAGCCAGAACGGAAACACCGGCGTCAGGCGCAGGAACAGAAGATAGCTTGCCGCATCCCGGCGGAAGCCGTCGGACAGCTTGCGCACGAAGGGCCCGGCCCGCCGTGCCAGCACGGTGCCCAGCGACGAGCGGGCAATCAGGAACACAAGTGTTGCCCCAACCGTCGCCCCTGTGACTGCCACCAGCCCGCCCATCCACCAGCCGAACATTGCGCCGGCGGCAACTGTCAGCAACACGCCGCCGGGAAAGGACATGGCCACCACGGCGGCATAGGCCAGCGCGAACAGCGCCATGGCCTCCAGCCGGTTGCCACTGACATAGGTTGAAAGGGCCTCCCGGTGCCGGATCAGGCCAGAGAGACTGAGTGCCTCGTGCCAGCCATTGAGATACCCGGTCAGGGTCAGGCCGGCGAGGAGGCAGAGCGCGCCCCAGCGCAGCAGGGGCGCCACTGGGAATCGGCGGGTCTGGTCAGGTTCGGACATGGGGTCTGGCTGGCCTGTAAGAGGTGCTGCATCCGGGATGCCCTTGCCAGGGAAACTATTCTAGGGCGGCGGCGGCAAGGGCCTAGCAAAGGCATCTGGCACGAACATTACCCCCAATGCTTGGCAAAAGCGTTGCTGTCACCGATATTTGAGGCGGATGTTCCCCCTGCCTCACCGCTGTGTGATGGTGCGGCAGCTCCGGTCCGGCGCGTCCGCCCGGCGGTCGGAAAGCGCGCGGAACGCGTTGACTTGGAGCCGGAGCCCCCGTATAAGCGCGCTCGACCCGGACTTGCACCCCCTTGTCCAGACCGTAAGCCTATGCCCGCAGGGACAGGTTTCAAGTGTTTGGCAGGTCGTGGTGCTTCCAGCCCAGACTTTCTTAATCCAAAAGGGCCGCGCGACGGCGCGGATAACAAAAATGAAGCGTACGTATCAGCCGAGCCGCCTCGTTCGTAAGCGCCGTCACGGCTTCCGCCTCCGCATGGCGACCAAGAACGGCCGTCAGGTTCTCGCCCGTCGCCGGGCCAAGGGCCGCAAGAGCCTCAGCGCGTAATACGCGCCCGGCCGCGGCGATTGTGACCGGACCTTTCAGGACATGGATCAACAACGCCGCCGCAGCCAATCATGAAAACTCTTAAAAAGCGCTCCGAGTTTCTGGCCGTCGCCACTGGTGGACGGACAGACCGGCGCGCTTTTGCATTGCAGGGCCTTGCTCGGAGCGACGAGGATCCGTCCTCCCGCGTCGGCTACACGGTCACGAAAAAGACCGGGAACGCGGTGGAGCGGAACCGGATCCGCCGTCGGCTCAGGGCTGCAATTGCCCAGATCGGCGATGACAGCATTCCGCCCAGTGCGGATTTTGTGATCATCGGTCGCCGTGCCGCACTGTCCCTGCCCTTTACCGATCTGGTACGTGATCTTATCTCAGGGCTGCGACCGGCTCTCGATCCGAAGACTGCCCGGCCACGGCACGGCCGGCGTCCGGCCGCTGGCAAGGGACGGCAAGGCAATCCGGGTCGGGGACCATCTGGTCCTGACCATCACAAGACCGACAAACACACGGCCGAACAAAACAAGGGGTGACGGCAGCTCATGGCTGACAATCGCAATACGTTCATCGCCATCGCTCTGTCGCTGGTCATCCTGGTTGGCTGGCAGTACTTCATTGTCGCGCCGCAGATGGAGCAGCAGCGGGCCGAGCAGGCGCAGCAGGAAGCCGCGCGCCAGGCTGCCAATCCGCAGGCTCCGATGCCCGCCGGCACGACCGGATCGGCCAGCATTCCGGGTGCCGCAGACGGCCAGCCGGTTGCAGTGACGCGCGAAGCCGCCCTCGCCCAGTCGACCCGCGTTGCGATCGATACCCCGCGCGTTTCCGGCTCGATCAATCTGACCGGCGGCCGCGTCGACGACATCCGTCTGAAGGACTATCGCGAGACGGTCGACCCGACGAGCCCGACCATCGTGCTGTTCTCGCCGAAGGGCACGCAGCAGGCCTATTACGCCGACTACGGCTGGGTCGCCGATGCCGGTGTGACAGTCGCCCTGCCGGGTCCGGACACCGCGTGGACCGCCAGCAGCACCGCACTCAGCCCGTCCTCGCCGGTCACCCTGACCTGGGACAATGGCGCCGGCCTCGTGTTCACGCGGACTTTCGCCATCGACGAGAACTACATGTTCACGGTGACACAGGGCGTTTCAAACAGCACTGCGGCGCCCGTGTCGCTGTACCACTACGGCCTGATCGCCCGCCGCGGCACGCCGAAGACCGAGAACTTCTACATCCTGCATGAAGGCCTGATCGGCTTTGTCGGCGAAGAGGGCCTCACCGAAGTCGACTACGACGAGGTTCAGGAAGAAAAGCAGATCAAGCCCGGCAAATCCGACAAGGGCTGGCTGGGTATCACCGACAAGTACTGGGCAACGAGCCTTGCACCGGTTGCCGGCACCAGCTTCGAGCCGACCTTCAGCTACAATTCCCTGACCGACATCTACCAGGCCGACTTCCTTGGCGATGCTGTCGCAGTTCAGCCGGGTGCCAAGGGCGAAGCGGTGTCCTACCTGTTTGCAGGCGCCAAGGAAACCAAGCTGATCGACGCCTACGAGGACACGCTGAAGATCGAAGGCTTCGAGCTGCTGATCGACTGGGGCTGGTTCTACTTCCTGACCAAGCCGATGTTCTTCGTCATCGACTGGCTGTTCCATCTGGTCGGCAACTTCGGCGTCGCCATCCTGCTGGTAACCGTCCTCGTCAAGCTGGTCTTCTACCCGCTTGCCAACAAGTCTTACGTCTCCATGAGCAAGATGAAGCTCGTGCAGCCGCAGATGCTGGACATTCGCGAGAAATACAAGGACGACAAGGCCAAGCAGCAGCAGGCCTTGATGGAGCTGTACAAGTCCGAGAAGATCAATCCGCTCGCCGGCTGCCTTCCCGTGCTGATCCAGATCCCGGTGTTCTTCGCGCTCTACAAGGTGCTGTTCGTCACCATCGAAATGCGCCATGCGCCGTTCTTTGGCTGGATCCATGACCTGTCGGCACCGGACCCGACGACGCTGTTCAACCTGTTCGGCCTGATCCCATGGGATCCGCCGACCTTCCTGATGCTTGGCATCTGGCCGCTGATCATGGGCGTCACCATGTTCGTGCAGATGAAGATGAACCCGGCGCCGACCGATCCGGCCCAGCAGATCATCTTCACCTGGATGCCCGTCCTGTTCACCTTCATGCTGGCCTCGTTCCCGGCCGGTCTGGTGATCTACTGGGCCTGGAACAACAGCCTCTCGATCGCCCAGCAGTATGTCATCATGCGGCGCCAGGGTGTGAAAGTGGAACTCTGGGACAATCTGAAAGAAACCTTCAAGAAGAAGAAGCCGGCGGAAGACACCAAGGGCTGATCTTTCCTCACTGCATCGGTCCGGGCGTGCCTACATTGCATGTGGTCGCTTCCGGACCGATAGCGTGTTTCGCGAATGGAGCGTGTCATGACCAACTGAGCCCTTGCAAACGGGCCTGGCAGATTCTGGCGCCGCGACGGAAGTCGCCTGCCTGTCAGCGAGGCCGAATGTGAACTCAGGAGGCAAGACATGCACGGACCCAATCCAGACACCCGCTTTCCATTCGAGGGATCGAAGGAAATCGTTTTCCTCAAGGCGGTTGTCACCCGGCCATCGATAGAGGTCGGCGAATTCTCCTACTACCACGACGCCGTGGAGCCGGAGCGCTTCGAGGAAACCTGCGTCCTCTACCATTTCGACTTCATGGGCGATCGGCTTGTCATCGGACGTTTCTGTGCGATTGCAAGCCGGGTACAGTTCATCATGAACGGTGCGAACCACGAAATGGGCAGGCTTTCGACGTTCCCGTTCGAGATCTTCGGCGCCGGCTGGGAACAGGGATTTGACTTTGCCGACCACGCAACCGGCAGTCGAGGCGACACGACCGTCGGCCATGACGTCTGGATCGGCAGGGAAGCGACAATCTTGCCCGGCGTGACAATCGGACATGGCGCCGTCATTGGCGCCCGCGCCGTCGTCGGGTCAGATGTTCCCGCCTATGCCATCGTGGTTGGGAACCCCGCCCGGGTCATCGGCTACCGGCATGACGCAGCAACACGCAGCAAACTGCTTGAAATTGCATGGTGGGATTGGCCGATTGAACGTATTACTGCGGCCTTGCCGATCTTGCGGTCGGGCGATGTGGCTGCCCTGGCTCGACTTGCGCCACACGCGGCGCCCAACCACACTGCGTAACCTGGGGCAACGCCCGCCATGCGCTAGGATTTGAACAGAACATGACCCACACACCCGAATTCACCGAAGATCAGCTCGAAGCCGGCCGTCTTCTGTTCGCCAAGCCCTGGACCTTTGTCACCAGCGTCGCGGACATGCGCCAGCTCCCCGCTTCGGTCGGCGTCGAGATCACCTTCGCAGGGCGCTCGAACGTGGGCAAGTCGAGCCTGATCAACGCCCTCACCGGGCGCAAGGATCTGGCCCGCACGTCGAATACGCCCGGCCGCACCCAGATGCTGAACTTCTTCGCCGCGCCTGAAACAGGCATGACCCTCGTCGACATGCCTGGCTATGGCTACGCCGAAGCGCCGAAATCCATGGTCGACGCCTGGACGGCCCTGGTGTTCTCCTACCTGCGCGGCCGGCCGAACCTGCGCCGCGTGTTCCTGCTGATCGACAGCCGCCACGGCATCAAGCAGAACGACCTCGACACGATGCAGTTGCTGGACAAGGCGGCCGTCGTCTACCAGGTCGTGCTGACCAAGACGGACAAGATCAAGCCGACCCAGCTGTCGGCCCTGCTTGATGCGACCGCAGACATCCTGCGCAAGCGCCCTGCAGCCTTTCCGACAATCGTCACCACCTCTTCGGAAAAGGGTCACGGACTGGACACGCTGCGCGCGGAAATTGCAAATCTGCTCGAACGTTAAGCCCTCTATCCGTACTTTTAATTAGAGACCCTGCGGCATTCTGGCGGATCTTGGCACTTTTACCTAACGGCATACACGTAACTTTAACGAGCATCGCGCCAGAGTGAGCCTGACAGAACCAACAATGGTCCAGGCGACGTGACACGGTTTTCCGCTCCGGATGAGAATGAATCGACGGCCCGCCCCTGCAGTGTACCTGCCGGTTGCAGCGTCCCTCGGATGACCTCCGGAGAGCGGGCTAACATGATGGTCCAGGTGCTGGAGGATCCGGATGAGCTGGACCTGAAGGCGCTGGCCGAACTGGCCAGGGGAATTGCAGGATGCGCCCGCGGCTTCGTTGCCATTCTCGAGGGACCGCAGACGATCGTCATCAACGCCGGCAATGGCGGAACTTTCGTCCTCAATACCGACGAAACCCTGTGCAGCGATGTCGTCCGCCAGGGCAAGGCCGTCGAGTATCAAGACCTGCGCCATGAACCTCATCTTGCCAGTCATCCCAGCGTGAGGACTGGCCTTCACTATTACGCCGGCTTTCCACTTCGCGACGTCAACGGCACGATCATCGCATCGCTCTGTGTCCAGGACTACGCTGCCCGGCCAGGCGGGCTGGACGATGCTACGCGTGCCATGTTGTCCCATCTTGGCCTCATCGCATCGCGTGTCCTGATCACTCGAAACCATACGACATGGCTGCGGGACTATCTCGATATTGCATCGGACTGGGTCTGGGAACACGACCCGGTCCACGGGGTCACCTTCTTGCCGACGCAGGTCGACACACCCGCCCGGACATGCCGCTTGGACGGCGGATCCGAAGAGGTTGAGTACGAGGCAAGTCCCGAGCTCCTCGCCCTTCTCGAGAACCACGACCCCGCCCAACCTTTGCGCGACCGGCGCTATCAGACGGTGTATCGCGGTCAGACCCACAGCATCAGCATCACGGCAAGGGCACGCTTCGGGCGGGACGGCACGTTCATCGGCTATCGCGGCATCTGCCGCGATGTCACCATCGAGGAGGAGAGCCGACGGCAGATGGAATATCTCGCCCGGCATGATTCCCTCACCGGACTGGCCAACCGCATCGGCTTCCACGCCGCCATTGACGCCGCCTATGCGGACTGGCAGGAGACCGGCGAACCGGCAACTCTGCTGCTTCTGGATCTCGACAATTTCAAGCTCATCAACGACACATACGGCCATGCAGCCGGGGATGATCTGCTCAAGGTCATCGCTGGCCGCCTGCGCGCTTGCGTCTCTGACGAGGCCACCATTGCCCGGCTTGGCGGCGATGAATTTGCCATCCTCGACCCTGCCTTGCGCCGCGATGTTGCCATTGAGGACTGCGCCACGGGGCTCGTCCGGGCGCTGTCGGATCCGGTCCATTTCGATGGTCGCAGCGTCGCCTGCGGCGTCAGCATCGGGGTTGCGCTGCTGCCGCGCGATGGCGGCACCCCGGATCAGTTGCTTGGCAACGCTGACCTTGCCCTTTATGCGGCAAAGGCAGAGGGTCGCGGACGCTACAAGGTGTTCCAGCCCCCCATGCGCGAGCGCATCGACAATCTCGACCGGTTGCGTCGCGGTGTTCTGCGGGCCCGCAAGGATGGCGCACTGGAAATCGGCCTGCGGGAGATCCGCAGCCTGACGGACAACAGCCTGATCGGCGCCCAGGCCGTTCCTGTCTGGAACCGCGCCGATGGCAGCAGCCGCGTCCTGGATCACCTGCACGAGGAGCTTGGCTCGTCGGTAGAAGCGCTGGATGCAGCCAACTGGCTGCTCGAACATGCCATCGACCTTGCACGGGCGTGGCACAGCCTCGCCTCCCATCGCCTGCGCCTGCGCGTCGGTCTTGCTCCGGCGCAGCTCGCCGATCCGGGTCTTGCCATCCGTGTCAGGTCGCTCCTGGCCCGCTCAGGCCTTGCCCCGAGCGCCCTGCAGCTGGACCTCAGTGCCAGCATGCTTGCCGGCCTGACACCGGACATGTTCGCAAGTCTTGCCACCTTGAAGGGGGATGGAATTCACCTTGGCCTGACGGGTTATGGCGGCGGAACGACGACCCCTGCCCAGTTGATTGCTGCAGGCATTGACCGGGTGGGCCTGAACCTCACATCGGCCATGGAAACCGGGGTGGACAGGCCATTCCGTCTCGCCCAGGCCCTGGCTCGCCTTGCCCTTGATCTCGGATTGTCCGTGACCGCGGAAGGCGTGACCACTCGCGCCGAGGAGCGCAGCCTCGCTCTTGCCGGCTGTGACGAGTTTCTCCTCGTTGCCTCGGCCCCGCTGAAATCGCAGGCAGCTTTCCTGCGTCAGATCGCGCGATCCGAGGAGCGTTGCCAGCCCGGCGTCCAGGCCTTCGCCGGCTGAGACCCCGCCAAAGCGCGTTGAGTAGCCCCGCCAAACCGGCTATAGACGCTGACCGGCCCGAAAGGCCGTCCGGGCGGCAGTGCCGCGCCGGCCCCGCCACCGCAGCAGCGAGCGCCACCGCCCATGACCAGCCCAACGACCAGTCAGGACTTCCTCAGCAACGCGCATATCATTGCCCAGGCCCTGCCCTACATGCAGCGCTACGACAAGAAGCGCGTCGTGGTGAAGTACGGCGGCCATGCCATGGGTGACGCCGAACTTGGCCGCGCCTTCGCCCGTGACATTACCCTTCTGCGCCAGTCGGGCGTGCATCCGGTCGTCGTGCATGGCGGCGGCCCGCAGATCGGTTCCATGCTGACCCGTCTTGGCATCGTCTCCGAGTTCAAGGGCGGGTTGCGCGTCACCGACAAGGCCACCGTCGAGATCGTCGAGATGGTCCTGGCCGGCTCGATCAACAAGGAAATCGTCCAGTCGATCAACGCCGAAGGCGGCCGTGCGGTCGGCCTCAGTGGCAAGGACGGCAACCTCGTCAAGGCGCGCAAGCTGACGCGGACCATGATCGACCCCAATTCCCACATCGAGCAGATCGTCGATCTCGGCTTCGTCGGTGAGCCGGCTGTCGTCAATCCGACCATGCTCGAGCTGATGTTGAAGGAAGACCTGATCCCGGTCGTGGCCCCTGTCGCCCCCGGCGAGGATGGCGAGACCTATAACATCAACGCCGACACTTTCGCCGGTGCCATCGCCGGCGCGCTGAATGCCTCACGCCTCCTGTTCCTCACCGACGTTCCCGGCGTTCTCGACAAGGACGGCAAGCTGATCAAGCAGCTCACCGTTGCCCGCGCCCACGAGCTCATCGCCGATGGCACCATCTCCGGCGGCATGATCCCGAAGGTCGAGACCTGCATCGAGGCGCTCGACCGGGGCGTGGAAGGCGTCGTCATCCTGGACGGCAAGGTTCCGCACGCCGTCCTCCTCGAACTCTTCACCGACCGCGGCGTCGGCACCCTGCTCTGCAAGTGAGCGGCCCCACCGGATCCGGCGAGGGCGGCCACGCCCACACCTACGACCTTCGCGCCTTCACCGGCGTGGAGGCCTGGGTGTTCGACCTCGACAACACGCTCTACCCGGCGCATGTCAATCTGTTCGCCCAGATCGACAAGCGCATCTCGGAGTATATTGCCAAGCTCCTGTCGATGGACGAGGTCACCGCGCGGATCCGCCAGAAGGAATATTACCGCGACTACGGCACGACGCTGCGCGGGCTGATGCTGGAACACCAGATCGAGCCCGACGACTTCCTCGCCTATGTCCATGACATCGACTATTCGCCGGTGCAGCCGGACCCGAAGCTGGGCGAGGCGATTGCTGCCCTGCCGGGCCGCAAGTTCATCTTCACCAACGGCGACCGTCCCCACGCCGAACGCACAGCCGCAGCCCTCGGCATCACAGACCATTTCGAGGACATCTTCGACATCGTCGCCGCCGGCCTGATGCCGAAGCCGAACCGCGAGACCTACGAGCTGTTCCTGAAGAAGACCGGCGTCGCCCCGGCGCGCGCGGCCATGTTCGAGGACCTCACCCGCAACCTGCTCGTGCCGCACAAGCTCGGCATGCGCACCGTGCTGATCGTGCCGCAGGGCACGCGCGAGGTGTTCCGCGAGGCCTGGGAGATGGAAGGTCAGGACGCCCCGCATGTCGACTTTGCCACCGACGACCTCGGCGGCTTCCTGCACGCGGTGCTGGGGGCCCTGAAAACCGGCTGAGCGCGGCCCAAACGCCACCCATAGACGCAACGCCGTCCTTGGCTGTATTGAGAAAACATCAAGTCACCACAGCCGAAAGCCACCATGGTCTCCCTGCGCGCCCTTCATGCCTTTGCGCTCCTCGCCCGCCATGGCCGGGCCGCGCAGGCAGCGGATGATCTTGGCGTCTCGCCCTCGGCCCTGTCGCATCTCCTGCGCAAGCTGGAGAGCGAACTCGGCGCGACGCTGGTGCTACGCGATGGCCGTGGCCTGACCCTGACCGAGGAAGGCAAGCGCCTCGCCCTTGGCCTTGGCGATGCCTTCGAGCGCATCGAGACTGCCGTCGACAGTTTCCGCCGCCGCAGCCGGACCGAGCTGCGCATCTCCACGGTCTCCACCTTCGCCACCCGCTGGCTGATCCCGCGCCTGCCGGATTTCCAGGCGGTGCAGCCGGATGTGGAACTGCTGCTGTCGGCCACCACCCGCGTGATCGATCTCGACCGCGAGAACTACGATTGCGCAATCCGCCTCGGCACCGGCGACTGGCCCGGCATCGAGAGCACGCTGCTGTGGCGCGAGCATCTCGCCGTCGCCATGGCGCCGCGCCTCTTGACGCCCGAGATGAACACCGCCCAGCCCGGTCTTTCCGGCCTTCGCCTGCTGCACAGCGCCTCACGCCGCGATGACTGGCCGAAGTGGCTCGCCCACGCCGGGCTGAAACACGCGGACGCCGGGTCCGGCATGGTGCTGGAAAGCCGCGATCTGGCCATCCAGGCCGCCGTCGCCGGCATGGGCGCCATCGCCATCGACCGCCGCTTCGTGGCGCAGGAACTGGCCGCCGGGCATCTGGTCATGCCGGACTGGCCGGTGATGCAGCTCGACACCGGTTACTGGTTCGTCCGCTCGCCCGGCCGACCGCTCAGCCGCCCGGTCTCCGGCTTCCGCGACTGGCTCTTTGCCGCCGCCTCACAGGACGCGACCGGCCAGGCCTCAGCCCATCCGGCCCCATAGCAGGCCAAGGATCGCGGCCACAATCAGCACGCAGCCGGCCAGCTCCCGGCCATTGACCCTTTCCTTGAAGAAAAACCACGAGAAGGCCAGCGTGAACACCAGCTCCACCTGCGCCAGCGCCCGCACATAGGCCACCTGCTGCAGGGTCATGGCCGTGAACCAGCCCGCCGATCCGGCAACGCCCACCAGCCCGACCCACACCGCCTGCCGCCAGTGGACACAGCTCGCCTTCAGCTGATCCGGTTCGCGCAGCGCCATCCACACGATCATCACCACCGACTGGAACGCCGTCACCACCGCCAGCGCATAGGCGGCCTGCATCAGATAGCCCGGCCCGTCCAGCGCCAGCGAGGCGGCGCGGTAAAAGGCGGCCGATGCGCCGAACAGCGCCGCGCTGGCAAGCCCGATCAGCGCCGGCTTGCCCGTCAGCGAGGCCAGGATCGCCCTGGCTGTCATCGGCACCCGCGCCATGGAAATGAGGATGACGCCCGCCACCCCGACCGCTATGGCAATCGCGGCGGAGAGATCCACATGCTCGCCCAGGATCAAGACGCCGAACAGCGCGGCCTGCACCGGCTCGGTCTTGCTGTAGGCCGTCCCGACCGCGAAGTTGCGGAAGGAAAACAGATGCACCAAGAGGAAGGTCGCGCCGATCTGCGCCAGACCGCCCAGCACCGCCGCCACGGCAAAGTCAGCCCCCGGCACCGGCAGCGCCATGCCGAAGCCCCAATGCAGCACGCCGACATAGGCCAGCGCGAAAGGGAAACCGTAACCGAACCGCACGAAGGTCGCGCCCGTCGTGCCGAGCCGTCCCTTCAGGTGTTTCTGCAAGGCGGAGCGCAGGTTCTGGCAGAAGGCGGCAAACAGGGTAACGACGATCCACAGGGGCATGTCCGGCTCCGGCTGGCGTGGACACGGGACCGATTCCCGCCTTCGCCAGCGCTGCACCCTAGACGCCCGGCACCCATGCCGCACTTGAGTGCTTCTCAAGTCGCATCAAGCATTGACTCAAACCGGTACGCCGCCTTTTATCCGCGCGAACAGATTTTCATACCTCTGCGGAGCCGCACAAACCCATGTCGCACGATCTCACCCAGCTTGCCGCCACCATTGACGCCGCCTTCGAGAACCGCGCCACTATCGACACCAGCACCCGGGGCGAGGCACGCGACGCGGTCGAGACCACGCTGAACCTTCTCGATCGCGGCCAGCTGCGCGTCGCCGAAAAGCAGGAGAACGGCGCCTGGCACGTGAACCAGTGGGCCAAGAAGGCCGTGCTTCTGTCCTTCCGTCTCAACCCGATGGACGTGATCAAGGGCGGCCCGGGTCAGGCCACCTGGTGGGACAAGGTTCCGTCCAAGTTCGACGGCTGGAGCGGTGTCAACTTCGAGGAAGCCGGCTTCCGCGCCGTTCCGGGCTGCATCGTTCGCCGCTCCGCCTTCATCGGCAAGGGCGTGGTGCTGATGCCCTCCTTCGTCAACCTCGGCGCCTATGTTGATGAAGGCACCATGGTCGACACCTGGGCCACCGTCGGCTCCTGCGCCCAGATCGGCAAGAACGTGCATCTGTCCGGCGGCGTCGGCATCGGCGGCGTCCTCGAGCCGCTGCAGGCCGGCCCGGTCATCATCGAGGACAACTGCTTCATCGGCGCCCGCTCGGAAGTCGTCGAGGGCGTGATCGTGCGCGAAGGCGCGGTCCTGTCCATGGGCGTCTTCATCAGCGCCTCGACCAAGATCATCGACCGCACCACCGGCGAAGTCTTCATCGGCGAAGTACCGGCCTATTCCGTGGTCGTCCCGGGCGCCATGCCGGGCAAGCCGCTGCCGGACGGCACCCCGGGCCCGAGCCTCGCCTGCGCCGTCATCGTCAAGCGCGTCGACGCCCAGACCCGCGCCAAGACCGCCATCAACGACCTCCTGCGCGACTGATCTGCCGCACCGCGTCGTCCGAGCTTGCTGCCTGGACGACGCAATGCATCAGGGCGCTCGTCGGCGAGCCTCTGTGCCTTACGACTGACTTTAGTGGTTACTAGGCCCCTGCCTGCGCAGGGGCGACGATGGTGCGGGCAATGTGCCAGTTTCGTCGCCCCTGCGCAGGCAGGGGCCCAGTAAACGGGGCGCCCAACTCCGGTCAAAGCCGCAAAACACCTGTCCCCCACCCAGACAGCCCCTCCCCCTTTCTGTTCCGTCATTCTGCGTGTAAACCGGGTCCATGCTATCCTGTGCCCGCGCGAGCCTGTGCGCGGGCTTTTTGCACCGGAGCCCTCATGGATCAGGCCTTCTTCCTGAAGATGTTCGCCGCGCTGATCGCCATCGTCAGCCCGCCGGCGAACCTGCCTGTGTTCCTGAGCCTGACCGCCGGCCGCACGCCGGCCGAGCAGCGCAGCGTTGCCATCACCGCCATTGCCGGCCTGACCATCGGTGCCGTTGTGGTCTCCTTCACCGGTGAGGCCATCCTGACCCTGTTCGGCATCTCGCTGGATGCGTTCCGCCTGGCCGGTGGCTTCCTTATCCTGCTGATTGCCATCAATCTGGTTTCGGGCGAGCAGAGCAACGTGCACCATGGCACCGACCAGGAGCGCCGCCGCCAGGCCTTTGCCGGAAACCCCGGCATCTATCCTCTCGCCGTGCCGATGCTGCTGGGTCCAGGCACCATCACCACGCTGATCATCTTCCGCGGCGAAGCCATCGACCGGGCGGATGACATCGCCTATGCCGCAGCGCTCGGCCTGACCATCGCCCTGATGGCCGGCACCTTGCTCGCCGCCCCTTTCCTTGGCCGCATGATGGGCGAGACCGCCACCAGCATCATGAGCCGCATCATGGGCATGCTGCTGGCCGCCATCGCCATGGAAATGATGGTCGCCAGCCTCAAAGTGCTGTTGCCGGGCCTTGCCTGACTGCGCCATAAGAGCGGCACGCCGAACCTGGACACTGGACGCACATGACCCTTCGCATCGTCTTCATGGGTACCCCGGACTTTTCCGTGCCCACCCTCATGGAAATCGTCGGCCAGGGCCATGACATCGTCGCCTGCTACAGCCAGCCGCCCCGGCCTGCCGGCCGCGGCATGGAGCTGAAGAAGTCGCCCGTGCACGAAGCCGCCGAAGCGCTCGGCATCCCGGTGTTCACGCCGAAATCGCTGAAAGGCACCGAGGACCAGGACGTCTTTGCCAGCCACGACGCCGATGTCGCCGTTGTGGTCGCCTATGGGCTGCTGCTGCCGCAGGCGGTGCTGGATGCGCCGCGCGAAGGCTGCCTCAACCTTCATGCCTCGATGCTGCCGCGCTGGCGCGGTGCTGCTCCCATCAACCGCGCCATCATGGCCGGCGACACGGAAACCGCTGTCCAGGTCATGCGCATGGAAGCCGGCCTCGACACCGGCCCGGTCTGCATGTCCGAGACGCTGGCCATCGGGCCGGACATGACCGCCGGCGAGCTGCATGACCGGCTGTCGGCGCTCGGCGGCGATCTCATGGTCCGCGCCCTGGCCGCCCTGTCGCGCAACGCGCTCGGCCAGACGCCCCAGTCCGAAGCCGGCGTCACCTATGCGTCCAAACTGTCCAAGGACGAAACCCGGATCGACTGGACACGGCCGGCGGCCGAGGTCCACAATCACATCCGCGGCCTGTCGCCCTTCCCCGGCGCCTGGTGCGAGCCCGTGCTCGCCGGCAAGGGGGAACGGGTGAAGGTGCTGCGCTCGAAGCTGGCCGACGGGTCCGGCGCGCCTGGAACGGTGCTGGATGTCTCCGGCGATCCGGTGATCGCCTGCGGCACCGGTGCAATCCGCCTGGTCACCGTCCAGCGCGCCGGCAAGAAGCCGATGCCGGGCGAGGAGTTCCAGCGCGGCGCCAAGCTGACAGCGGGCGACGTGATCGCCTGATCGAGACGAGAAACAGAGGCGCTTGGGTCGCATGGCACAACCTCTCAGCCCCCCTCCCCCTCGTGGGGAGGGGTTGGGGGTGGGGGGCTCTGAGCTGGCGGCAGTCCTTCACGGCTCTCTTTTTAAAGAGGCAATCGCAGAGGACAGCGATTCGATACTATACCGGCGGGAGATGCTTTCCCCCCACCCCTCCCCCCTCCCCACCAGGGGGAGGGGCGCGGAAAGCCCTCGCCCTAGGAACAGGATCTGCAACTGACGCAGTGTTCCTGAAGGAAGAGCGGAAAAAGGACACCGTATGAGCGATCTGAGCAACACGCCAAGGATCAGCATCCACCCGGTTGGCGCCGGTGACGAGGCGGCGGTGGCCGATGTCATCCGGGCGGCCTTCGGGCAGGAGGCCGAGGTCCGGCTCGTGCACAACCTGCGCCATTGCGGGGCCTTGGTGCTCGAGTTGCTCGCCCGGACCGACGATGGCCGCGTCGCCGGTCATGTCGCCTTCAGCCGCGTGACCGGTGCCGGCGCTGGCCACCGGCTGCAGATTTCCTGCCTGGCTCCCGTTTCGGTACATCCGGACCTGCAGCGCACCGGCATCGGCTCGGCCCTGATCCGGTCCGGCCTTGAGGACCTGCGCAAGCTTGGCGAGGATCTGGTCCTTGTTCTGGGCCCCCCGGCCTACTATCCCCGCTTCGGCTTCGATGCGGAGCTGGCAAAAAAAGTCCAGGCGCCCTATGCCGGTGCGGCCTTCATGGCACTGGCGCTCAGCGATGCCGGCAACCGCGATCTGCCCGTCGAGGTCAGCTTCGCCTCTCCCTTCGAGGAGTTCGAATAGGGCAATGCCGCGTTACAAGCTGACCATCGAATATGACGGCCGCCCCTTTGTCGGCTGGCAGCGGCAGGCCAACGGTCCCTCGGTCCAGGCCGTGCTCGAACGCGCCGTGAAATCCTTTTGCGGCGAGGACATCACCATTGGCGGCGCCGGCCGCACCGACACCGGCGTGCATGCCACCGGCCAGGTCGCCCACGTCGACCTGACGCGCGACTGGCCAACCGAGACCGTGATGGGCGCGCTCAACTTCTACTGCCTGCCGGATGCGGTGGCGGTCATGTCTTGCGAGAAGATGCATGATGGCTTCGACGCCCGGTTTTCAGCCATCCGCCGTGCCTATCGCTACCGCATTCTCAACCGGGTTCCCCCGGTAACGTTTGAACGGGGACTGGTCTGGCACGTGAAACCGGACCTCGACGCCGCCGCGATGCACGCGGCCGCCCAGGTCTTCGTCGGTCACCACGACTTCACAACCTTCCGCCACACCCGCTGCCAGGCGAAAAGCCCGGAGAAGACGCTGGAGGTCTTCACCGTCCGTCGTCAGGGGGAAGAAATCATCGCCGAATGCGCGTCGCGGTCCTTCCTGCACAATCAGGTCCGCTCGATGGTCGGCACGCTCAAGCTGGTCGGCGAAGGCCGCTGGTGCGCCGATGACGTTCGCGCCGCCCTTGCCGCGCGCGACCGCAAGGCCTGCGGTCCGGTTGCACCACCTGACGGATTGTATCTGACACGGGTCGACTATCGCCCTGTCGAGGCGGACCTGGCCTGGCGCGCCGCCAGGTCGGCGGCGCGTGAGGACGTTCAGGCGGATGCGGCCGGGGCAGACGATGACGATGACGGCGAGGGGTCGACCGACTGAACTGTATCCGCAGGCGCCTCCGGCAGCACGCAACTGCGGTAAATGTGCCAGGTCGTATGGCCCAGCACCGGTAGGGTGATCAGCAGGCCGACGAAGGCCGGCACCATGGAGATGATCAGCGTCACGGTCACCACCAGCGCCCAGCCGATCATTGGCACCGGAGAGGCAACGACGGCCCGGACGCTGGTGATCATCGCGGTGATGAAGTCCCGATCCTGATCCATCAGCAGCGGGAACGAGATCACCGTCAGCGAGAACAGCACCACCGACAGCAGCGCCCCGACCACATGGCCGATCGCCAGGAACATCAGCCCCTCGGGCGTGGAGATCACGGTCTCGACAAACTCGCCGAACGAGGCAAAGGACTGGAAGCCGAGGAACAGCGCCAGCAGCAAGCGCACCTGGTACATCCACATGATCATCACGAACAGCACTACAAATGCCATCCAGGCGATTTCCTTGCCCCGCTGCGCCCAGATCACCCCAAGGACTGCCGACCAGCTCAGCGGCTGGTTGCCCTCGATCCGGCGGCTCACTTCATACAATCCGCAGGCGATGAAAGGTCCGACCAGGGCAAAGCCGGCAGCCAGCGGATAGCTCAGGTAGCTCATCTGCAGCGCGGAGGCGGTCAGGATGATGAACAGCCCGCCGAGCGCATAGATCGCTCCGAAGAACAGACCGTATTGTGGTGCACGGCGAAAATCGCGCAGGCCCTCCGCCAGCGCATCGACGATGTCCTCGACCTGGATGACCATCACCACCGGATCGGGCCGTGTGACCGGCGCCGGCGGGGAGGAAGGGGGCGTGGAAGCGGCGGGCGTGGTGTCCTCAATCTGCATGGCTGCGTTTCTCCGGAAGTGTCCTTGTTTTCTCCCAGATTGACCTGAAATTGTCGCAAGGCCAACCGTAGTTTCCGGTACGCTGGAGGTCTCTTTTTGCGCCTCTCCGAGCTTTTGCTTGATCCGCCGACCGGTTGGCACTACCTGCGGGGAAGACGCGTTCCGAACAGACCGGTTTCCAGATGCAGCATGATCTTCCTCCGGCCAACACGGCCCCCGGCTTTTTCTGGCTGTTCCTCAGCCCGATCGGCCGTCTGGGCCGCAAGCCCTACTGGCTGGCGCTGGTCCTTTTATGGATCGTCATTGCCATCGCAGCCAACATGTGGGTGAAGTCCCTGCCGCCGGAAACAGACATGACGGCCCTGCAGGTCGCGGATTTCCTGAACTCCAACCCTCTGTTTCCATTGCTTTTTCTGATCGTGACAGCCGTCGAGCTGGCGCTGGTGATCAAGCGTCTGCAGGATCTCGGCCTGCCCGGATTGCTGGCCCTGCTGGCCTTCGTGCCAGGGATCAACATCCTGGGCATTTTCGCGCTGGGTTTTTTTCCCGGCAATTCTGGCCCCAATCGCTACGGCCCGATGACCAACAGCTACTACCGCCGCAGCTAGTCACCCTGCTCACCGATTGACGCCAGGCCTTTGGCAGGGCTACAGACAAAGGCATCATGACCCAGCCCTTCTCCTCCGCCGTCACCATCG
Source organism: Pannonibacter sp. (assembly GCF_051860505.1). Classification (NCBI taxonomy): domain Bacteria; kingdom Pseudomonadati; phylum Pseudomonadota; class Alphaproteobacteria; order Hyphomicrobiales; family Stappiaceae; genus Pannonibacter; species Pannonibacter sp. The sequence goes on along the minus strand of NZ_JBHYDX010000004.1, from coordinate 163,648 downwards.
CCTGCGATCTCGTCCGCTGCCCTTCCGTCACACCGGCCGAGGGCGGCGCCTTGCAAGCGCTTGAAAAGACACTGCAATCAGCAGGGTTTACCGTTACCCGCGTGGTCTTCTCCGACCTCGACACGCCGGACATCGAGAACCTCTTCGCCACCATCGGCAACGGCAACCCCCACTTCGTCTTTGCCGGTCACACCGATGTGGTCCCGGCCGGCGACCTGACCGCCTGGCGTCACGGCCCCTTCGACGGCACCATTGAGGACGGAGTTCTTTACGGACGCGGCGCCGTTGACATGAAGGGCGGCATCGCCGCCTTCGCCGCCGCAGCGCTGGCGTTTCTGGAAAACCGGGGACCAGATTTCGGTGGCACGATCTCTTTCCTCATCACCGGCGACGAGGAAGGGCCCGCCGTCAACGGCACGGTCAAGCTGCTGGAATGGACGAAAGCTCAAGGTTATCAATTCGATGCCTGCATCGTCGGCGAACCGACGAACCCTTCCGTCCTCGGCGAGGCCATCAAGATCGGCCGACGCGGCTCGCTGTCCGGCGTGGTCAGCGTGACCGGCACGCAAGGCCATGTCGCCTATCCGCACCTGGCGCGGAACCCGATACCGGGCCTTCTGACCCTGCTCTCGGCCCTCGAAAACCTGGTGCTTGATCAGGGCAACGAACGGTTCGAGCCGTCCAACCTCGAGATCGTCAACATCGAAGTCGGCAATTCCGCCTTCAATGTCATCCCGGCGCGAGCCGAAGGACGGTTCAACATTCGCTACAATGATGAGTGGACGCTGGCGGGCCTGAAAGACAAGATCATCGCGACACTGCAGGCAGCCGCACCGCAAGGGCTTGAATACACTCTTGAATTCAAACGCGATGCGAGCGAATCCTTTTTGACGCACGACGCCAGGCTGATTGCCAGCCTGTCAGACGCGGTGGAAATGGAGACCGGCTGGAGGCCCGAACTGTCGACCGGAGGCGGGACGTCCGACGCCCGCTTCATCAAGAACTATTGCCCGGTCGTCGAGTTCGGCCTGGTCGGCCAGACGATGCACAAGATCGATGAATGCGTGCCGCTTGAAGATCTCGACCGACTGGCCGCGATCTATCGCCGCTTCCTTGACGCCTATTTTCCTGCAGCTGCGGAGTAATCGATGTTCCGGCCTGGCGAGCTGAAGACGGCACTGACAGCAAGCTGGGCGCTTTTTCGCGGCGATGCGTCGGCGATCAATGCATTCGATATGTCGATGTCCGGGTTCTGGCGATCTTTTCTCGCCATTCTCCCGTTACTTCCGCTGTATTTCATCAACGTACAGTCGGAAAAGAAGCTGCTTCTGTCTGACGGGCAGATACCGGTTGAAACTTTTTCTGAGAACGCCTTCTGGTTCACCCAGTTCCTGTCTCTCGGCCTTGACTGGATCCTGTTTCCGCTGATCCTTGCCTTGCTCGCCGGGCCGCTCGGGCTATCGACAGGTTACGTTCGCTTCATTGTCCTGCGCAACTGGACAAGCATCCTCTGCTCGTTGCCCTTTGTGCTGGCGGCGCTGCTGCATCTGGCAGGTTTCCTCAACCAGGGCGGCGTGCTGATGATCAGCCTGCTGACCGTCGGCGCTGTGTTGCACTTCCGCTACAGGCTCGCCCGCCTTGCCTTCGGCGCGCCGGCCAGCGTCTGCATCGGTCTGGTCGCCTTGGACTTTCTGCTCTCCCTGCTGATCGGCGTCCTCATCATTCGCGCCTGATCAACCCGGTTCAGACAACCGGCCTGCTGTTAATCGGGAGTTATCCGGGGGGTGATATGACACTCTCAAGGGGCAAGGTCGCGCAAACCTCGCCGTCACCATCCATTGACCGCGCGGGAGCTTGCCCAGACGCGGACCGTTGATTTGTCAGGAGTTCAGCGTGCTCGACCTGTCGCCCGTTTCCGCACAGAACAGCTTTCGCAAGAAGCGTATCCAGTCACTTGCCCGGATGATTGATGACGTCATTCGCGTGAAGGGGCACTGCCGGATCATTGACATCGGCGGTGTCAGAGGGTTCTGGCTCGTCTGGCGCAATGAACTCGACTTCGCCAACATCACGGTTGACTGCGTCAATCTGTTTCCCGAGACCGATCCATTGCCGGAAGACATGGAAAATGTCCACATGCGCCTCGGAAATGCCTGCGACCTGGCTGATGTTGCTGACAACGCCTACGACATTGCCTTCTCGAATTCAGTGATTGAACATGTCGGCTCCTGGGGCAACAAGAAGGCTTTCGCCCGCGAAGCACGCCGGGTTGCCCCGTCCTATGCAATCCAGACGCCAAGCTTCGCCTTCCCGGTCGAGCCGCATGCGCGCACGCCGTTCCTGCACTGGCTGCCGGACCCGCTGCGTTACCGGATCCACCTCGCCATGACCACCGGCTTCTATCCCAAGGCTGCCGACCTGGACCAGGCCATGGCCTCGCTGGAAGATGCGCGCATGCTGGACCTGCGCCAGATGCGTTACCTGTTCCCGGATGGGGAAATCGAGAAGGAGAAATTCTTCGGCCTGACCAAGTCCTTCACGGCCGTCCGGCATGGGACGCCGCAGTAATTCAGAGGCGCGGGATCAGGCCTTCTCAGCCAGACGGGCCTGTTTCTGGAACTTCTTGACGACGCGGTCCCGCTTCAGCTTGGACAGATAGTCGATGAAAAGCTTGCCATTGAGATGGTCCAGTTCATGCTGGATACAGGTGGCAAGCAGACCATCGGCGTGGATCTCGCATTCCCCGCCGGTTCGGTCCAGAAACCGGACCTTGATCTCTGCCGGCCGCTCGACTTCCTCATAGTATTCGGGGATCGACAGGCAGCCCTCCTGGTAGACTGACAGCTCCTCCGAAGACCAGACGATCTCCGGATTGATGAAGACAAGCGGGGCCTTCGGCTGATCTTCCTTGGCAACATCGACCACGAACAGCCGCTTCAACTCACCAACCTGGCTCGCCGCAAGGCCAATGCCAGGCGCTGCATACATGGTCTCTAGCATGTCATCGGCCAATTGCCGGATGCTGTCATCCACGTTTGCTACGGGATTGCAGACCTGGCGCAGGACCGGGTCAGGGAGGATGAGGATATCGCGTTTGCTCATGCAGACGAGATAGGCAAAGCCGCGCCAACGGTCAACGGCATTCCTTATGCGGCGAAGCTGGAAACGCAGGAAATGCTGTCAACGCGCTGATCGCAAGTGCGAGCCTGCACAAGCGCCCGAATCGTTCTATGTTTGTTTCATGCAAGATACCCTTTTCATCTTTGGTACCCGGCCCGTCAGCGTGCTGGAAGCCACCATCGCTGCAGCCCTCGTGCTGCTGGCCATCCTGCTGCTTGTCGCCTTCAAGACGCTGCGCCAGATCCGGGAGGGCGCGACCAGCGAGGCAATCGCAGCCGAGCGGATCCAGGAACTGGAATCGCATCTGTCGCAGATGCTGAAGGCGCAAGGCGAAATGACCGGGCGGATGCAGACGATGGCCGAGGTGTTCGGCTCGCGCCAGTCAGACATGATGCGCGCTGTCAACGAGCGGCTGGACGGCATGGGCCACAAGCTTGGCCTGTCGATGGCCGACACGACCAAGCAGACGCATGAAGGCCTCAGGCAGGTGCATGAACGTCTGGCGGTGATCGACCGGGCGCAACGGACAATCTCCGACCTGTCCGGTCAGGTTGGCCAGTTGCAGGCGATCCTCTCCAACAAGCAGACGCGCGGTGCCTTTGGCCAGGCGCGGATGGAGGCGATCATTCAGGATCAGTTGCCTCCGTCCGGCTACAGCTTCCAGGCGACCCTGTCGGGCGGCTCGCGGCCGGATTGTCTCGTCCACATGCCGAATGGCGCCTTGCCGCTGGCCATCGATGCGAAGTTCCCGCTGGAGGCTTTCAACCTGCTGCGGGACGCGGGAACGGATGAGGCGTTGAAGCTTGCGCAGACGCAGTTTCGCCGCGACTTCTCCAAGCACATCGGCGACATCAAGGACCGCTACCTGATCCCCGGCGAAACCCAGGACACGGCCTTCCTGTTCGTGCCTTCGGAGAGCATCTTTGCAGAGTTGAACGAGAATTTCGAAGACCTGATCCAGAAGGCACACCGGGCGCGGGTCGTGATCGTTTCACCGTCGCTCCTGATGCTGTCGATCCAGGTCATCCAGGCCGTGCTGCGCGATGCCCGGATGCGCGAGCAGGCGCATCTGATCCAGGCCGAGGTCCGGCATCTGACCGATGACATCGTTCGCCTGAACGAGCGGGTCGGCAAGCTGCAGTCGCATTTCATGCAAGCCAACAAGGATATCGACCAGATCCTGATCTCGACCGAAAAGATTGGCAAGCGCGGGCGCAAGATCGAGGACCTGGATCTGGGCGAGATCACGGTGGAGGCGAAGTCCACCGCGCTCGGCAGCACGACAGGAGAGCGCGTCAGGCTGATGGCCGGTGAGGAGTAATTCCGCCCGGCCATTGACCGTTAAAGCCGGCGAATGCCTGTCAGTGCCCCGTATTCCTTGGCACCGATGCGGGCAAGCGCTTCGGCAAGAGGCTCCTGCGATACGGTCATGGTGAAGCCATTGGCGTGGGTAAGAAGTTCTGGCGTCGACAGCACGCCAACGTGTCCGCGCCAGAACAGAAGATCGCCGCGACGCAGATCCGCTGGAAGAGGGTCGCCCTCGCGGAAGGCAAGCGCAGTGCCGGCTTCGGCCTCCTGCATGTCGCTGTCACGCGGCAGGACATAGCCGGCGAAAGCGGCCGAAAGCTGCACAAGGGCGGAACAGTCAAGGCCGAGCGTCGAGCGCCCGCCCCAGAGGTAAGGGGTGCCAACGAGGCTTTCCGTAATCGCGACCCAGTCCGCCTCGACATGACCTTCAGCGACCAGATGCCGTGCGACGACAAAGGAACCATCGGCGAGGCGCGCATAGGACAGCCCCCGCGTCTCCGCTTCTGCCACAACGGTGACCTTCGACCCGAGCGAGAGATATCCGATCGGCGGAAACTTCAGGTCGGGACCGGGATAGCGGAAGGTACGCAAGGCGCGGACGTGGTGCGTTGCCGCCAGGTCGAACGGCGCGATGTCATCGGACGAAAGCCAGCCGACATAGCCATCGGTGCGCAATTGCCCCCAGGCCCAGCCTTCCATCGTCGTCTCGAAGATATCGATGACCTCGCCGTAGAGTGCCTCTGTATCGATGCCACAATCTGGGCGAGGCTCGCGGCGCAGCGCCGTGGTGGCCGCCGCTATCCGGTAAGGGACGGGATCGGCATAGTGCGCCGCCTCGACACGCCCCCGATAGCTTGCTGCAGCCAGATCGGCGCGCACCGGGTGGCGGCGGCGGTCAAAGGTTGCGGACATTTCCAGTCTCCTTCACCGTGGCAGGGGCTTTTTCATCGTGGCAGTGACTTGGCCTTTTCAACCACGAGATCGCCCAGACGGTCGAGGTAAAGAGCGCCCTCTACCGTGCGGGTGATGATGACGTTGCGCTTGTCGGCCTCGTCGCGCTTGCGCGAGAGAAGCCGCATGCCACCCAGCGTATCGAGCGCGCGGGTGATCGCCGGTTTGGTTACATCGAGGCGGGCCGCCAGCCCCCGCACCGTGTGCGGAGGCGGCTCCAGATAGACAGTCAGCAGGATGGTGATCTGGCGCGCCGACAAATCCTGATCCCCGTCGCGGACGAGAGAGAGATTGACGTCGTGCCAGAGCTTGAGCGCCTGCGAGGCGCGGATCTCCACCGCCATGGGTCTGGCGCGCTCCCTTGAGAGAATCGGACAGCCTCAGCAGACCACACAATCGTTTCGCCCGCGTTATTATTTGGCCGGATAGCGCTCGCTCAGCAGCGAGAACAGGGCGCGCAGGGCCTGGCCTTCGCCTCCGGACGGCTTGCCGGGCCGCTCGATCGGCGTCCAGGCAAAGATGTCGAAATGGGCCCAGGCGGTAGCGTTCTCGACGAAGCGGGAGAGGAACAGCGCTGCCGTGACCGATCCCGCGAAGCCGGCACCGGACTGGTTGACGTTGTTCATGTCCGCGACCTTGCTGTCGAGATACTTCATGTAGGGCTGCCACAGCGGCATGCGCCACAGCGGATCTGCGACCTTTTCGGCATGCTCTGCGATGTCCGCCGCCAAGGCCTCATCGGCCGTGTAGAAGGGCGGCAGATCCGGCCCGAGCGCAACACGGGCGGCGCCGGTCAGTGTTGCCATGTCGAGGAGCAGGTCCGGCGCTTCCTCGTCGGCGAGGGTCAGCGCATCCGCCAGGACGAGGCGGCCTTCCGCATCGGTGTTGCCGATCTCGACGGTCAGGCCCTTGCGGCTCGGCAGCACGTCGCCCGGGCGGAAGGCGTCGCCCGAGATGGCGTTTTCCACGGCCGGGATCAGCACCCGCAGGCGGACAGGCAGCTTCGCATCCATGATCAGATGCGCCAGCCCAAGGACATTGGCCGAGCCGCCCATGTCCTTTTTCATCAGCAGCATGGAACTGGAAGGCTTGATGTCGAGACCGCCGGTGTCGAAGACGACGCCCTTGCCGACCAGCGTCACCTTGGGATCGCTTTCATCGCCCCAGGCGCAGTCGATCAGGCGCGGTGCACGCGCGGCGTCCGCAGCGCGGCCGACGGCATGGATCATCGGGAAGTTCTGCGCTAGCAGATCATCGCCCAGCACGACACGGCTGGCGCCGCCATGCGCCGCAAAAAGGCCGGTTGCCGCGGTCTCAAGCTCGGCCGGGCCCATGTCATTGGCTGGCGTGTTGACGAGATCGCGGACAAAGGCGACAGCGGTCACGATGCGCTGCACCCGGGCGAGCATCGCTGTGTCGTTCAGATACAGGCGCGGCTGTTCCTTCTGGTCGCCCGAGCGGTAGCGGGTGAAACGATAGGCGCTGAGGCCGAAGGCAAGCGCTGCCTGCTCCTCGTCAGCAAAGCCTTCGGCAAAGGCGTAGTCGCCAGCCGGGAGACTGGCGAGAGCGCCGCCGGCCATCGGATCTGCCGTTCCCTCTTCCGGCACGCCGAACAGGACGGCCGCCGGGGTCGCGCCGGGTCCCGGGACGACGAGCAGGCTGCCAGCTGCGGCCTTGTAGCCCTGGAGGGCAGCCCAACCTGCCGCGTTGGATCCGAGCTGTTCGAGAACAGCCGGGAGGCTTGCCACGGTGACCGGATGGATCCGGACGGGGACGGACGATGCATCGATCGGACGAAGCAGATCTGCGGGGGCGGCGGGCAAAACGGACACGGAAACGCTCCTTGGCGTCGGAAGGCGGGAGTACCAGAGGTAATCCCCTGCCCGCCGCTTTGCAATCATCTGACGCCGGCAGTTGTGTGCCGGTTTCGCAAACTGCAGCCAGTTAACAATGCATTAGGGTTAACGAGATATTGCTCGGGTAAAGGTCGCCTGTCGTGCGACCCGTCCCTGAGTTCTCCCAGGAGCCCGACATGTCCGAAAGCGCCGCGACCCGTCCGGCCCGTCCGCACAGGATCCTCACCCTGGCTGCCACTGCCCTTGCGCTGACCCTCATCGGGGGCTGTGCCAAGACAACACGCGGAACCACCGGGACCCATGCCGCGCCGGACGTGAACTACATTGCCCCCGGCTCGTCGGAGGCGCGCGCCGAAGTCGATCGCTGGGGCGGGGCCTATCAGTCCAATCCCTCCGACAGAAATGCCGCAATCGGCTACTCCAATGCCCTGCGCCGCAACGGGCAGCTTGAGCAGGCGACGGCAGTTCTGCGTCAGTTCATCATCAAGAACGGCAATGACCGGGATGTTGCATCCGCCTATGGCAAACTGTTGGCGATGACAGGCAACTTTGCGGAGGCGCTGAACGTGCTTCAGGATGCACAGTCGCCAACACAGCCGGACTGGCGCCTGATGTCAGCGGAGGGCGCCGTGCATGATCAGATGGGCAACAATGCAAGGGCCCGTCAGCTCTACACCCAGGCGCTGAAGATTGCCCCTGACGAGCCATCAATCCTCAACAATCTCGGTCTGTCCCATCTTCTCTCTGGCCAGTTGCCGGATGCGGAATATGCATTGCGGCGGGCGGCGCAAAATCCGCGCGCCGACAGCCGGATCCGCCAGAACCTGGCCCTCACGCTGGCGCTGCAGGGGAAATTCCAGGAAGCCGAGACGGTGGCGACAGCCGAGTTAGACCCGCAGCAAGCCGCCTCGAACATTGCTTATGTTCGAGCCATGCTTGACGCACGCCGGCAGCAGGGCGCGGCCCCCGCGCAGGGGCGGACACCGCAACGCGGCTGACCGAGCTTTTAAGAAACCAAGAATTAAAGAGAGCGCCGTCGCAGGCGCTCTTTTGCTTTGCGCTCCGGCACTCTCAAACGCCAAGCCGCTTACCCGCCTGCTGAACCAGTCCAGGCGAATTACTTGAATGTCGCCATAATCTGCATAACAGCCGGCCCCATGATGACGAAGAACAGCACGGGCAGGAAGAAGATAATCATCGGAACGGTCAGTTTGGGCGGCAGTGATGCTGCCTTTTTTTCAGCTTCCTGCATGCGCTGTTCGCGCACATCATCTGACATGACCCGCAAGGCCGTGCCGACCGGCGTTCCGTAGCGCTCGGCCTGAATCAGGGCCATGGTAACGTTCTTCACTCCGTCAACGCCCGTGCGCTTGGCAAAATTGATATAGGCCTGCCGCCGCTCCTGCAGATACGACAGTTCCGCGTTCGTCAGCGTCAGTTCTTCTGCGAGCGGGATCGACTGGATGCCGATTTCTTCTGCAACCTTGCGGAATGCAGCCTCGATCGACATGCCCGATTCAACGCAGATCAGCATGAGATCAAGCGCATCCGGCCATGCGCGGCGGATCGACAGCTGACGTTTTGTAATCAAGTTCTGCAGGTAGACATTGGGGGCGAACACGCCCAAGCCACCGGCAATGAGCGCTGCGGAGAATTTCGTGAACCCCGGCAATGTGTCAGGCAGAAGCGCAAACGCGTAAAACAACGCGACCGTGAACAGGATGGCCGGGACGACAACGCGCGCGAAGAGAAACGTGTAAAGTGGCCCGACCCCGCGAAAGCCGGCCATCCGCAACTTGTCCTGCGTGTTCTCATCCGCCAGCGCCGTCTTGAGGTTCAGGCGATCAACCAGGCTCTTGACGTGCTGCTTCGGCTGGTTGCGCAGGGTCGAGCGAACATCCTGGCCCTTTTCCGTTGCCATGCGGGCTCGCTCGCGCGCACGCATCTTTTCACGCTCCAGAGCGACGGACTTCATCCGTCCCTTCAGGCCGTCACGCTCAAAAATCGGCATGATTAGGGTGAACAGCGTCCCCGCCACCGCAATCATGGTCAGCGCGGCAATCGCAAGCTGGCTGTCGCTGAGACCGGCGAGGGTCATGGGAACACACTCCTAGAAGTCAAAGTTGATCATCTTTCGCATGACCATGATTCCAACAAACATCCAGAACAGTCCGCCCGCGATGATGTAGTGACCTGCAGTCTCTGTAAAAAGAAGCATTATGTAATCAGGAGCGACAATGTAAAGAACGAATGTCACGACAAATGGCAGAGCACCAATGATTGCTGCCGAAGATTTGGCCTCAGAACTGAGAGCCTGGATTTTTCCCTTCAGCGTCTTTCGCGAACGAAGGACTTTTGCCAAGTTCCCGAGTGCCTCGGACAGAGCACCACCAGCTTGCTGCTGGATGGCGACGACGATGGCGAAGAAGTTCGCCTCGGCGAGCGGCACCCGCTCCGGCAATCGCCCAACTGCCTCAGTGAGCGTCAGCCCCATCATCTGCGCCTCGACGATCTTGCGAAATTCGCTGGCGACCGGCTCTCGCGCTTCAGTTGCCACAACCTTGATACAGTCGCCGAGCGGCAACCCCGCCTTGACGCCGCGCACGATGATTTCAACCGAGTTCGGAAGTTCAACGAGAAACGCCTCGAAGCGCTTCTTGCGGCGCCACGACAGGTAAAACCGTGGAAATCCCAGTCCGCCAACGAAAACAAACGCTGCCGAGAACAGGAGCGAGCCGGTTGCCAGAATGCCAAGCACGCCAAAGACAACCGCTGACGCCAGGCTGAAGTAAATGAAGTGCTTTTTCTCCCACTCGAGACCGGCCTGTTCGATGCGGGCATTGAGCGTGAGGTTGGTCGCTTTCTTGCTTCTGGCTTTTTGCTTGTCTTCAAAATCCTTCAGCTGATCCTGAACCGACTTGCGGCGGCGGTCCGCATCACGCACAGGACGCCGCTCCGCGATGGTGGACGGGCGGGTTGCGATCTGTCCGAGGCGTTCGTCGCGTTTCTTGGAGCCAGAAAGTACAGGCTCAAACAAGGCGTAGAGAATGCCGCCGATGCTGAAGGCAACGAGAAGTGCCACCGCAATCGACATGACTTCCGGGCTCATGAAACTCTTCAGCGCGTCCATCAATTGACCTCCGTCGCTTCGGCGGCGTCGAGCGCTGCAGCAAGACGCTTTTCCTCGCCGTAGTAACGGGCGCGATCCCAGAACCGCGGCCGGCCGATGCCGGTGGACCGGTGGCGGCCAATGAGCTTGCCGTTCTGGTCCTCGCCGATGATGTCGTAGAGGAACAGGTCCTGGGTGATGATCACATCACCTTCCATGCCCAGCACCTCGGTGATGTGGGTAATGCGGCGCGACCCATCGCGCAGACGTGCGGCCTGGACCACGATATCGATGGACGAGCAGATCATCTCGCGCAGCGTCTTGGATGGCAGCGAGAATCCACCCATGGTGATCATGGATTCTGCACGCGACAGGGCTTCGCGCGGCGAGTTGGCATGCAGCGTTCCCATCGAGCCGTCGTGACCGGTGTTCATGGCCTGGAGGAGATCGAAGGCCTCCGGGCCGCGGACTTCACCGACGATGATGCGTTCAGGACGCATGCGCAGGCAGTTCTTGACGAGATCGCGCATGGTGATCTCGCCTTCGCCTTCAAGGTTGGGTGGGCGCGTTTCGAGGCGGACCACATGGGGCTGCTGCAGCTGCAATTCAGCCGAATCCTCGCAGGTGATGATGCGCTCTGTGGTGTCGATGTAAGCCGTGAGACAGTTCAGGAGTGTCGTCTTGCCCGAACCGGTACCGCCGGACACCAGCACATTGCAGCGGCAGCGACCGATGATCTGCAGGACCGTCGCACCTTCCGGTGTGATCGATCCGAAGCGAACGAGCTGATCCAGCGTCAGCTTGTCCTTCTTGAATTTACGAATGGTGAGTGCCGGACCATCAATCGCCAAAGGCGGAGCGATCACGTTGACACGGGAACCGTCCGGAAGACGTGCGTCGCAGATCGGCGAGCTTTCATCGACACGGCGTCCGACCTGGCTGACGATGCGCTGGCAGATGTTCATCAGTTGCGCATTGTCGCGAAAGGCAATGCCGGTCTTCTGCATCTTGCCTTCGGTTTCGATGTAGACCGTGTGGGCACCATTGACCATGATATCGGCGATATCATCGCGCGCCAGCAGCGGCTCCAGCGGACCATAACCAAGGACGTCGTTGCAAATGTCCTCCAGCAGGTCCTCCTGCTCGGCGATGGACATGACGACATTCTTGAGGGCGATGATGTCATTGACGACATCACGGATCTCATCGCGGGCGTCTTCGGGACCAAGGCGGCTGAGCTGCGACAGGTCGATTGCCTCGACAAGCGCGCCGAAGATCGAGGCCTTGGTGGTGTAGTACTCGGCAGACCGGCGCCGCTGCGGCTCTTCTTCCTTCTTAGGAGGCGCAGGCGGCGGAGGAGGGGCGGCCTTGGCCGAACCCTGATCATCATTCGGTGCTGGCTGGCGCAAGTCTGCAACGAGCTGGGCTGCCATCTCGCGCTGCGGCGCGGCAGCCGGGGCGGGATGCGCGCCGGGCACGGGTCCAGTTGTCGTGGTGCCACGTCTGCCGAACATAGTCCTTACCGTATCCCTTCAACGAGCCGTCAGGCTCCCTTGCCTTTTCTCAGCAACCCCATCAGCGCACCAAGGGGCGATCGACGGTTCTTGCGTGGATCAACCTTGCCCGACACAACCTGCGCCACGTGGTTCAACAATTCGTTGACCGCGTGCCGGCTATCCAGCTCGGCGACCATCTGGCCATTGTTGGCAGCGGTCCCGAACAGATGCGGATCAAACGGGATGGCGGCCAAAACCGGCAGGTTCAACGCCTTGGCGAATTCGTCGGGTTTGATCTCCGGCCGCTTCGGCATGCCGACACGGTTGAGCACGAGATGCGGCAGATGATCGTTCGGCCGCATTTGCCGCAAGGTATCAACGAGGTTCTTGGCATTGCGCAAATTGGCAAGATCCGGCTCCGCCACCATCACCACCTCATCGGCAGCGACCAGCAAGTGGCGCACCCAGCCATTCCAGGAATGCGGCAGATCCAGGACGATCGACGGAGTTCCCTGTCGCATCACATCGACCAACTGGTCGAAGGAATTGTCAGTGTAATCGTACGTGCGCTCCAGCGAGGCAGGTGCGGCCAGCAAGCTGAGATGCTCCGAGCACCGCGACAGGATGCGATCCAGGAAGGTTTCATCGAGACGCTCGGGAGCCGAAACGGCCTCGAACACGCCTTGCAGTGGATCCTGGTTGTAATCGAGGCCTGCCGTGCCGAACGGCAGGTCGAGATCCGCAAGCACGACTTCGTTCTCGAATGACCGGGCAATGCCGAAGGCGACATTATGCGCAATCGTGGACGCGCCCGCTCCCCCCTTGACACCGAAGAATGCTACGGTGCGCCCCAGCGGCTCCGCCTGCGGGTCGCTGTACAATGCCCCGATTGCACCAATCACCTGCAGGATCGACACGGGTGCAACGAGATACTCGCTGACGCCCCGCGTAATCAGTTCGCGGTAAAGAGCCACGTCATTCAACCGGCCAATCACCACGACCTTGGTCCCGGCGTCGCAATATTCAGCAAGGCGGTCCAGTTCCGGAATCAACGTCGACGGATTGGCGCCGGCCTCGAGGATAATCAGGTTCGGGGTCGGTGCCTGGGAATAGAATTCGACCGCTCCCGGGATACCACCCATGTGCACCTTGAGATGTGCCTTGGTCATGCGCCGGTCTTCGCCCGCAGCCTCAATGGTGCGGGCCGTTTCTGCATCCATGCAAAAAGCCTGGATGGAGATCCGCGGCACAGAGCGGACATCGTAGCTGCTGTAGCTGGCGGTCTCGGATACGTCGATATCCAGCGGATCGCCCGGCAGGTTCTGACTGAGCGCGCTGCTCATCGGCTGATCTCCCTAAGTGTCATCAGTTTCCGCCGCTGCCACCAGCGCTGGAAATCCGGGCGCCATCGCCTTCCTTGTAGTTGGCTGCGGTCTGCTCACCACTGCGATACTTGGCAAAGACAACCGCGCGACGGTTCTGGTCCGCTGCACCCTGGGCACGGGGCCCGAGCAGATCTGCCGGATTGGCAACCATGGCGGCCAGATTGGCCTGCTGAGAGCAGCCGTAATTGTAATAGTCGACGTTCGGGCCGATACCGCCGCCGATATTGTCCGGCCAATGACCGCAGGTCCCGGCGCTTGCCTTCACCCTGGAATAGCCAATTCGAACGGGAGCGGCGGCGGACGGATCCCCGACCGGATACGAGCGAACGGCAATCTGGCGCGCGGGAACCCCGCCTTTGGCAAGAGCGCTGCGGATCTGTGGGGCAAGCGCGTGGCCAGCGGATTCTGTTGCCGCACCGGACGGCACCAGGATCTCGACACCACCGACGCCCTGTGCCCTGGCTTCACTGCCGAAGGCCGCGATCCGCCCCGTATAGTCATGGCTGAGGCGCCGGGTTCCAGGTGCAATCGGCAGGTCCAGCGTTTCCGGCTGCTCGGTCACCAGGATCGGATGCCGCAGGCGATAGTCATTCGATGCCATGGCAGCCGTTGTCTGCGGGCTCTGGCAGCCGGCGAGTGCCGCGCCAAGAGTAGCGACGACGCCAAGGGCCATAATCGGATTGCGCATCGACCGCTCCTTACTCGTAAATGAAGCCGACCTGGCCATGATATGCTCCCCTGAGACCCGGCGTGTTGTAGACCTTGTTCAGGCGGTTCAGGAAAATGCTCTCCGCGTCGCTGGCCGGGGCCAGGTTCTGGTCCGGACGCGACAGCTGGCTGGCGGCCACCGGGCGCACAACGTAAGGCGTCACGAAAACGACCAGTTCGGTCTGCTGGCGCAGGAAGTCGCGGCTCTTGAACAAGGCGCCGAGAACGGGCAGCTGCATCAGGCCGGGCACACCGGAGATCGACTGCTTGTAGCTCTCACGCAGCAAGCCAGCGAGAACCAGCGTGCCGCCGGAGGGCAGTTCAACAGTCGACTCCGCCCGCCGCACCTTGATGGCCGGAATCACGAGGCCGCCAAGATTGACCGCGCCCTCGTCCGTCAGCTCGCTGACTTCGGTCTTGATGCGCATGCTGATGTTGCCCTCGCTGAGGACAATAGGCGTGAAATCGAGACCGACACCGAACTTCTTGAACTCCAGACCGATAGTGTCGTTGTCCTGGCTGACCGGGATCGGGAACTCGCCACCGGCCAGGAAACTGGCGTTTTCGCCCGAGATTGCGGTCAGGGTCGGCTCGGCAAGGGTGCGGATGACACCGTCACGCTGCAGCGCGCGGATCTGGGCGTTGATGTTGGTGCCGCCGGCAAGGAACCCCATGCCCAGTGCGGACTGGACGGCCGAGCCGGTGTTGACCGGGAACTGGGCCGGCGAATTGAAGGATGGCGTGAAGTTGCCGGTGCCGATGGTGCCGGAGAGGCTGACACCGAGCTGCTTGATGATCGAGCGCTCGACCTCGGCAACCGTGACCTTGAGCTGGATCTGATCCTTGCCGGCGACGGTGATCATGTTGAGGACAGCAAGATCGTCTTCCTGGCTGCCACTGCCAGCACCAGCCTGGGCACCGCCGCCCGTGCTGGCCTGAGTCGCCTGTTTGGCAAAGCGGTTGGCAATATCCATTGCGCGCTGCGCATCGCCGGTCGACGGCGCGGTTCCGGTGAGGATGTAGTTGCCGTTGATGGTCTCGGCGCGGATCTGGGCATTTGGCAGGAGCCGCTTCAGGATGGCATTGAGATCGGAGGAATCCGGTTCGACGCGCACGCTGAAGGAGGCCAGTTCCTGACCGGAGGTACCGAACAGGACGATGTTGCCCTGGCCGAAGCGCTTGCCGACGACAAAGACGCGGTTGCGACTGCGGACGACGCCGTCTGCAATGCTCGGATCCGAGACCAGCACATCCGCAACCGGATCGGCGATCTCGATGACCACCGAACGGCCGAGACCGACGCGCAACAGGCGTTCACCTGACCTGTCGCCGGCTGCAACATAAACATTCTTCGGGAAATCTTCTGCGCGCACCGGAGCCGATGCCGAGATCATGGCGGCGAAGAGCGCCACTGCCGCAAAGGCAAGTGTGGATATGCGCTTCACAATCATCGCCCGGTCCTTCGTTGTCTTGATGTGCCAAGGCATGACGACCCTCATGTCACTGCCCTCCGACCTGGCTCGAGACGCCATACTTGACGAAACTGACCCCGCCACGTGTCCGCTCCTCCTGGGGAGCCCCATCGGCCGAGTCCTGCGCGCTGCGCAGGGCCAGCGAGATCTTGCCCAGCTGCTGGGCAAGCGAAACGGTTTCGGCCTGCTGCGGCGTCATTTCGAGCGTGGCCGTGCGGTCAGGCTCGAGGGTCTTTTCGGACTGCTCACCAGCCGTAGTGGTGTCGATGGCGAGGACCCGGACATTTTCCATGATGGTTTCGGACGTGCCGCGCCCCTGGGTCTGGCCGGCCTTGGTCAGGATAACGTCGACCTTGTCTCCAGGAAGGATGAAGCCGCCCGCAGCCGTCTCGGATTCAATCGACACGGCGATAGCGCGCATGCCTTTCGGCAGGATGGCTGCCATGAAGCCGCGATCCGTCTTGATCAGGCGCTGCTCGCTGATCGGCTCGCCGACATAGATCGGGGCCTTGGCAATCTGTCCGACCAGCGTCTGCTCGGCATCGGGCTGGCCCTCGCGGGTGATCGCCCCCTGCGGCACCACCTGGATCGGCCAGTCAACCCAGCTGAAATCGCCCTGACCGATCTGGTCGCCCAGTTTGATGTCGCGGCTGGCGACAAGGACAGGCAAAGTCGTGGACACAGCCGTGGGGGCATCAGCCACGACTTCCTCGGAGCCGGACGTCATGACCATGCGCGCCGCCAGCAAGCCGGCGCCAAGGGCAACTCCCAGGACTAGAAGACGGGCATATTTCATCGCAAACCACCCACACTCGAAACGCCACGGATTGCGTTCTTGGGTAATGTGGGCGGCAAATGGTCAAAACATGGTTAATTGATGCTGAGCGAATTCGGTTAATCGAAATTAGGATTTACAATCCGTATACCAATAAGGCTCCAGTCGATGACCGGAGCCTGCCCATTCAGAATTGTTAAATAGTTCAGTATTCACTGTCCAAGAGCAAGCTTGAACCAGTTGGTCGCCGGGTAAACCTGAAATGCCGCAAAGGCAATGGCGATGCCATACGGCACCCCACTCCGGCAATCGTGCAACCGAAGCGCCCACTCCTGCTGGCGCAAACCACCAGGCAGGTAAGGGAGCTGGCGAAACGACATGAGAGCCAAGGTCAGGACCATGCCATAGAATGCCGTGGTGATCAGAAAGGTGGTCAAGTCGGCCGTCAGGCCAAACCAGAGCGCAATTGCACTGGCAACCTTGGCATCGCCGCCGCCCATCCAGCCGGCTGCGAACATTCCGAACGTCATCACCAGCACCAAGGCACCCGCCGCCAGATGCATCCCAATCGTCTCAATCGGCATGCCGGTGGCAATCGCCAGCACCAGAAATGCGCCGGCAAGCAACAAGGAGACACGGTTGGGGATTGTCATCGTCAACAGATCGGAGACGGCAGCAAAGGCGACCAGGATCGGAAAGACAACGAGCAGCGCAGCTTCAAGCATGTGTCCTCACATGTTCCATACGCAGCAGATAGTCGATACTATGGCAGCTCGAAAGCAGGCCCGCCTGAACCTCGATCCAGGCGGGCAATGATCGTTTTGAAGCGCCTATTACTTGGCGACGGCCTTGTTCAGCTCACCGCTGACGCGGCCGAACAGGCTGGACAGATCGCCACCAAGGGCGCCGGCAGCGGTGACGATAGCGATCGAGATCAGGCCGGCGATCAGGCCGTATTCGATAGCGGTTGCACCAGACTCATCCTTGGCGAAACGGGCGAAAATGTTCTGCATGGTTTGCTCCTATCACATGTTTTGACAGCTCTAGTTCGCCGGCCTTGTTTCCAACCGTTCGAACATGATGAGACATTACCCCCGATGTCTTTCGATCTCGTTAAAATTGTCCCTATCGATAGTGGCGTTTGCTGTAGTCGTTATTCTGGTTAACCTTCGGTTTATTTAATAGGCCTGTTTTTACTTGTTTTGAGATTGTTAAGGGTAACTCTTTCCCATTCCATCCAATACTCGGCCAGAATCCGCGGAAAATGAGAGGGTTGAGTATAAACGGGTGCCATGCGTTAGGGCTTCATTCACCAAACCGAGGCACCATTCACCCGATCAACAGAGGTCGCGCGCATCCATGCGGGGCCTGGCCTGTTAACGGAGTGGCTCATGCCCCGCCTGATGATGCCTGTCCTTGCAACTATTGCCGCAACACTGATGACCTTGACCTGGGGAGACGCCCTTGCGGGCGACGCATCCGTGGACGTGTTCGTCGACCGGGCAAAGGTGTTCAAGATCCAGCAACCGGCGGATACGGTCATCGTCGGCAACCCGGTGATTGCCGACGTCACCATGCATGACCGCTACACCGTCGTTGTCACGGGCAAGACAGCCGGCAGCACGAACCTGATCATCCTCGACAAGGATTCAAAGCCAATCATTGACGAGTTGATCAATGTCGGGCCGTCGCCGACAGATCTGGTCACCGTCATGCGTGGCACGAACCGGTACACCTATGCCTGCTCGCCCTATTGCGATGCGTCTGCACAGGTGGGTGATGAAAAGGACGCCTTTGAAATCACCTCCAAGCAGATCACCACGCGGAACGAAATGGCCATTCAGGCGGCAGGTGGGAACTGATGGTGAAGGTCATGCCAAACAAGCCGGAAAGCGAATGCAATCCGCCGCTCCGAGCAAAGGGCTGCGGTCCTCTTCGCCGGTTCGGGAAAGATCGAAAGGGTGTCCTTGCGATCGAGTTCGCCTTCGTCATCGTCCCGTTTCTTGCCTTGATGGCCGGGATCATCGAGTTCGGCTTGTCATTTCTTGTCAACCGAACCCTGGACTATGCGGTCGCGGAGAGCACACGCCTGATCAAGACGGGCCAAGCCCAGAAGGCCAGCTTCGACAAAGCCCGCTTCAAGGCCGATGTTTGCGCGAACATGGCCACGTTCTGCGACAACTCCAGGCTCGAGATCGACGTACGGACCTTCGACAATTTCGCCTCGATCAAGAACCTTCCGCCGATGGTCGGCAACGATGGCAGCTTCGCAGGTGGAATGAATTACACCAACAGCACCGGTGGTCAGATCGTTGTTGCACGCGCTGTCTACACTTGGCCGATGTTTACCGCATTGCTCGGAACCGACCCCGGTGACGCTGGAACAAAGCGCTTTCTCTATTCCACTCAAGTCTTCAGAAACGAGCCCTTCCCATGGTGAACTGGAGCTTCTGGACCAGCTCTGACCGGACGAACCGGAGAGCTGATTGCTCGACATCGCGTCAAACGGCCGGCCAGGCTTCGTTCGCCCAAGACCGCCGGGGCGTCGCCGCCGTTGAATTCGCGCTCGCCCTGCCGATCATGTTGATCCTGATGATCGGATCTGCCGAGACAACAGAAGCGCTCAACTACAAACGCAAGGTAAACCAGGTAGCGATCTCGGTCGCCGATCTTGTCGCACAGGCCGAAACCGTATCGAAGGCCGACATGAGCGACATCATGTATGCCTCCAGCCTGATCATGGAGCCCTACTCTGCGTCAAAGCTGAAAGTGATCGTCGCCAGCATCGAATTCGATGCCAAGGGGGCAGCAAAAGTCGCCTGGAGCATCAATGAAACGGGGGGAACGCCCTGGACCAAAGGGTCAAAGCCGCCAATCACCATTCCAAGCGGGCTGAACACCCCCAACACGACCATGATCGTTGGCCAGACGAACGGGCAGTATATCCCGACCTTTGCCGAGTTGGCCCAGAACATCATGCCCCGGGCTACGTCCATCGACATGGAGGGCATCTACTTCCTGCGTCCGCGCTTCACCGAATCCGTGACGATGAAGTGACCCGGCCGGCTGCCGCAAAAGGCGGCGGCCCTCCTTGCGCTGTGTCATAGGGCTTTGGTCGAAATGCTGCAAAAAGGAGTGCGCAGCGCGCCTCCCCGCGTTGCACCATTTCGAACCGAAAGAGCAGGGCTGATGGCCAGCAACAAGACATATGACCAGATCACTGTCGGCGACAGCGCGACCGTGACCCGCGTCTGTACCGCGAACGATCTCTACATCTTCGCGCATGCCTCCGGTAACACGAACCCCCTGCACCTGCCCAACACCGACTGGACCGGCGACGGCCGTGTGGATCCGCCCTTTGCCCCCTCCATGTGGATCGGCGCCCTTGTGTCCGCCGTCCTCGGCAACATCCTGCCAGGTCCGGGAACGGTCTACCGGACACAGAGTTTCACCTTCCGCAATCGTGTCATTCTCGGCGATGCACTGACTGTGACCGTCAGCGTCCTTGCCAAGGAGGCTGACCGGCTGGTGCGGCTGTCAACGACCGTCGTCCGTGCCGACGGCACAGTGATTGCGGACGGCATTGCCGAAGTTACCGCCCCGGACCAGACGATCACCTTTGATGCCACGGATCTGCCTGCCCTGCTTGTCGAACGCCACCAGCATTTCGACAAGCTCATCGGCTATGCCCGCATGCTGCCGCCCCTTATCACGGCAGTTGTCGCTCCGGATGATGTGAACTCGCTCGGCGGGGCGCTGCTGGCGGCCCGCGAGGGGCTGATCCACCCGATCCTGATCGGTGCCCGGGCGCGCATCGTGGCGGCGGCAACTGAACTGAACCAGAGCCTCGACGGCTATGAACTGGTCGACATCGCCGACGAATCCGAGGCTGCCGCACGCGGCGTTGCCATGGTGCATGAAGGCAAGGCCGGGGCCGTGATGAAAGGCCACCTGCACACGGATCATCTGCTGCATCACGTGGTCAAGCGGGAGGGCGGGTTGCGCACCAGCCGGAGGATCAGCCATGTCTTCGTGATGGATGTGCCCGGCCGCAAGACACCGGTGATCATTTCCGATGCGGCAATCAACATTGCGCCGGACCTGATGACCAAGGTGGATATCATCCAGAACGCCATCAACGTCGGGCTTGCCATCGGCATGGAGCAGCCGAAGGTCGGCATTCTTTCGGCCATCGAGACGGTCAATCCGGCCATTCCCTCGAGCCTTGATGCGGCCATCCTGTCGAAGATGGCAGAACGCGGCCAGATCACCGGCGGGCTTGTCGATGGTCCCCTGGCCATGGACAACGCCATCGATCTTCAGGCGGCCCGCACCAAGGGGATCACCTCCCTGGTGGCCGGTCACGCCGAAGTGCTGATCGTACCCAACCTTGAATCCGGCAACATGCTGGCGAAGGAATTGACGTTCATTGCCCATGCGGAGGCCGCTGGCCTCGTCATCGGGGCCAAGGTGCCGGTGGTGCTGACCAGCCGCTCCGACGATGACCGGGCACGGCTGGCGTCCTGTGCGCTGGCGCTGCTCTACGATCACTGGCTTCGGACCGGGAAGACTGCGGTCACCGGTGAACTGGGGCCTGCCGAATGAACGGCCTTTCATCGAAACGCGGCCCCGTGATCCTGGTGCTGAATGCCGGATCGTCGTCGATCAAGTTCGACCTCTATGCCGGCCAGTCAGAACTGGTTCGCGGACAGATCGAAGGTCTGGGTGCATCGCCAAACCTGAAGGCAACCCGGCTGGAGGATGGACAGACCCTGTCACGGCCGCTGTCGCGCGAAGACGGGCATGACCACAAGTCGGCACTGGGCGTGCTCCTGGCCCTCATTGCCGAGGCGGCACCGGGACTTGAGGTGAACGCCGTCGGTCACCGGGTGGTGCACGGCGGGATCTCCCATGACGCCCCGGTGATCGTAACGGCGGACGTCATGGCTGCACTGGAAAAGCTGATGCCACTGGCTCCGCTGCACCAGCCGCATAATCTCGCCGGCATCCGGGCGGCGAGCACAGCGTTTCCCGCCGCCATTCAGGTCGCCTGTTTCGATACGGCGTTTCACCGGGCCCACCCCTGGGTGAATGATACCTTTGCTCTTCCCCGGACCCTTTATGACGAGGGTGTCCGGCGCTACGGCTTCCACGGCCTGTCCTATGAATATATCACCGAGCACCTGCGCCAGACACGGCCACAGGCTGCGGCGGGGCGGCTGGTGGTGGCGCATCTGGGCAATGGCGCGTCCATGTGTGCGATCAACAACGGGCGCAGCATCGGCTCGACCATGGGTTTCACCGCGCTCGACGGTCTGCCGATGGGCACGCGCTGCGGCCAGCTCGATCCTGGTGTGGTGCTGTATCTCATGGCTGAAAAGGGGATGGATGCCGTAGCCATCTCGGACCTTCTCTACAAGCAGTCCGGGCTCAAGGGCCTGTCCGGCCTGTCGCAGGACATGCGGGAACTGGAGGCTGCTGGAACGGCGGAGGCCCGTCAGGCGATCGAGTATTTCGTCTTCCGGGTGAAGCGCGAGCTGGGCGCCATGGCGGCGATCCTCGCCGGGCTTGATACGCTGGTGTTCACGGGCGGCATTGGCGAGAACGGAGTGAATGTGCGCTCGGCAGTCTGCCGCGACCTCGGCTGGCTCGGCGTTGAACTTGACGAGGCCCGCAATGCTGCGCGGGAGACGGTCATATCCGCAGACAGTTCACGCGTCGCTGTGCTGGTCATCCCGACCAATGAGGAAGAAATGATCCGCCGGCATACAGCAGCGTTGATCGGTTGAGTTCAAGGCTGCTGCAGTTCGTCCGGTGCGGCGGTGACCTCCGGTGCCGCGATGCCGGAGAGTTGCTGCAGCCTGGCCTGTGCTTCAGGCCGGTAGGGCAGCAGGGTTCCGGCCAGCGTGGCGGCATCTGTCGCGACGAACCCTCCGCCGTAGTCCGGTTCGATGCCGAAATAGGCGCCCGGCGCATCGTCGATCAAGGTGGTCAGGACGGATCGCAACCGGGCCCGCAGGGCTGGCGGCAGGCTGCTGCGCACCGCATGCACCGCATAAGGAAGGCGTGGGGACTGCCAGATCACGCTGAGGCGGCTCATGTCGAGACGGGTCGAGAGATAGGCTTCGTTCAGCGTGCCGGCCGAATAGCCGAACTCGGGATCGCCGATCAGGGTTGACCAGACCAGGGCCGCCTCGACCCGTCCGTCAAACAGCGCCCGCAGCCCTTCGCGCGGTCTTTCGACCCTCACGAGGGCCGAGAAGAATGTGGCCGGATCGGTGCCCTGCAGCACAAGCCCTGCAAGCGGCACCCGGAAAGCCGCGCTGGACGCGGGATCACCGACGGCGAGACGCCGGCCGGCGAGATCGGCAATGCTTGCGGCCTGGCTCGCGCGGGCAACCAGTACCGCATGAAACCCTTCCGCCCCCTCCCCGTCCGTCGGCACCACCAGTGGATCCAGACAGGCACAGGCGGTTTGCGCAGCGCCATAGGCGGAGGCGGACAGGCGCAGGAAATCGACCTCGCCGCGAACGAGTGCATCGGTAGCCGCCCCCAGCGTGTCCATCAGGAACAGATCCACAGGCAGGGCAAGCCGGTACTGCAACTCCTCGCGGAACGGCTCGACGCGCTCGCGCATGTCCTCCTGCGCTGCGGTGACAACGGCAAGACGGAGCCGGAACCCGGCCGCAATGTCCTGGCTGCGCAATGGCGTTGCAGTTGCCAAAAGGATACCCAGGACGAGGATGACACGGGTGAAACGGGCCGCCATGCTCAGGCCACCTTTGCTGATTCTTGTTGCCATCCTACACCTGCAAGCCTCGAGGCACCCGCATGACTTCCCCTTTGACAACCGTCGTCTTCGACATCGGCAATGTTCTGATCGAATGGGACCCTGAGCATCTCTACCGCAGGCTGATCCCCGATGCGGACGCCCGACAACGATTCCTGAGCGATGTCTGTTCGCCGGCCTGGAACCTGGAACAGGATCGCGGGCGAAGCTGGGCCGAGGCTGTCGCAGAGCGGATGGCCCTGTTTCCCGAACATGCGGACATGATCCGCGCGTATGACGAGGGCTGGCACGAGATGGTGCCGGGTGAGGTTCCCGGATCCGTCGCGCTGCTTGGGGAATTGGCTGAAGGCGAAGTGCCGCTCTATGCGATCACCAATTTCTCGAGCGAGAAGTTCACGGAGGCCAAGGCGCGCTTTCCGTTCCTTGCAACCTCCTTCCGCGACACGGTGGTGTCGGCGGAAGAACGGCTGCTGAAGCCCGATCGACGCATCTATGAGGTGCTGCTGGAACGGAACGGCCTCACCGCCGAGGCCTGCGTCTTCATCGACGACAGCCTGAAGAATGTCGAAGGCGCACGGGCCGTCGGTATGGCAGCAATCCATTTCACCGGAGCCGAGCCATTGCGTCTCGAACTCCAGCGCATGGGGTTTGGCGTTTGAGGGGGCATTTCGCGGTGGACTGCGGGAAAGGTTCGCCGGGCTTGACGGCAGGCGGGCATTCTTCTCGGTCGTCATGGTCGGGCTTGTCCCGACCATCTGCAAGCAATTGATTTGTATAGATCCTCGGCACAAGGCCGAGGATGACGGCGAAGAAGTTGCAGGTTTGGGAGCAGTTTGAGGCCGGCACCGGACTTCCCCCGCTAACCGTTCAAGAAGCCTTCCAGAACGTTGACGCAGTTGATGCCGAGGGCGTCGACGGCGTAGCCGCCTTCCAGAACGAAGAGTGTCGGCTTGCCAAGGCGGGCAAGCCGCGCGCCGATCCTGAGGTAGTCGTCGGAGACGAGGCGGAACTTCGAGATTGGATCGTGCTCATAGGTGTCGAGCCCGAGGGAGACGATCACCACATCGGGCGCATAGACCCCGAGCCAGCGATAGGCTTCCTCAAAGGCGACCGAATAGCCGGCCCAGTCGGTGCCGAGCGGCAGTGGCCAGTTCTGGGTGTAACCCTTGCCCGCCTTCTCGCCCGTCTCGTCGGCGTGGCCGAGGAAGAAGGGATAGTCGTGCCTGGGATCGGCGTGGATGTTGAGGACCATCACATCGGCGCGGTCGTAGAAGATCGACTGGGTGCCGTTGCCGTGGTGATAGTCGATGTCAAGGATGGCAATGCGGGCCGTGCCCTGGTCGCGCAGCCACTGGGCGGCGATGGCCGCGTTGTTGAGGAAACAGTAGCCGCCATAATAGTCGGCAGCGGCGTGATGACCTGGCGGACGGCACAGGGCAAAGGCGGAGCGATCCCCTTCACGGAGGAAGCGGGCTGCCGTGAGCGCCGTGTTGGCGCTGGCGGAGGCCGCCTCCCATGTGTTGGCTGTCAGGGGCGTGCCTGTATCAAACGAGAACCGGCCGATCAGACCATCGATGCTGTCCGGGGTCGGGGTGGCGCGCAGCTGACGCACCGGCCAAACATACGGAAAGGCATCCCTGTCACGGCCAGCACCCGTCCAACGGGACCAGAAGCTTTCCAGAAAATCCAGGTATTCCGCTGTATGCACCCGCTCGAGCGGGCCGCGGCCGAAATCCTGCGGCGTCCAGATCGGGCCGATCTTGCGGCTCAGGATCTCGTCGCGAACGATCTCGGCGCGCGCCGGGATCTCGACCGCTTCGGTCAGTTGCCCGTCGGCGATTTCCAGTTTCGGCGCATGAACAAGCTGCGCAGGGGAGAAGACAGTCTTCATCCTCACTTATACTCCCGGATGAAAGCGGAACTCGGTGAACTGATGATAGGTCTCGCCAGGTGCAAGGCGTGCGCCGGCAAAGGCGGGCCGGTGCGGACTGTCCGGCCAGCGTTGCGGCTCCAGGCACAGACCGGCATGCGGACCGAAGCGGCGACCGTCCAGTCCATCAAACGGCAAACCGAGACCGCTTGCATCATAGACCTGAAGGCCGGGCTCCGTCGTCCAGAGCTCCATGGAAACACCGGACGTCGCCCCTTCCAGCACGGCTGCCAGTTGTGGTTCGGTGCAAGGGGAAGCCGCGAGACAGAAATTGTGATCATAGCGGCAGGATCCACCTACGGGGCGGAGGGCCCGGAAATCGAAGTCCGTGCCAGCGACCAGGGCAATCTCACCGGTGGGAATGCTCTGGCTATCGACCGGCAGGTAGTGGTCAGCCAGAACCTGCAAGCGGTGAGCCAGCACATCCGCAGAGCCGTCCAGATTGAAATAGCTGTGATGGGCGATGTTGACCAGTGTCGGCGCGTCGGTGACCGCCGTGATCGACAGGCTCAGCACGGCTGATGGCAGCAGGGAAAACCGCGCCTTGATCGTGACCGTGCCAGGATAGCCTTCTTCCCCATCTGGCGAGACGAGAGAGAGCAGCAGACTGTCTGCGGTCAGTTCCTCGACCGTCCAAATCCGCTTGTCAAAACCGGTCGCGCCGCCATGCAGATGCGTGCGGCTGCGCTCGTTGCAGGTGACCTGGTGCGCGGTGCCATCCAACTCGAAGTGGCCGCCCGCGATACGGTTGGCATAACGGCCGCACAGGGCGCCGAAATAGGCGCCATGCGCGACATAGTCGTCCAAAGTGTTGAGACCGAGAACCAGGGGCCGTCCGGCGAGACGCAAGTCGCGCAGGGTAGCTCCATAGGTCAGGATGCTGGCTTGCAGCGATCCGGCCCGCAGGGTGACTTCATCGACGGCAATGCCGTGAAGAGTGCCAAAGGGCCGGATCATTCCATCACGCTCCAGCTCAGATCGTCTGGTTGTAGGCGCCGACTTCCGGGTTTTCCCGCAGCACGGCATCAACAGCCTTGAACATCTCGTGCAGGCGTGCTTCCGAAGCCGGGCTCTCGATCACGACAACCAGCTCCGGCTTGTTGGAAGAGGCGCGCACCAGACCCCAGGTGCCGTCATCGGTGACGACGCGGATGCCGTTGACGGTGATCAGGTCGGTGATGGTGTGGCCACCGATCTTCTCACCGTTCGCCTTCATGTCCTGGAAGCGGGCAACCACCTTGTCGACGATGCCATACTTGATCTCGTCGTCGCAGTGCGGCGACATGGTTGGCGAACCCCAGGTCTTCGGCAGGTCACGGCGCAGATCGGCCATGGTCTTGCCCGGGTTGCGGTCGAGCATGTCGAGGATGGCGATGGCGGAGACCAGGCCATCGTCATAGCCGCGACCGATCGGGGCGTTGAAGAAGTAGTGGCCGGACTTCTCGAAGCCGACGATGGCGTTCAGCTCCGTCACGCGGCGTTTGATGTAGGAATGACCGGTCTTGTAGTAATCGGTCACAGCACCATTGGCCTTCAGCACCGGGTCGGTGTTGAAGAGGCCGGTGGACTTCACGTCGACGACGAACCTGGAGTTCGGATAGATGGCCGAGATGTCGCGGGCGAGCATGACGCCGACCTTGTCGGCGAAGATCTCCTCGCCCTCGTTGTCGACAACGCCGCAACGGTCGCCATCGCCGTCAAAGCCGAGACCGACTTCCGCGCCCACTTCCAGAACCTTGTCGCGCAGGGCATGAAGCATCTTCATGTCCTCCGGGTTCGGGTTGTAGTTCGGGAAGGTGTGATCAAGTTCGGCGTCGAGCGGGATGACCTCAGCACCCAGCATTTCAAGGACACGCGGGGCAAATGCACCGGCCGTGCCGTTGCCGCAAGCCGCCACGATCTTGATCGGCCGTTTCAGCTTTGCGCGATCCGTCAGGTCCTTGATGTAGATGTCGGGGAAGTTCTCCACATAGCGGTAGCTGCCACCCTGCTTCAGGGTGAAGGTCGCGTTGAGAACGATATCCTTCAGACGGCCCATCTCGTCCGGCCCGAAAGTGAGCGGGCGGTTGATGCCCATCTTCACGCCGGTCCAGCCGTTGTCGTTGTGCGACGCCGTGATCATGGCAACGGCTGGCACATCCAGCGCGAACTGAGCGAAATAGGCCATCGGCGACAGGGCCAGCCCGATGTCATGCACGTTGATGCCGGCAGCCATCAGGCCGTTGATCACCGCCAGCTTGATCGAGGCGGAGTAGCTGCGGAAATCATGACCGACAACGATGTCCGGGCGCACGCCGCGCTCGTGCATCAAAGTGCCAATGCCCATCCCGAGGGCTTGCATGCCCATCAGGTTGATTTCCTTTTCGAACAGCCAACGCGCGTCATACTCGCGGAAGCCGGTCGGCTTGACCATTGGCCGAGCTTCGTAGGCGTAAGTGTTGGGCTTCAAATGAGCTTCGGGCTTGGGAAACATGCAAAACCTCTTGGGGGCTTCAGACTGGAAAACCTAAACAATGCGGGGGATCAACAGCCGGCTGGACCTTATTGAACAAGCACAAGCGTGTCACCAGAAATGTCGAAACGCTCCAGCCTGCGCAGGGCGGACATGCCAAGCAAAGCTTTTGACAAGGAGGCATCCGGCAACACCATGGCTTCCACTTCCGACAACCGGATCGAACCCAGACGGAGTTGTTTGAGGATAACAGGCGCTGCAGGGATCGTGCCGTTCGCAGTCGTGGCAGAGGCGGTGAAATCCTCCTTCTTCAAGGACAAACCCGCCCGGCGCGCCACAGATTGCGGCAGTGCCACAACCGTTGCTCCCGTATCCACCAGCATCTCGACCTGCTTGCCGTTGATTTCAGCTTCAAGAACGAAGTGACCTCTGGAATCTGCCGGGATTTTTACCGTGCGTGACGGTGACGGCCCCGCCTTTTCAGGCGCAGTGTCCTGCTGCTGGCCGGAGATCCAGTCGCCAGCCCATTGCGGCACGAATGGCACGAACGCCACCAGCACCAGAACCAGCACAAGATACCGGACCATCCCGCCTCCGTTTCACCCCTGCCAGGGTTTTCCGGAGCTGGACTGTAGAGGATCAAACTGAACGTCAAATGAACGCATCAGTTCTGCTGCACGCGGAGTGTTGCGGCAAGGCGGGCGATGTCGGCGGCGGCGGGCGCACTGGACTGCGCACCCGTTGCCGTGCAGGCGAGACTGCCAGCCGCGACACCTTCGGCCAGCGCAAGTGCCAGATTTGCACCGCGATCAAGTGCTGCGGCAAAGGCGCCGCAAAACGCATCCCCTGCCCCGGTCGTGTCAACCACCTCGACCACAGGCGGTGCAACGGTGATCAGGGTTGTTCCGTCATGGGCGAGGACACCATCGCCCCCCAGCGTCACAACGGCAGTCCGGCCGCTGGCCGCCATCGCGGCAGCATATGCGGCCGGCTCGCCCGGCAATCCAAGCGCTGCCGCAACGTCCGCTGCTTCGCTTTCATTGGAGATCACGACATCCGCGCGGGCCGCCAGTTGGGCGACCTCAACATCCGTCGCAGGAGCGGTGTTGAACACCACACGTGCGCCAGCAGTTCGCGCCAGATCCATGGCCCGCGACACCTGCGCAAGCGGGACTTCGGCCTGCATCAACAGCGTGACATCGGGTGCCAGACGTCCAGCAAGCCAGTCGGCAGAGACGCGCGCGTTGACACCGCTGCCGACGATGATGAGGTTCTCGCCACAGCTTTCAACCCCGATCATGGCGATCCCGGTCGCCCCTTCCAGCCGTCGCAGGGCAGAAAGGTCCACGGACGCAGCCTCGAGGTTGGCCAGAGCAGGGGCGGCGAAACTGTCGTTCCCGACCGCCCCGATCATCGTCACGTTCGCACCTGCCCGCCGGGCCGCAAGCGCCTGGTTTGCCCCCTTGCCGCCGGCAAAGGTCTGGCAATCGGGGCCGGCCGAAGTTTCACCTGGATGCGGCAGACGCTTGACCATGACGACGAGGTCAAGATTGATCGAACCGAAGACAATGATCATCGCGCCCCTCCGGCACTGTTGTTACTTCGTGCCGTACATCCGGTCGCCCGCGTCACCAAGGCCGGGAACGATGTAGCCGTGATCGTTGAGCTTCTCGTCGATGGAGGCGGTGTAGACCGGCACGTCCGGATGGGCCGCATTGAACTTTGCGACGCCTTCGGGAGCCGCCAGCAGGCAGAGGAAACGGATGTTGTTGGCCCCGCGGCCCTTGAGTTTCTCGACGGCGGCGATAGCGGAATTGGCCGTTGCCAGCATCGGATCAACGACGATCACCAGGCGTTCGCCGAGGTCTTCAGGGGCCTTGAAGTAATATTCGACCGGCGTCAGGGTTTCCGGATCACGGTAGAGGCCGATGTGGGCAACGCGGGCCGAGGGGACAAGGTCCAGCATGCCCTCCAGCAAACCGTTGCCGGCACGCAGGATCGAGGCGAAGACAAGCTTCTTGCCAGCCAGCGTCGGGGCCTGCATTTCGCAGATTGGCGTTTCGATGGTGATCTGGGTCAAGGGTAGGCCACGCGTGACCTCATAGCACAACAGGGTGGAAATCTCGCGCAGGAGGCGTCGGAAGCCCTGCGTCGAGGTGGCCTTGTTGCGCATGATCGTCAGCTTGTGCTGGACCAGCGGGTGATCGACGACAATGGCTCCGGACATGGTGGCCTTGCTCCTTCTGTGCTTGTTTGACACTCTGGCGCGGCATTCATCTGCCGCCCTGTTTTCCCGTTCCCCTATGCCCCGAGGGGCGATCAAAATACAGTCCCGTCACCGAGGATATTGATGGGCTCCGCGTCATCGGCGCTTTTTTCCCGCGCAATCTCGCGGCCGACAGCCCGCGTGCCTCCCTCGATAATGCAGGACAGCGGCAGATCATCTTCCGTGGCCTGAAGCTCGCGGCGGATTGACCCGGCAAGGCGGTCGAGGAGGGCGATGGTGAGCGCACGGCACTCGGTGACATATTCGCTGCCTGACTCATGCGGCTGTCTTGCTGCGGCCAAGTCGCGCGGGATAAGGATTCCGCTATCCAGGAACAATGCGCCAT
Source organism: Pannonibacter sp. (assembly GCF_051860505.1). Lineage (NCBI taxonomy): Bacteria > Pseudomonadati > Pseudomonadota > Alphaproteobacteria > Hyphomicrobiales > Stappiaceae > Pannonibacter > Pannonibacter sp. Next base: position 133,684 of record NZ_JBHYDX010000004.1, on the reverse strand, counting down.
GGTCGCGGTCCGCAAAGCCGGTCAGCGTGTCCAGCCCGATCACCTCGATCCCGGCCCAGGCCAGCGGCTCGACCAGCGAGCCGGTGATCCATTGCGACAGCATGTGCAAGGGCATGAGACCCGAGGTGGCATCCGCCATCACAAGCCGGCTGTGGCCCCATGTGTCACCAAGGCCAATGCCATTGAGCACCGTGCGCTCCGGCCAGACCGGGCCAAGGCCCTCCAGTACCAGATCGAGGATCCGGCCGACGGGCACCGCCCCCTGCTGGCCTTCATCGTAAAGAATGTCGAACAGTCCACCTGGTCGCGGCTCGTCCTCGCGGGCGAACAGGTCCGGTCGCAGCCCGATTGCTTCACCGAGGCGCGTGAGCAGGGCGATACGTCCGGCCAGTCCCTCAAGCCTGTTTCCCGGACCGGACTGGAAACCGGCCACGAGTTCAGCCTCCTCGATCCGCATCAGGGCATGCGCATCGGCGCGCAAGGGGTCTTCCGGGACGGCAGAGAAAAGGCCGCTGGCAAGCATGGCGAATGAGGCGATGGACAAGCCTTCCGTTCCGGCGAACCGCTCGCCGGTGGCATCCTCTGCGTAGTGCCAGGATGCGCCCGGGTGGGCGTTGGTCACACAGGAGACGATGGCGAGGTCAAAGGCCGCGCGGCCCATCTCACGCACATCGGCAAAGCCCCGCGCGCCTGCCAGCATGTCCCATCGATCCAGTCCACCGGCCTCCAAATGCCGCCAGCAGGAATGCAGCGGCACGGCCAGATCCGGATAGCGCCGACGGGTGGTGGCAATGACCCGGTCAGCAAGGGCAGGCAGGCGGGAGAGATCCACCTTGAAATGCGGCAGATCACCGGCAAGACCAAGTTCCAGCAAACGATTGGCGCGCTCTCTGACCGCAGCGGCGGCAAGAAGCGACAGGGCCGGCGAGGCGGATGCAGGATGCGACAAGACAGGATCCGATGCGTCAGGGCACGGATGGCAAGCTCCGCGCGGGAAAACACTGATTGAGTATGAACTCTGTCCGCAATCGCCCTCAATGAAAAGTCCGGCGCTGTCGGGCACACGAAGCATCGGTTGAAAAATCTGCCAATCGCCCCGGTGGCCTTGTCGCAGCCACAGTCCTTGAGGCAGCATGAGGAGCGTGCTTCGCGCTGATCCGCCCGCCTTTTCCGCCAGCTGGATGCCTTTCATGTCCACCGTCCTTTCGATTGCCGCCCTCCTTATCGGGTCCGCCCTGCTGCTGATGGCAGGAGGGCTGCATGGGCTCCTGCTGCCAATCCGGGGTCTGTCTGAAGGGTTTTCCGACACGTCCCTCGGTCTTCTGGGTGCTGGCTGGGCCGTTGGCTATGTGGCGGGTTGCCTTGCGGTTCCGGTGATCGTGAAACGCGTCGGCCATATCCGCACCTTCGGCGTGCTCGCCTCCATTGCCGCAATCACAATGCTGCTCAATCTGCTGTTCATGACGCCGATGGTCTGGGTGCCGCTGCGCGCGGTGACCGGTTTCTGCTTCGCCGGTGCCGCGATGATCGTGGAGAGCTGGCTGAACGAGCGCGCCTCCAATCAGACGCGCGGACGCGTGTTCGGCATCTACACGATGATCAACCTGGGAGCGACGACCGTCGGTCAGATGCTGCTGACGCTTGGAGATACCACTGGCTTCGTGTTTTTTGTGGTGGGCTCGATCATCTATTCCCTGTCACTGTTGCCAACAGCCCTCTCGACAGCGGCAACACCGACACCGTTGACGCAGGCGCGGCTTGACGTCGGCGCGCTGTGGCGCAACTCGCCGGTGGCGGTGGTCGCGGTGCTGCTGATCGGCATTTCCAACGGCGCCTTCGGCACGCTCGGTGCCGTCTATGGCCGCAAGATCGGCCTGTCGATCAGCGATATCGCCGTGATGATGTCACTGGCGCTGCTGATTGGCGCGATCATCCAGATCCCGGTCGGACTGCTGTCGGACCGGATCGACCGGCGTTTTGTCCTGGTTGGTATGGGAATCCTCGCCACCTTGACCGGACTTGCCCTGTCGATTGCCGACAGTCTCGGTCCCATGGCCGTCATCGTGCTGGTCTCTGCCTTTGGCGGGATGATTTATTCGATGTATCCGGTGATCCTGGCCCACGCCAGCGATCACGCAGCCCCCGGCGACTTCCTCAAGACCTCGGGCGGCCTGCTGCTGATCTTCGGAGCCGGAACCATGATCGGGCCGATTGCCGCCGCCGCGCTGATGAGCGCCTCGACGCCTGGCGCGCTGTTCCACGTTACGGCTGCGGCGCATCTCTCCATGGTGCTCTTTACTGCCTGGCGGATGACACGGCGCGCCGGTGTCAAGGTCGAGGAGAAGTCCGACTTCGTTCCAGTTATCGCCACGGCACGCTTCTCGACTCCGGAGTCCTCCGTGCTTGATCCGCGTTCGGACGAACGGGCAGCATAACCACGCGCTGTCATGCCCGGGCGGTGGTGTCCAGACGGGCGAGCAACCGTTCCTTGGTGCCGCGATCACAGAAAGCGGCTACGATGGCTGTCCGGGTGATGGCGCGCTGATCCTCAGGGCTCCATCCGAACGTCTTGGCTGTTTGCGTGTACTCGTGGCCGAGGGTGGTGTGAAAGAACGGCGGATCGTCCGAGTTCAGCGTCACCCGCACACCGGCCCGGCGCAGCAGGTTGATCGGGTGGAAGCGCAGCACCGGATAAAGGCCGAGCGCCACATTCGATCCCGGGCAGACCTCCAGCACGATGCGTTCCTCCGCCAGACGCTCGACGAGCGCCTTGTTCTCGATGGCCCGCACCCCATGGCCGATCCGCTTGACGCGAAGGAAATCCAGCGCGGCCATGATGCTTTCAGGTCCGCCGAATTCGCCGGCGTGGGCCGTCAGGCCAAGACCCGCCTCGCCTGCCATGCGGAAGGCCTTGGCGAAATTGGCCGGATGTCCCTCCCGCTCGTCACCGGCCAAGCCAAAGCCTGTAACCAGCGGATGCGGATTGGAAATGACGTCCTTCGCGACTTTCTCGACCGCTGTGGCACCGAAATGGCGGACGCCGGTGGCAATCATGCGGCCTTCGATGCCCGTCTCTGCCTTGGCCCGCTCGATGCCGGCAGCCAGCCCCTCGACATAGGCCTTGTAGGAAAGGCCAGCCGCGGTGGCGTGGTCCGGCGAGATGAATATCTCGCCATAGATCGCCCCCTCGGCGGCCAGCATGCGAAAATAGCTTTCGCTGAGCTGGGCATAGTCGCCCGGACGGCGGAAGACGGAGCTTGCCAGGTCATAAGCGCCAAGGAACGTGGTGAAATCGGACCAGACATAGCGGCCCTTGGCGTCGATGATGGCTGAAACGTCGATGTTTTCGCGCAAGGCAAATTTCTGCACCAGGCTCGGCGGGGCCGCACCTTCGATATGACAATGCAGTTCTGCCTTCGGGACGTTCACCTCACCGGCCATGCCCTGCCCTTGCTCATCCGCGTGGTCATCGCCTGCCGCGACTCAGCGCGGCACCCTTGGCGTATCCTGTGCCACGTTCATCCGCCCTGCATTGCAATCCGTCAAGACCACCCCTTCACTGGCTCAGGAAGCTGACGCCATTGGCACCGAGCGCCACACCGAGGTGATCCGCGACGGTTTCGCCGATGTCTGCATAGGTCTTGCGTCCGCCGATGGCATGGCCGGCAACACCAGGGCGCCAGCCCAGCACGGGCACGTGCTCTCGGGTGTGGTCCGTGCCGCGCCAGGTCGGATCGCAGCCATGGTCGGCTGTCAGGATCAAAAGGTCGCCGGGCAGCATCTTCGCCATGATTTCCGGCAGGCGGGCGTCGAAACGCTCGAGCGCTGCCGCATAGCCCGGCACGTCGCGGCGGTGGCCATAAAGAGAATCGAAGTCGATCAGGTTGGTGAAGACAAGATCGCCGTCCTTTGCCTCGTCCATCGCCACCAGCGTCTTGTCGACGAGTTGGTCGTTACCGGCGCCCTTCAGCACCTTGGCCACGCCCTGATGGGCGAAGATGTCGGAGATCTTGCCAACGCCGATCACCGTACGACCGGCTGCCGTCAGCCGGTCGAGGAGGGTCGGCTCGGGCGGCAGCACCGAATAGTCGCGCCGGTTGGCGGTGCGCTCGAACGTGGCCGACGTCTCGCCCAGGAACGGGCGCGCGATGACGCGGCCGATGTTGAACGGGTCGATCAGCCGGCGGGTGATCTCGCAGACCTGATAAAGGCGCTCAAGACCGAAATGCGCCTCGTGCGCAGCGATCTGCACCACGGAATCGGCCGAGGTGTAGAAGATCGGCTTGCCCGTGCGGATGTGCTCCTCGCCAAGCTCGGCGATGATCTCGGTGCCGGAAGCATGCTTGTCGCCGATGATGCCCGGCAGTCCGGCCTCGGCGACGATTTCGGCGATCACATCGGCCGGGAAGGTCGGGATGGTCGGCGGGAAGTACCCCCAGTCAAAACGCACGGGCACACCGGCGATTTCCCAGTGACCGGACGGGGTGTCCTTGCCGTTGGAGACTTCCGCCGCATAGCCCCACAGGGCTTCCGGGATGACGTCCAATGTGAGGCCGGGAACCGGCTGGCCCGTCGACAGCTGTGCCGCTGCGCCGAGGCCGAGACGCGACATGTTGGGCAGGGTCAGCGGTCCGGAGCGCAAGCCTGCCTTGTCCCCTTCTCCGGCAGCACAGCGGGCCGCGATGTGACCCAGCGTGTCAGAACCTGCATCACCAAAACGGGCCGCATCTTCTGCGCCGCCGATGCCGAAACTATCGAGCACAACGAGTATGGCGCGGGGCATTTCCTTAGTCCTTTCATCGTGAGGCGCTTGCCTCGGACGGTCTAGCGTGCTTGCGCGGCTACGGCTTACGCCGTTCACCCCCACCCCTAGCCCCTCCCCTCAAGGGGGAGGGGAACAGGCTGCGGCGAGTGGCTCGGCAATCAACCCTAGCACCGGAAGTTCCCCTCCCCCTCGTGGGGAGGGGTTAGGGGTGGGGGGAGACACCGGCACAGCGCCTATGGCGCGATTGCATTTCCGGTCGCACAGCGCCTAGGGCGCAATGGATCTCTCTGTCGCATTGCGCCTAAGGCGCAACGGCATTGACCTGTTGCATCGCGCCTACGGCGCAATGCGGGCAGCCACAATCCGGTTGTCCGGGACCGCATTGGCGTCGCCGGTGACATAGGCGGCGTTGAGGGCAGCGGCGGCCTTGCGGGCGGCGTCCTCGCTGGCGGCATGGACGATGGCAATCGGGCTGTCGGCATCGACCGTATGGCCGATACCGGCCAGCTCGGTGAAGCCGACGGACGGGTCGATGATGGCGGCGGCCGTGCGGCGGCCGCCGCCCAGTTCCACCACCGCCACACCAACGGCGCGGGCATCGACGCCAATCACGGTGCCGGGACGCTCTGCATAGACCGGGGCGACCACCGGGGCCTTGGCGAGGTACAGTTCCGACTTTTCCATGAAGTCGGCCGGACCACCCAGCGCGGTGACCATCTCGGCGAATTTCTCGGCCGCACGCCCGCTCTCGAAGGCAGCGCGCATCTGCTCGCAGCCCTCTTCGGCCGTGGCTGCGAGACCGCCGGTTGCGAGCAGCTCGCCGCCCTGAGCGACGGTGACATCCCACAGGCGGCTGTCGATGGCAGTGCCCTTCAGGAAGTCGACGGCGTTCAGCATCTCGACGGCGTTGCCGGCGGCGGAGGCCAGCGGTTCGTTCATGTCGGTGAGCAGCGCAGTGGTCTTGAGACCGGCACCATTGGCGACGAGCACAAGGCTTTCGGCGAGCTTGCGTGCGTCTTCAAGCGTCGCCATGAAGGCCCCGGAGCCCCATTTCACATCGAGCACCAGGCCCTGCAGACCCGCCGACAGCTTCTTCGACAGGATCGAGGCGGTGATGAGGTCGATGCTCTCCACCGTGCCCGTCACGTCACGGATGGCATAGAACCGCTTGTCCGCCGGAGCGAGGTCACTGGTCTGGCCGATGACGGCGCAACCGACGTCTTTCACCACCTTGCGGAACAACTCGTTGTCCGGCTGGGTCCTGTAGCCCGGAATGCTGTCGAACTTGTCGAGCGTGCCGCCGGTGTGGCCAAGGCCACGGCCGGAGATCATCGGCACGGCCGCGCCGCAGGCGGCCAGCGCTGGTGCCAGCATCAGCGAGACGTTGTCGCCGACGCCGCCAGTCGAATGCTTGTCCAGCACGGGTGCATCGACATCGGACCAATCCAGCACCGTGCCGCTGTCCCGCATGGCAAGCGTGAGCGAAACGCGCTCATCGATGGTCAGGCCACGGAAGAAGATCGCCATGGCCAGCGCCGAGACCTGCCCCTCGGTGACACCACCGCTGGCCAGACCCTTGACGAAAAACCCGATTTCCTCGCGGCTGAGCTGGCCGCCGTCCCGCTTCTTGCGGATGATTTCCTGGGCGAGCATGTCAGTATCCTTCGCGTGCGGAACCCGTTCCGCCCTTGATCACGTCGAGAAGCGCATCGAGCAGGCCGCTGGCGCCGAAGCGGAAGGTCGCGGCCGTGGCCCAGTTAGGCCCGAGGATTCGGTCGGCCAGCGCCAGATAGGCGACGGCATCGTCCAGCGTGCGGATGCCGCCAGCGGGCTTGAAGCCGACCGGGCGGCCGTGATCGCGGCGGGTTTCCTCGATGACGGTGAGCATGATCTCCGCCGCCTCGAGCGTGGCATTGACCTTCACCTTGCCGGTGGAGGTCTTGATGAAATCAGCCCCGGCGGCAATCGCCACCTGCGAGGCCTGATGAATGAGCAGCGGGTCGCCGATTTCGCCGGTCTCCAGGATCACCTTGAGCTGGGCAGGTACCGGAATGGCCGCCTTGACGCGGATGATCTGCTCCTCGGCAAAGCCACGGCGGCCGGCCACGAAGGCGCGGTAGGGCATGACAAGGTCGATCTCGTCGGCCCCGTCAGCGATGGCCTGCTGCGTCTCGCGGACGACCGCGGCGGTGTCATCGCCGCCGGCAGGGAAGTTCACCACCGTTGCGACCTTCACGCCGGTGCCGGTCAGGCGCGCCTTCGAGCGGGCGACAAAGGCCGGATAGACGCAGACGGCGGCGACCGTGCCATGTGGCGTCACGGCGCGGGCGCAAAGCGCGTCGATGTCGGCATCCGTGCAGCCGTCGTTGAGGTTGGTCAGGTCAACCAGCGCCAACGCGCGGGCCGCAAGTACGGCGGAAGCAGACTGGTCAGCCATGGGCGATCTCCTTCACGAAGCCGCGCACCAGGCGCTTCATGCGGTCCATGCCGAGCTTGGCGACCGACTTGGTTTCGTCATGGGACAGGCCATGCGCCTGCATTCCGGCGCCGAGATTGGTGATGATCGACATGGCGGCAACGCGCATCCCGAGGAAGCGACCCATGATCACCTCCGGTACGGTGGACATGCCAACCGCGTCAGCGCCCAGCATGCGGGCCATGCGGATTTCGGCCGGCGTCTCGAAGGACGGGCCGGAGAACCACATGTAGACGCCCTCGGCGAGGTGTTCGCCCTGGTGTTTTGCAGCCCGGTGCATGGCCGCCCGCAGTTCCAGATCATAGGCGGTGGTCATGTCGAGGAAGCGCTTCTCGTCTTCCTCGCCAATCAGCGGATTGAGGCCGGACCAATTGATGTGATCGGTGATCAGCATCGGATGGCCGGGGGCGACTTCCTCACGCAGGGAGCCGGCCGCATTGGTAGCAAACAGGATCTCGCAGCCGAGCGCCTTCAGCGTCTCGACCGGGGTGCGCATGATCGAGGGGTTGCCGCTTTCATAGTAATGTGCGCGCCCCGACAGGATGACGACCGGAACGCCGTGCATGGTGCCAGCCACCAGTTCGCTGCCATGCGAGGACACGGTCGAGACCGGGAAGCCCGGGAGTTTCGAATAGGGAATATGCACGGCATCTTCCAGCTCGCCGGCGAGTTCGCCGAGGCCGGAACCGAGGATCATGCCAATGCGATAGGTGCCCGGACGGGCAGCGCGGACTACTGCCGCGCAATCGTGACCAGAGCCGCTCATGGGTCTCATCGTCCTTATGCTCAAGGGATCAGGCCGCCGGCCGCCTCAGTCGTGAAGCGCGAAGCCGGCGGGCAGAAGTTCGTCAATGGTGAAGGTGCGGCGAATGCCGTCGAGGTTGGCGATGTGGACCTTGACCGACCCGGCGCCGAACTCCTTCAGCTTCTGGCGGCAGCCGCCGCAAGGGGTGCAGAGTGCCGCGTCGGCGACGACGACCACCTCGGCAATGCGCTGCTCGCCGGAGAGGACCATGGCTGATATTGCCCCGGCCTCGGCGCAGACACCTTCCGGATAGGCCGCGTTCTCGACATTGCAGCCGGGCACGATGTGGCCGCCGTCGGTCAAGAGGGCCGCGCCGACCTTGAAGTTGGAATAGGGGGCGTAGGCGTTTTCGCGTGCAGTCTTGGCCGCAGCGAACAGTTCGTCGAGGCGGCTCATGTGCGCTCCTTCAGATAGGGAATGCCGCTGGCCTTCGGCGGGATCGCCTTGCCGATGAAGCCGGCGAGCAGGATGACCGTGAGAACGTAGGGCAGCGCCTGGAACACCTGCACCGGCACTTCGCCGATCCAGGGGATGGACTGGCCCTGCATGCGGATCGCAGTCGCATCGAGGAAACCGAACAGCAGGCAGGCCAGCATGGCATTGACCGGCTTCCACTTGGCAAAGATCAGCGCGGCGAGCGCGATGAAGCCCTTTCCGGCTGTCATATCCTTGATGAAGCCGGACGACTGGGCAATCGCGAGATAGGCACCCGCCATGCCGCACAAGACACCGCAGATGATGACGGCGCGGTAGCGCAGGAAGGTGACCGAGATGCCGGCCGTGTCCACAGCAGCCGGGTTCTCGCCGACCGCCCTCAGGCGCAGGCCGAAGCGGGTGCGGAACAGCACCCACCAGGTAAAGGGCACGGCGAGGAAAGCGAGATAGACCAGAGCGTTGTGGCCAGAAATCAGACCAGAATAGATCGGACCGAGTACAGGCACGGTCGCAAGCTCGTTGGCGAAGGGCAAGGTGATTTCGAGGAAACGGCCTCCTCCGGACAGGGACGGAGTGCGCCCGCCTTGTCCGAACCAGGCCTGGCCGAGCAGAGCCGTCAGCCCGGCAGCAAGGAAGTTGATGGCGACACCTGACACGATCTGGTTGCCACGATGGGTGATCGAGGCAAATCCATGGATGAGCGACAGGCCCACCGCCACCATGATGCCCGCGAGGAGACCGGCCCAGGCGTTTGCGGTGAGAAAAGCGACACAGGCCGCTCCGAAGGCCGCGCCAAGCATCTTGCCTTCAAGGCCGATATCGACCACGCCCGAACGCTCGGAGTAGAGACCCGCGAGACAGGCAAGCAGCAGCGGGGTCGACAGGCGCACCGTACTGTCGAGGATGAGGATCAGGCTTTCGAGCATCTCTGCCTCCTCACTTGGCAACAGTTGCAGGCGCGGCGGAGGCCGGCGTGCGGGCGAAGGTGAAGATCCGCACCAGCGTCGGCCGGAACATATATTCCAGTGCACCGGCGAAGAGGATCACCAGGCCCTGGATGACGAGGATCATGTCGCGGGTCACGGCCGGGATCTCAAAGGCGAGTTCGGCGCCGCCCTGGTAGAGCATGCCGAACAGGACGGCGGCGAGCACAATGCCGACCGGATGGCCGCGCCCCATCAGCGCGACGGCGATGCCGACGAAGCCATATCCCGAAACGAATTCGATCAGCAGGCGGTGCTGCGAGCCCATGATCTCGTTGATCGCCATCATGCCGGCGAGGCCGCCGGAGATCATCATGGTGATGATGATGATGCGGGCGGGCGAGATACCGGCATAGACGGCCGCCGTCGCATTGGCGCCCAGGGTGCGGATGGCATAGCCAAGGCGGGTACGCCAGATCAAGAGCCAGACGCCGAAGGCCGACAGCAACGCCAGAATCAGCGATAGGTTGACCGGCGCAGTGCCGAAATCAAAGAAGGGGAAGACGTCATTCAGCATCGGCAACCGGCCGCCATCCGCGAAGGTGCGGGTTTCCGGCTGCATCGAGCCATCCTTGCCGATGACGTTGACCAGCAGATAGACCATCATCGAGGCGGCGATGAAGTTGAACATGATCGTCGTGATGACCACGTGGCTGCCACGCTTTGCCTGCAGCCAGGCCGGAATAAAGGCCCATGCGGCCCCTGCTGCGGCAGAGCCAATGATCACGAAAGGCAGTGTCACCCACCAGGGCACGATGCGGTCAAGCAGCAGGCAGGCGGCCGCAACGCCGAGGCCGCCGACATAGGCCTGACCTTCACCGCCGATGTTGAACAGACCGGCATGGAAGGCCACGGCGACAGCAAGGCCGGTGAAAATGAAGTTGGTGGCGTAGAACAGCGTGAAGCCGATGCCTTCGCCGAAGCCGAGCGAGCCCCAGAGCAGGATCTGGACAACCTCGATCGGGTTCTCGCCGATGATGAGCACGACGAGACCGGAGACCAGGAAGGCGGCGGTCAGGTTCAGCAGTGGAATAAGGCCGAGATCGGCCCAGCGCGGTAGTTGTCCGGCACTCATGCGGCGTCTCCCTGTCGCGAGGCGGCGGCACTGGCGTCGTCGACACCGGCCATGAGCAGCCCAATTTCGCCCTCACCGGCCGACGGCAGGCGCTCGCCGACGATGCGGCCATCGAACATCACCAGCACACGGTCGGACAGGGAGCGGATCTCGTCCAGTTCCACCGACACGAGCAGGATCGCCTTGCTGGCATCGCGCAATTCGACGATGCGCTTGTGAATGAACTCGATGGCGCCGATGTCAACGCCGCGCGTCGGCTGGCCGATCAGCAGCACGGACGGATCGCGTTCGATCTCCCGCGCCAGCACGATCTTCTGCTGGTTGCCACCCGAGAAATTCGCCGTCTTCAGCATCGGATTGGGTGGGCGTATGTCGTATTTGGCGATCTCGCCCTTCGCGGCTTCCTTGATCGCGGCCAGATTCAGGAACGGGCCCTTCGCATAGGCCGGGTCATTATGGTAACCGAGAATCGCGTTTTCATACTCGGCAAAGGACGTCACCAGTCCCATACGATGCCGGTCTTCGGGCACATGGCCGACGCTCTTGGCGCGCATGCCGGATGCATCGACCGGATGATGGGCCAGATCCAGCACCTCGCTGCCGATGGTGACAGTGCCGGACTTCGGGCGGCGGATGCCGGCCAGTGTCTCCAGCAGTTCGGACTGGCCATTGCCAGACACGCCGGCAATGCCGACAATCTCGCCGGCGCGGACCTCGAAGGACACGTTCTTGACGACAGTCACGCCGCGCGCATCGGTGACAGTGAGATTTTCAACCTTGAGCACCGGCGCGCCCGGTGCCGCATCGCCCTTGTCGACGGTGAGCAGGACACGGCGGCCGACCATCAACTCGGCCAGCTCTTCCATGCTGGTCTCCGACGTCTTGCGCGTGGCGACAATTTCGCCGCGGCGCATGACGGAGACGGTGTCGGTGATGGCCATGATCTCGCGCAGCTTGTGCGTGATCAGGAGCACGGTCTTGCCCTGGTTCTTCAGTACCTCAAGGATGCGGAACAGATGATCGGCCTCGGCCGGCGTCAGTACGCCGGTTGGCTCGTCAAGGATCAGGACCTCTGCGCCACGGTAGAGCGCTTTCAGGATCTCCACCCGCTGCTGCAGGCCGACAGGCAGATCCTCGATCAGCGCATCCGGATCAACCTTCAGGCCGTAGTCGGCATCGAGACGAGCCAGTTCCTTGCGCGCCTTGTCGCTGCCACGGGACAGGAAGGTGCCGTCCTCGGCACCGAGGATGATGTTTTCGAACACGCTGAACGTGTCGACCAGCATGAAATGCTGATGCACCATGCCGATGCCAAGCGAGATGGCTGTCTTGGAATCGCTGATCGATACAACCTTGCCATCGACCAGAATGTCTCCGCTATCGGCATTGTAGAAGCCGTAGAGAATGGACATCAGGGTCGACTTGCCGGCCCCGTTCTCGCCAATGATGCCATGGATCGAGCCTTTGCCGACGACGAGATCAATGTTCTTGTTGGCGTGAACGGCCCCGAAAGACTTGTTGATCTTGCGAAGCTCGATAGCTGGGGTCATGGGTGCTCCCGGGCGCTTGGCGTCAGACACCGGTCCGGCGTGATGGCATGCGCCCGGCTGTCAGGCGCGACGAGATAAACTGCGGCGAGGGGGCGCGCCGGCAACCGGCGCGCCCGATCTGTTCCTGTCCGTTCAGAACGGGCAGGACTTGTCGGCCATGTAGTCATGGACCTTGATGGTGCCGGAGATGATGTCGGCCTTGGCCTTCTCCACCGCAGCCTTCATGTCGTCGCTGATCAGGGCTGCGTTGTGCTCGTCGTAGGCATAGTCAACACCGCCTTCTGCCAGACCAAGGACTTCGACGCCCGAAGTCCAGTTGCCGGTCATGGAATCTGAGAAAGCCTTGTTCACAGCGACGTCGACGCGCTTCAGCATCGAGGTCAGGACCTGGCCCGGATGCAGGGCGTTCTGGTTGCTGTCGACGCCGATGCCGAGCTTGCCGGCGTCAGCTGCGGCCTGCAGGACACCGATGCCGGTTGCACCCGCAGCGTGATAGACGACGTCCGCACCGCGGTCGAACTGGGACTTGGCGAGTTCGCCGCCCTTGACCGGATCATTCCAGGCCGCACCGGTGGTGCCGGTCATGTTTTCGAATACTTCGGCGCTGGCGTTGGTGGCCTTCACGCCCTGCTTGTAGCCGCAGGAGAACTTCGAGATCAGCGGAATGTCCATGCCGCCGACGAAGCCGACCTTGCCGGACTTGGAGGCCATCGAGGCCAGCACGCCAACGAGGAAGGACCCTTCGTGTTCCTTGAACACGACCGAACGCACATTCGGCAGGTCGACGACCATGTCAACAATGGCGAACTGGATGTCCGGGAACTCCTTGGCGACCTTCTCGACCGCATTCGCCTGCGAGAAACCAATGGCAACGATCGGGTTCTGGCCGCGCTTGGCGAAGTTGCGCAGCGCCTGTTCACGCTGAGCGTCGTTCTGGATCTCGAAGTCGCGGTATTCGACGCCGGTTTCCTTCTTGAACTGCTCGGCGCCGGTGTAGGCAGCTTCGTTGAACGACTTGTCGAACTTGCCGCCCAGATCGTACAGAACTGCCGGCTTGATATCAGCCGCCTGCACAGCACCAGAGATCGCAAGTCCAGCGAATGCCGCGCTGATCATCAGAAACTTTTTCACGCTTCAATCCTCCGACTAGAGAGACGGCCCCGATGGCCGGTCCCGATTACTTCCCCACAAGCGGCCCCGCCCCCGGATAAGCCGGCGGACGTCGGCCTCTCAACTGATCCGGTCGCGCAGGGCCCTTGCAAGGGTTTCATCCGCGACAAGATCGGTAATGACGCCCGTGCGCAATGCGGCAAGCGTTGCATCCGCCTTGCCCTCACCGCCCACCAGCGCAATTACGCGCGCGCCCCGCACTTCCTCGAAATGCAGCCCGACCGCGACATCGGCCAGTGAACTCGGCGCATGACGACCGTCCAATGACACGAAGCGCCCCATCAGGTCACTTACCGCATTGGACCGGCGCAAGCCCTCCTGATCCGTCTTGTTGATCATTCCGCGCTGCACCAGGTGGCCTTCGTTGTCGATCGAGCCGATGCCGACCACAAACACATTCGACCGGCGCGCACGCTCCAGCAAGTCCTGCACGCTGCGCTGGCCAAGGAACATGTCGCGCTCCTCGACACTCTCGGCGAAATAGGGCACGGGCAGAAAATACCCTTCGCCGCCGGTGCGCTCGGCGAGTTGCTGCACCACGTCATAAGGGTTGGCCGACAGCTTGCGCATCAGCGAGCCGGAAATCGAGATGACGGAGAGGTTCGGCCGGTGGATGCGCGGCATCGCGGCTACGGCCGCCTTGAGCGTGCGCCCCATGCCAACGCCAACGCCCACCACCTCCGGCGCCGACAGCACAGACGCAAGATAGGGCCCGGCCACTGATGCGACCGCGCGGATGGCCGTCGCTGGATCAGAGCCGCCAAGATCCGGTGCGATGATGCAGGTCGACAGACCGAAGGCTTTGGTGAAACGCTCTTCAAGCTCCAGACACTCGATAGGGCGCCCATCGATTTGGAACCGGATCAGGCCTTCCTTTTGCGCGTGGGCAATCAACCTGTGCACCTTGGCCGGCGACACACCAAGCCGGGCGGCAATGTCGCCCTGCGTGCATCCGCCGACAAAGGACAGCCAGGCCGCCCTGATCGACAAATAGGTGGTCCAGTCCTCGTCCTGCACTGCCTCGCCCCGTCCCGGGCCTTTTGCCCGATCTCCCGCCAGTTGCTCCGGCGTGTTGCGCGATGAAAATTTCTTCACCGGCTGAGAATTTCTTCAGAGAGATTGCCCGCACATATCGGCTTCGTCAAGCGGATAAAGGCCTCGACACGCCGCAATCTCAAGCCATTTCGAGCCTGAAGCCACCCTGCACATGCCGTTGGCATGCTGCCTTACGGACAGGCAGATATTGCCGGGCAAAATTGCAGAAAACCACAAACCCGGCAATTTTTGCCGAGCTTCAGGGCAAAAATTGCCGATCTCGTAAAAAAGCGCAATATGTGCACTCATTGATTTGCCGGCATATTCCTGCCGGCTAATTTTCTGGCACGCGTTTTGCTATGAATATTCCATGCGCCAGCTAATCGAATGTCGAGGAGCTGCGTAAGGTATCGGCTGTTCTAGAAATTAACTGGACCTTTAGCCGCAACAAGAACGATGAACAAGGGAGGCGTGGGTATCGGCTTCGGCCAGGCAAGGAGAACAACCATGCGTCTCACGCTGTGCACAAACCAGAAGACCATTCTCACCGGCCTGTTTGCGACGGTGATGCTTGCAATGACCCCAATTACCGCTGCGGCGTTTGACCGATCGCTGCCGCGCAGTCTCGCGGCCTATGACCCGGCCGCCGAGGTGGATGTCGAACTTGTTCTGGCTGTCGACATCTCCCAGTCCATGGATACGGACGAGCAGGAAATCCAGCGCGCCGGCTATGTCGCGGCCATCACATCGCAGGAAGTCCTGGACGCCATCAAGTATGGCCCGACCGGCCGGATCGCCGTCACCTATTTCGAATGGGGCGGGGTCGGCGAGCACTTTACGGTGGCCGACTGGACCATCATCGAAGACGGCACGACCGCCGCAGCCTTCGCAGCCCGCATTGCCGAGGCTCCCATTCGTCAGGTGCAGCGGACATCCATCTTCTCTGCACTCGAGAAATCGGCACAGCTCGTCAGCGGCAACAAGTACCAAGGCATGCGCAAGGTCATCGATATCTCCGGCGACGGCCCGAATAACCAGGGCGGAACCGTCACCGAGATGCGCGACAAGGTCATCGCCGCCGGGATCACCATCAACGGCCTGCCGCTGATGATGAAATCGGAGACCTCGGCCTGGCAGGCCATGCTGCACCTCGATCACTACTATGAGGACTGCGTGATCGGTGGACCGGGGTCGTTTGCCATTCCGGTGCGGTCCAAGGAAGGGTTCGCGGATGCCATCCGCATGAAACTCGTGCTTGAGATCGCGGGACTGATGGAAAGCCAGCCGCAGGTGATCCCGGCAGCGGCACGCAAGCCTGTCAGTTGCGCCCTGTTCGACTGACCGCTCACGCAAACGCGATTTTGCCGCAGCCGGATACCGGCCGACACTAAACCCGAGGCCGTCTCCCGCGGCCCCGGCAGGCTGGGCAAGAGGCGGCATGACGGACAGACCAGAACGACAGGCACTCGGAGGAACCGGCAACACCGGTGTGCAGCGGGTGCGTGCGCCCGGCGAACAGCCCTGCGGCAGAACGCCGGCTCGCGGCAAGGTAAAGTACCTTCAGTCGTTGATCATGGGTCTCGGCCTTCTCGCCTTTGGAACAGGTTTTCAGGCCGCTTCAGCGCAACCCATTCCAGAAGAAGTGGATGTGGCGCTGGTCCTTGCGGTCGACATTTCCTACTCGATGGACATGGATGAACTCGCCCTGCAGCGCAGCGGTTACCGGGCAGCCATTACTTCGGATGAGGTGATGCAAGCCATCGCCGGCGGGCTGACGGGAAAGATCGCAGTCCTCTATCTGGAATGGGCCGGCAGCGAATCCCAGGCCATCCTGGTGGACTGGCATGTGATCAGCTCACCGCAAGACGCTGCAAACTTCGCAGCAGCACTCGCCGAGACGCCCGTGCGGCGGGCCTATAGAACCGCTATCGGCGATGCTCTCCTGTATTCCGCCGCCCAGTTCGACCGCATGCCTGTCGCGGCGATGAAACGGGTCATCGATGTCTCCGGGGACGGGCCCAACAATCAAGGCACATTTGCACCGGTGGCGCGGGACGAGGTGATCGCCAAAGGCATCGTCATCAACGGCCTGCCGCTGCAACTCAAGCTCCGCAGCAGCAGCTGGTCCGACATGGACAATCTTGACGTCTATTACGAGACCTGTGTCATCGGTGGCCCTGGAGCCTTTGTCGTGCCAGTGCGCGGCGCGGACCGGTTCGCCGAGGCGATCCGTCGCAAGCTTGTGCTTGAGATCGCCGGAACGCCGCCATCAGAGGAGACTGCAAGGGTTATCCGCGCCGCAACCGGCATCGATCCCTTGTGCCTGGAGGGCGAGCGCAGATGGCAAATGCGCAACCGCTACGAAGACCAGTAAGACCGGCCCGACGACACATTCCGCACTCTGGCAAAGCCTGCGTCTTGGAAGATACTGCTCGTGCTTTGCGTTTGCCACGTGAAATGGCTAATGCTGTGGCGAAGCACTGAGATCGGGCCTCTCGGCCCAGTGACACGGGAGTTTTTTGGCATGGAGCCAGATCGCACGGAGCGCCCTGTACAAAAGCCGGTACTGGCACTCGTGGCGCATGACGCGAAGAAGGACATGATCGTCGCCTTCGCCGAACGCAACCGCGACAAGCTTTCTGCCTTTCGTCTCGTGGCAACCGGGACCACAGGCGGCCGGGTCAAGGCGGCCTGTCCGGAACTGGACGTGACCGCCCTCAAAAGCGGTCCTCTCGGCGGTGACCAGCAAATTGGTGCCATGATTGCCGAAGGGCAGCTAGACGGCCTTTTGTTCCTTGCCGACCCCTTGTCACCAATGCCGCATGATGTCGATGTCAAAGCGCTGATGCGCCTGGCCCTCGTCTATGACATCCCGATGGCGCTGAACCTGTCGACGGCAGAGATCCTGCTACGTTCCGCGCGGCTGACCGGCCTTGCGACGTCCTCCACCACGCCCCAGATTGCGGATCTGCGTTCATGAGCCTGACTTCCTCGCGCCCGCGCGGCTTTCGGTTTCCAGTCCTGGTCGGCGATGTGGGCGGAACAAATGCCCGATTTGCGCTGGTGATGGATGCCATCCAGCCAGCGATCCCGCTGCCGTCTGTCGCTACGGCAGATTTCCCGGACATCACTGCTGCCATTCGCGCCTCCATCGCAGAGGCAAAAGCGCCGCAGCCCAGAAGCGCCGTCATCGCCGTCGCTGGTCCGGTCACCGGAGACCGGATCCCGCTGACCAACGCGCATTGGGTGGTCGAGCCGCTAAAGATGATCGACGTGCTCCAACTGGAAGATGTGGTCATCCTGAATGATTTCGAGGCGCAGGCGCTTGCCCTGCCCGGCCTGGCCGGATCGGATGTCGAGCAGATCGGCAGCGGCAGCGCGCTCGCCGGGGCTTCCAAATTCGTTCTTGGGCCCGGCACGGGGCTCGGCGCGGCAGCGATGATCCATGCGGCCGATACCTGGATCCCGGTCCCCGGCGAAGGTGGCCATGTGGAACTGGGGCCGGTGACGGATGCCGATTTCGAGATCTGGCCGCACGTGGAGCGGGTGGAAGGACGGGTTGGTGCCGAGCAGTTGTTGTCCGGTACCGGGCTGCCGATGTTGGCCCGCGCTGTCGCGACTGCACGCAAGATGGATCGCAATTTCAGTCGTGGCGCCGAAATCACGAGGGCAGCCAGCGAGGGCGACCCTGTCGCTGTCGAGACATTGCAGATGTTCGCCCGATGCCTTGGACGGGTGGCAGGCGACTTTGCCCTCACCGTTCTTGCGCGCGGCGGCGTCTATATCACCGGCGGTGTTACATCCTATATCGCGGACTACCTGAAGGATGGCGGCTTCCGGGCCGCCTTCGAGGCGAAGTCCCCCCACGCCGGGCTCATGGCGTCGATCCCGACGTTCCTCATTCGGCACTCGAACCCGGCACTGGAAGGGCTGGCTGCCTTTGCCCGGACGCCCGCCCTGTTTGCCGTGGGAACAGCCGGCCGACAGTGGACGCGGGCCGGGGCGCTGACCGTTCCGCACTGAGCCGGGGCCTTTCCGCGAAGAGCATGACCCTTGGCCCAGGCTGACGCACCGCTGCCCATCGATGCCGTGCTGCCGGATTTGCTGGCGGTGCTTCAGACGAACATGTCTGCCGTGCTGGTCGCAGAACCAGGCGCGGGCAAGACCACAAGGGTACCGCTGGCGCTGCTGGGTGCGAACTGGACCGACGGCCGCCGGATCCTCGTGCTGGAACCCCGCAGGTTGGCTGCCCGCGCGGCTGCGCGGCGCATGGCGGAAACGCTGGGAGAGGCGGTCGGCGAGACGGTCGGCTACCGGGTGCGCATGGACGCAAAGGTCTCGGCCCGCACGCGCATCGAAGTGGTCACCGAAGGTGTCTTCACCCGGATGATCCTCGACGAGCCGGAGTTGCCTGGCATCGCCTGCGTGCTCTTCGACGAATTCCACGAACGCTCGCTCGACGGCGACCTGGGCCTCGCGCTGGCGCTCGACGTGCAGGGCGCGCTGCGCGACGACCTGCGGCTGGTGCCGATGTCAGCGACGCTGGATGCGGCCTCCGTTGCGCGGCTGCTCGGCGATGCGCCGGTGATCGAGAGCAAGGGCCGCAGTTTCCCCGTCGAGACGCGCTACCTCGGCCGCAGCCCGGACGAGCGCATCGAGCCGCAGGTGGTCCGCGCCGTCCGCAAGGCGCTGGCCAAGGAAAGCGGGTCGCTGCTCGTCTTCCTGCCCGGGCAGGGCGAGATCCGCCGGGTGGCAGAGATGCTGGAGGGCCAGGTCGGCCCCACGATCCAGATCGCCCCGCTCTATGGCGCGCTCGACGGCAAGGCACAGGATCTGGCGATCCGGCCGGCAGGGCCCGGCCTGCGCAAGGTGGTGCTGGCCACCGCCATCGCCCAGACCTCGCTGACCATCGAGGGGGTGCGGGTCGTCATCGACAGCGGACTGTCACGGGTGCCGCGCTATGAGCCGCAGACCGGGCTGACGCGGCTGGAAACGGTGCGCGTCGCGCGCGCCACCGCCGACCAGCGGCGCGGCCGCGCCGGGCGAACCGAACCGGGCGTCTGCTACCGGCTGTGGGACGAGGCGCAGACGCAGGCGCTGGCCGCCGCCGAGCGGCCCGAAATCCTCGAAGCGGATCTTTCCTCACTGCTGCTGGACCTGGCCGCCTGGGGCACGAGCGATCCGGCCAGCCTGAGCTTTCCCGACCTGCCTCCCGCCGCCGCGCTGCAGGAAGCACGCAGCCTGCTGCAGGGCTGTCACGCGCTGGACGCTGCCGGCCGGTTGACGCCGCATGGCAAACGCCTCGCCCGGCTGCCGCTCGCGCCGCGACTGGCGCACATGCTGGTGGAGGCGGAAGGGCTGGGCCTCGGCCGGCTCGCCGCCGATGTCGCCGCGATCCTGAGTGAGCCCGGTCTCGGTGGTCAGGATTTGGACCTGCGCGAGCGGGTGCGGCGCCTCAGGGCCGACGGCAGCCCGCGCGCCCGCGACGCACGGGCGCTCGCCTCCCGCTGGCGCGATCTGGCCGGACGAAGCCGAGGAAGCCCGGATGTGGATCTGCCCGAACAGGCCGGCGAGGTGCTGGCGCTGGCCTATCCCGAGCGCGTCGCGCAGCAACGCGGCCAACGCGGCCGCTTCCGCCTTGCCAACGGGCGCGGGGCCGACATGCCGGAAGAGCTGGCGCTGGCCGCCGAAGCCTTCCTGGCCGTGGCCGACATCCAGGGCAAGGCGGCGAGCGGGCGCATCCTGCTGGCCGCCCCGCTCGGCCTTGATGACATCGAGACGCTGTTTGCCGCCGACATCACCGAGGAAGACGAGGTGAAGCTGGAGCCTTCCGGCGCCGTGCGCGCACGCCGGGTGCGGCGGATGCGGGCGCTGGAACTGGCGAGCCGCCAGATCAGTGCCCCGGACCCGGCGCTGGTCACCGCCGCGCTGGTGGAGGAACTGGCGCGCCGGGGCGTCACGCGCCTGCCGTGGAGCAACGATCAGCTGCGGCTGCGTGCCCGGGCCAGCTTTGTCCGGGCCGCCGGCGAGACCACCCTGCCCGACCTGTCGGATGCGGCGCTGGGGGCAACGATGCAGGACTGGCTGGCGCCCTATCTGGCCGGCCGCAGCCGGGTCAGCGATGTCTCGTCCGAGGTGCTGGGCAACGCGCTGGCGGGGCTCCTCGGCTATGGCGGCGCGGCGGAGCTGGACCGGCTGGCCCCCTCGCATTTCACGGCCCCGACCGGCTCCAGCGTGCCGATCGACTACGGCTCGGAAGTCGGGCCGACGATCTCGATCCGGGTGCAGGAGCTGTTCGGTCTGAAACAACACCCTTCGGTGGCCAATGGCCGTATTCACCTGACGCTGGAGCTCTTGTCGCCCGCGCAGCGGCCGATCCAGATCACGCGCGACCTCCCCGGCTTCTGGGCCGGGTCCTGGGCGGATGTAAAGAGCGAGATGAAGGGACGCTATCCGCGCCATCCCTGGCCTGACGATCCACACAGCGCGGAAGCCACCCGACGCGCAAAGCCGCGTGGAACATGAACGGACAGGTCTGGCGATACATGTGCAACCGTCATCGCCACCGCGAGACCACCGTGATAAGACACAAGCAATGATGGTTCCTGCCAAAAAGGAACCGCCCCGCAAGACAAGGATTTCACCATGACCGCGCTCGACGCTGCCAGCCTGATCGATGCCTTTACCGCCGGAGAAGGTTTTCCCGAAGACGCGGTGCAGGCTTGCCTTGACGCGCCCGAAGCCGCCAAGCCCGGTCTCATGGCCATCCTTGAAGACCGCGCCAATGGCGGAACGGGTCCCTTGAGCCAGCGCGATGCCAAAGGTGACGCGTGTTTCATCGCCCTGCATATCCTCGCCGACATTGATGCCAAGGAAGCCTTCGGCCCCTTGATGCAGCTGCTGCAGAGCGAGAACCTCGACCTTGAAGCCCTCTTTGGCGATGCCATGACCGAGACGATGGGACCGATCCTGATCGCTCTCAACAATGGCGACTATGGCCAGCTGGAAACCGGCTTCAGCAACAATGCAGTAGATGACTTTGCCCGCGATGCCATGATAGTGGCCTGGGCGCACGGCGTGATCAGCGGAGCTGTTGATCGGGACCATGCCCGCAAGCTTCTGGCGGACTTCCCGGTGGCGGTGAAGCCGGAGCCTGACAGCTTCATGTGGGGCACCTATGTGGCGGTCGCCGGCGATCTCGGCTTTGAGGACCTTGCGCCCACCATCGACGCGCTGTTCGAGAACGGCACCATCGCCATGGATGAAGGTGGCTTCCGTCCGGCCGACCCGGAAGACTTCGGCTATCATCTGGAAGCACTGAAGGTGTCGAACGAAGACGCCGAAGCCAAGGACCTGTGGCTGGCAACCAACCGCTACTATCCGTTCGAGGACACTATCGAAATGCTGGGCGACTGGTCCTGGGATGGCGATGAGGCCGAGTGGGAGGATGTTCCCATGCTGCTGGCCGCCGAAGACGATACGCCGTTCGACAAGAACTGAGATGTGCAATTGGCTGTCCCGGCTCAAGGCAGGGACAGCCGTGACTTTGGATGCCATGACGCGGCCTTGAGCCGCGTCCGGTCAGCTCATCCAGCGCAGGACCCGGCCACGCACCGGGTTCTGGAACTCCCGGCCCTCTGCCTGCGCATCCGCCCACTCGCGCTTGAGCTGCATCCACCAGCGGCCCTGGGTGTCGGCATCGTTGATCAGCATCAGCTTCGGATTGTATTCCAGCCCCTCGCGCTGCTGGATGACCACGCGCCGGTCCTGGCCGAGAAACACGTTCATCAGATGCCGCATCAGCGGCTTGAACGGGCCGATCCAGCCCATCGATGCCCAGAACATCTGACGGACCTCCGTCTCGTCCTCCGTGACCGGGGTGATGGTGGTGAGGCCGACGACGGAGTGCTTCGAGCCCTTGATATGCTCGATGCGCAGGCCCGGCAGGGCGTAGCGGATTTCGGTCGTCACGTCGTCGCCCAGCAGCTTGTAGGCGATGTTCTGCGGCGGCAGCTTGTGGCGCACCATAGCCCAGCCAAGCTCTGACGGCTCGAATTCCTTCCGCTTGGGACGCAGCTTGGTGGCGTTTTTCTTGAACCACCAGGATGTGTGCACGAAGGCGGCGTGGGTCGGATCCATCAAGCCCAGCGCCGCGTGGTCAACCGAACAGACGAACGGCTGCATGATATGCAGCGCCGGGCCGGTGGCGGCATCAAAGTCCGGCAGCATCGGCGGGCGCGGCTGGCGGCCGTCCTCCGGGCGCTCGCCCGCTGCGGAGAAATAGACCCAGATCAGGCCCTGCTGCTCGATCGCCGGATAGGCACCACAGGTGATCTTGGAGAAGTCGATGACCTGATCTTCATGGGTCGAGGGGATGTCGACGCAGACGCCGTCCGTATTGAAGCGCCAGCCGTGGTAGCAGCACTGGACGGTCTCGCCATCAAACTTGCCGTGGCGCAGCGGAATACCGCGATGCGGGCAGATATCGCGCAGGGCAAACACCTTGCCGGCCTTGTCGCGGCCAAGCAGCACCATGTCGCCCATCAGCTTCTTGCCGGTCATGGCGCCCGGCTTGATCTCGGCGCCAAGGCAGGCCACGTACCAGAGGCCGCGCAGCAGTTCCGCCTTCAGATTGTCCACGCGCTGATCTCCCAGACTGCCACACGGTTGGCTGCGCCCGCCGCAAGGAACGCGGCCGGTTGATGCGGATGTAGCCGGTCAGGCGAAGTCGCTCAAGAGGGCAGGCTGTCCGGTCAATTCCGGACGCGTTACGGGGTGCAGCGGGACTGGGGTGCGGCTACCCGCTCAGGCGAAGCCGGAAATCAGGTTGCCGAGCTGCTTGTCAGTGCCGGCGTAAAGCGAAGACACCGATGCGCTCTGGTAGCTGGAGGACACGCCGTTGCCGCTGACTTCGATGTTCATCGCGCTGGCGGAACGGGACGTCAGGCCAGTCTCACTGTTGTAGGAGACCCGGTCAAACGAGACGAAAGAGGCGGAAATCTTCTGGCCATCGATCTCGCCTTCGATCACGGTTTCGGTGATCGTGGCGCTCTCGTAAGCAGCGCTGACACCGCCCTCCGTGTCTTCCCCAAGGGCACCACGGATCTTGCCGGCCGTGTCGAGATAGTCCTCAATGGTGGCCAGCTTACCGGACTTATCCTCGTTGCCCTTCTCGGACTTGCCCTTCTCGACGGCTTCCTGCAGCGCAGAAATGACGACGGCGTCTTCTTCTGCCTTCTTCGCGGCAAGGTCGAGGACATTGGTCGCCGGAACAGACTTGGCAGGCCCTTCGTCCGCGCCGCCTGCCTTGCCGCGCCCGCCTGCGTCGAGACTGCCCTGCTGCATGGCAAAGAGGCTTGCACTGGTGGTCGTCGACTGGATCGAGAGCTGCATCGGATGGCTCCGGGACGGTCTGCGCACCGGCTGCGGCAGATCCTGCGGCAAGCCTTGCGGAAGAATGGTTAACATCACGTTAACCACTGCAAGACCTTGAACCTTGGCCTGCAGAAACATCGCAAGCGAACCAAACGGATTCGTTCCAGCGTTCCGCTTACAGCATGGGAAAAGTATCGAACCGTTAACGATCAGATGGGACACTTTAAGCGTTGCCGCCGCAGAATACCGAAAAATCCGGATCTCATCCCAGCCCCACCTCCTTAATCTTGCCGGGATTGGAGGGATCCTTTGCCAGGTACCTTCGGTGCGTTTCTCCATTTGCAGGTCCTGTTGATCCATGTGCCGTCTGGCTGCCTACCTGGGGACCGAGATCCCCCTCGAGAACATCATCGCCAAGCCGAAACATTCCCTGCTTGTCCAGAGCCTTGATGCGCAAGAGGCAAAGCTCAGGGTCAATGGCGACGGGTTCGGGATCGCCTGGTACGGCCACCAGACAGAGCCGGGCCTGTTCAAGGACGTGCTGCCGGCCTGGGCCGACACGAACCTGCAGAGCATCTGCCGTCTGGTGAAGGCACGGCTGTTCCTCGCCCATGTGCGGGCTGCGACAACGGGCGCAACCTCGCGCGACAACTGCCATCCGTTCTCCTGCGGCCGCTGGTCCTTCATGCACAACGGCAACATCGGTGATTTCACGCGGATCCGCCGTGAAATGGAGATGCTGATCGACGAGGACTATTACGCCTGCCGCAAAGGCACGACGGACAGCGAACTGTTCTTCCTGCTGCTCATGACCAATGGTCTCGACGCAGATCCGCAGGCCGCGCTGGACAAGACACTGTCGCAGGTACTGGACATCGCCGTGCGGCGCACGACCGGGGACAAGCCGATCCGGCTGACCTGTGTGTTCACCGAAGGCGAGAAACTCTACGCGTTCCGCTTCGCCGACGATGGTCAGGCCCCGACCCTCTATCTCTCCGAATGCCTGGACCACGGCGGACGGGCCTTTGCATCGGAGCCACTGGAGGGGGCCTGCGCGCGGTGGCGTGCGGTGGAACCGGACAAGCTGTATGTGCTCAGCTGCGACGGCGCAGTTACACGTCCGCTGCGCCTGGAGAACGCCTTCGCAGAGGCTTGACGACCGACCATATTTGAGAAATATTCTCAAATATGGAAAACGCACACTCATCTCCCCCCGAGGCTGACCTCGATGCTCAGATTGCCCAGCGGCTGCGTCAGCTGCGCCTGGACAAGGGCTGGTCGCTCGATGACCTCGCCAAGCGTAGCGGCGTCAGCCGGGCGACCCTGTCACGGCTGGAGAACGCGGACGTCAGCGCAACGGCCCAGGTGCTGTCCCGTCTGACAACGGCGCATGGCATCACCCTGTCCCGACTGATGCAGATGGTCGAGGACGAAGCGCCGGCCCGCGTTCCGCTGGCCGCGCAAGTGCTGTGGACGGATCCGGACACCGGCTATCGCCGGCGGATCGTTTCGCCGCCAGCCCAATCGCTTGCCGGAGAGGTGCTGGAGTCCACCCTCCCCCCTGCGACCCGCATTGCCTATGACGCCCCGCCCAGGCCCAGCCTTGAGCATCATCTGGTGATGCTGGAGGGCACGCTGTCGGTGACCCTTGGCAACGTCCGGCATGACCTCTCCGCCGGCGACTGCCTGCGCTTCCGCCTGAACGGCAGCAACTCCTACGAAACGCCCGGCGACAGTGGCGCGCGGTATCTGCTGTTTCTGGTGTGAACGACGGCAGACCCAAAACGACAGATCAGGTCCGGGCGTGATCCCGACCCAAGACCCCCGACAGACTGAGGTGACAGATGACCCTTGCCGAGCAAACGCAGGCCCATGCCGCACGCCTTGTCCGCCTGACCGCAGACACGTTTGAAGACCACGTCGTTGGCCTTGCCGAAGTGCTGACCGCCTGCGTCCTTGACGGGGCGAGTGTCAGCTTCGTTGACCCGTTCAGCCCCCAGGACGCGCTGCGGTTCTGGCGCGGCAAGGCCTTGCCGGGTGTTCTCGCCGGCGACGTTGACCTGATCGTCGCGCTGGTCGGCGATGAGGTCGCAGGCACCGTGCAGCTGGCAGCCGATACGCCGGCCAACCAGCCGCAGCGCGCCGATGTGCGCAAGCTTCTGGTTCACCCCAAGCACCGCCGCAAGGGCATTGCCCGGTCGCTGATGCTGGAAGCCGAGGCCTGCGCGGCGGCCCGGTCGCGCAGCCTTCTCACCCTCGACACCCGGACAGGCGACGCCGGTGAGCAGCTCTATCTTGACCTTGGCTATCAGGTGATCGGCCACATCCCGGCCTACGCCCTCGACCCGCGCAAGCAGCGGTTCGAGGACTGCACCTTCATGTACAAGCGGCTTCGATAAACAGATTTACCAGCTCTTGAGCGAGCGCAGGAGATAGGACTTCTTGTACATGTGATCCCCCATGCGCCCGAGCAGCCGATCCAGCGTCGCGATACCGGCGAAAAGATGCGGCCCTTTGTTGAGCATGACGCATTCAGCCCGCGTGGCCATGGCCGCATCGGTCATCTCACCGCGTGAAGCAATGCCAGTCTTCAGGAAGCTCTCCATAACCTGCGTTGCCCAGATGGCCGGGACATGCGCGGCTTCGCAGAGCCACAGGATCTCCTCCTGCATTTCAGCAAGGCGGGCGAAACCGATCTCAACCGCCAGGTCACCGCGCGCAATCATGACTGCGGTGGGTTGCTGCCCGGCCGAAGCAACCAGCATTTCCGGAAGATTTCTGACAGCCCGTTTTGTTTCGACCTTGAGAACCAGCCCAAGTTCACGCCAATCGTCCGGCCGTTCCTGTGCGAGCGCGGCCTGCAGGTCAGCCACATCTGCAGCTGTTTGCACAAAGGAGAACTCAATTGCGTCGGCATGCCGGGCCAAAAAAGGCAGGAGCGACCGATCGTCATCAGTCAGCGCAGGCACGTCGATGTCGGCATCCGGAAAATTCAGTCCTTTCTCAGGTTTGAGCTTGTAGCCCTTGCCTTCGGGGCATACATCGACACCGAGCCTCAAGCCCCAGTCATTCGTCGCCAAGACTGTTGCGGCCACCTTGCCGTCATCGAGATAGACGAGATGGCCTGGCTCAGCCGCAAGCAATGCCGCACCAACCTCACACTCAACAGCCGGCAGCTTCTTCGGCGCGCGATCCATCTGCCCCGGGCAGACCACGGCAAACTCGTCTCCTGGCAACAGGCGGCTGCCCTTTGCACCCTTGCGAACCGCACCGGTGCGAATCTTGGGGCCGGGCAGGTCCATCATCACCTTCATCCGCCGTCCGGTCGAATCGGCCGCAGCCTCGACATGGGAGATCATCTTCGCCCAGGCGACAGCATCGTCATGGGCGCAGTTGATCCTGACGGCCTCAACGCCCCGTTCTGCGAGGTGTTTAAAGAATAAAGGATCATCCGCCGACTCACTTGGCAAAGTCACGAGAAGCCGGGTTGGGCGGTGGCGGGACAAGGCGCCGAGCAAGGCTTCAGCGCGAGAGGTGATCAGCTGTTCGCCGTCAAAAAAACCGGCATCGGCGAGAGGCTTGGGTGGCATGCGACCCGTCGCTGCGGCAAGGACCTGACCAAGGGCATCCAAAGTTGGCATGACGCGGCTTTCCGCCCGCCCCAATGATGAAAGTCCAAGAGCCATCAAGCGACGTTGCAGCGGGCGCAGATCGCGACGGCGCAGGGCCAGATACTGGGCGAGGTTACGCGCGCTCGCCGCAAAATCCGTCCTCGCATTTCCGGCGCTCCAGGTGGCAGCGATGGCCTCGGCATCATGCAGGATCGTCTGGCTCAGTTGCTCGATCTCGACGGCAAGCTCTGCCATATCGGATGTTCGAACATGGCCAGGGATTGAAAGAGCATCCGGCACGGCCTGAGGGGGGAGTGCTGCCTTTGCAGTCGCAGGACGTACGCGTTTGCGCGGTGACCCAGTCTGGGCGCCGGGCAGCGGCGAAGCGGGAGCCAAGTCAAGCCCTTGCGGCTCTTCGAGCGGCACAGCGGATACTTGGATCGGCGAAACTGGCTGGTCAGGGTCTTGCATCGGGCACCTCCGCGCTCTCGATAAGCGGACCAGGGCTCACCTGCCTTGATCTGTGGCAAAGCCGGACTGAAACAAAAGCCAGGCTCTCCCAGATCATCTGTTTGCGGTTTCGTAACCCTGTCGCCACGTTGCCAGCCGGTGGGCTTGCCCTTGCCATGTCCACGTCTCATTCCTCACCGAGGGTACGACCTCTCGGGGCAAACGGGACGACCAAGGAGGCAGGGCATGGCAACGACGAAGCGGTTCATTCTTTCCATCGACGGCGGCGGCATGCGCGGGTTGATCCCGCTCCGGGTACTCGAGGCCCTGGAAGGCCGGCTGACGCTGGCAGGTGTAGAACTGCCCATGCACCGGCTGTTCGACCTGATGTGCGGCAGTTCGACGGGTGGTCTCATTGCTGCGGGACTGGCTGCGCCACGCATCGAAACAGGACAAGCCGGCAATCCCTCGCACCTTCGCGGCGAAGCTGCAGCGACGCTCGGCGAGTTGCGCCGCTTTTTTGAGGAAGATGCAAGGTCGCTGCTGACCCACAGTCTCGGCAAGCGGCTCTCCCGCTTCGTGACCAATCCGCTTGGCGTCTTCGACGAACGCTATGACAGCCGGCCATTGGAGCAACTGCTGAAGGACAGGTTTGGCTGGACCTCCATGCAGAGCGCGCTGACCCATCTTCTGCTGACCGGTTACGATATCGAGCATCGCCGGACCCTGCTGATGGGCACCGTGCCGACGGGCGCAGGGACGCGCCCGGACGATTATTACATCTGGCAGGCCACACGCGGGGCCCTGGCGGCGCCGTCCTTCCTTGAGCCAGCACGGGTCGACAACCTGACGCTTGGCCGGCAAGAGACCATCATTGATGGCAGCATTGTGCATGCCGATCCGGTGCTGGTTGCCTATTCGGCAGCACGTCAGCTTGGCTGGGCACCGCGCGATATCGTCATCCTGTCGCTTGGCGTTGGCCGAGCACCGGACCGGGCCATCGACCCGGCCGAGGCAGAGAACTGGGGCGCCCATGGCTGGATGCTGCCTTCCAACGGCGCGCCTGTCTGGTCGATCCTGACCAGCGCCCAGTCCGAAGGCATCGCTGATGCCGCCGCCCTGATGTTCAATGAAATGAACGGCCCGACCTATATCCGCATTGATGGACTGGTGCCTGCCGAGGCTGAAGACTGGGACAATGCCCGCCCCGGAAACCTGCTTCTGCTGAATGGCGCGGCCGACCGGATCATTCGCGATCATGCGCAGGTGCTCGACCGGTTGGCTGCAATCATGGCCGCAACGCTCGCCGGAGATGACACCCTGTGCAATGATCCGGCCGATGTGGCAGCCGCTTGACCGCAGATGCTTGATGATTAACGAAACACAAATGCCTCCGGCGCAGGATGGGAAGCGGGGCCCGAGGCCCTGTTGCGGAGATCCGAGCATGTCACTACCAAGCCGTCCCAAGACCCGCATAACCGGCAGACACTGGCTGGTCGCAGGGGCTGGACTGCTGCTCCTGGGAGGATCGTTTGCACATGCCAACCCGGTTCCGGCGGCCAAGCCGGCGGCCGAATCCAATTCCAGGGCTGTGCCAAAGCCGCAGACTTCCCCTGAACCAGTCGCCGCCCTTAAGGGCGATGCCCCAGCCAAGGACTATTTCGGCGCGATGAAGGGCCCGGCACCGCTTGCCGCCCGCTCGATCGGATCCTATGCCAAGGGATGCCTGGCTGGCGCCAATGCGCTGCCGATCAACGGCCCGTCCTGGCAGGTCATGCGCCTGTCGCGCAACCGCAACTGGGGCCATCCGGAGCTGATCCGCTACCTGCAGGACCTTGCCAAGGCGGCCCCGTCGCTCGGCTGGAACGGTCTGCTGGTCGGCGATCTGGCGCAGCCGCGCGGCGGGCCGATGACATCAGGGCATTCCAGTCACCAGATTGGCCTTGATGCTGATCTCTGGCTCACGCCGATGCCGAACCGCGTCCTGAGCGCGGAGGAACGGGAGAACATTTCCGCGATCTCGATGGTCAAGCATCCGCAGGACAAGGCCGGGGCCGATCGCAGCGTTGACCGGGCGAAATGGACAGATACCCATGCTGCCTTAATCCGCCATGCTGCCAAGGACAGGCGTGTGGCGCGGATCTTCGTCAATCCGGCGATCAAGAAAGCCCTGTGCGAATTTGAAACCGCCGACCGGGCCTGGCTCAACAAGGTCCGACCCTGGTGGGGCCATGACTACCACTTCCATATCCGCATGGCCTGCCCGGCCGGCAGCACCGGCTGCTCGGACCAGGATGCACCGCCACCCGGCGACGGCTGCGGCTCGGACCTCACCTGGTGGCTTTCGGATGAACCCTGGGTGCCAAAACTCGATCCGGTGACAGGCAAACCGCCACCGGTCGAGAAAAAGCGGCCGATGGCGCTCTCTGCGCTGCCGAAGGACTGCACCAGCGTGCTGACAGCGCGCTGATCAACTCAGACAGCAGTTCCAGCAGCCGGCGCCGGTGCGTTGTCCAGGATCAGGGTCATGAACACCAGATCCAGCCAGCGGCCGAACTTGAAGCCGACCTGCGGCAGGCGGCCGGCGATCTCAAACCCGAACTTCTCGTGCAGGGCGATGGAGGCGGCGTTTTCCGCGTCGATTGCACCGACGAGAGCATGGACACCGGACGCTTTCGCCTCCGTGATCAGCCGCTGCAAAAGCGCCTTGCCGACGCCCCTGCCCTGGGCAGCCTCTGTCACATAGACGGAATGTTCCATGGTCAGCCGGTAGCCCTCCTTGGTGCGAAAGGGACCATAGCTGCCATAACCGAGGATCGTTCCGGCATCGTCCACGGCCACGACCACCGGCAGCCCGGCACCGGTCCGGCCAGTGAACCAGGCCTGCCGCTCTGCCAGTGTTTCCTGCTTGTCCGTCCAGATCGCGGCGAGGCGTCGGACCGCATCATTGTGAATGTCGAGAAGGGCGGGGACGTCATCGAGCGTGGCCGGTCGAAGCAGCATGGCGGCATCCTTTAGGGTCGTGTTCGCAATCCGCCTAGCCTGTTTGCCCTCAGGTGGGAATACGCCAGTTGCCGCAACCGCGAATTCGGCGGCAAAAGCTCAAATTCTCCGTATCTTCGCCGTGCAATCCCCTTTGCGCAAATCAAAGGGAGTGGTAAACGCTCGACCATGACGAGCCAGCCCATTTCCAATATTCGCAACTTCTCCATCGTGGCCCATATCGACCACGGCAAGTCCACACTCGCGGACCGTCTGATCCAGATGACGGGAACGATGACGGACCGGGAGATGACCGATCAGGTTCTCGACTCGATGGACATCGAGCGCGAGCGCGGCATCACGATCAAGGCGCAGACCGTGCGCCTGGTCTATGTGGCCAAGGATGGCAACAAATACACGCTGAACCTGATCGATACGCCGGGTCACGTGGACTTCGCCTATGAAGTGTCCCGCTCGCTGGCAGCCTGCGAAGGCTCGCTGCTGGTGGTCGACGCCAGCCAGGGCGTGGAAGCGCAGACGCTGGCCAACGTCTACCAGGCAATCGACAACAACCACGAGATCGTCACCGTCCTCAACAAGATCGACCTGCCGGCGGCCGAGCCCGACCGGGTGAAGGAGCAGATCGAGGAAGTGATCGGCATCGACGCGTCCGAAGCCGTGATGATCTCGGCCAAGACGGGCCTCGGCATCGAGGATGTGCTGGAAGCCATCGTCCACAAGCTGCCGGCGCCGAAGGGTGACCGCGATGCGCCGCTGAAGGCGATGCTGGTCGACAGCTGGTATGACGCCTATCTTGGCGTCATGGTGCTCGTGCGCATCATCGACGGCACGCTGAAGCGCGGCCAGCGCATCCGCATGATGGGCACCAATGCAGCTTATGAAGTTGACCGCATCGGCGTCATGACGCCGAAGTTTGTCACCTTCGAAGAACTTGGCCCGGGCGAGATCGGCGTCTTCACCGGCTCGATCAAGGAAGTCGCAGACACCCGCGTTGGTGACACGATCACGGACGAGCGCAAGCCCTGCGCCGAAGCCCTGCCGGGCTTCAAGCCGGCCCAGCCGGTGGTGTTCTGCGGCCTGTTCCCGGTCGACGCAGCCGATTTCGAGGATCTGCGGGCAGCGGTCGGCAAGCTGCGCCTCAACGATGCCAGCTTCTCCTTCGAGATGGAAACCTCTGCAGCGCTCGGCTTCGGCTTCCGCTGCGGCTTTCTCGGCCTGCTTCATCTGGAAATCATCCAGGAGCGCCTGTCGCGTGAATTTGATCTCGACCTGATCGCAACGGCTCCGTCGGTAGTCTACCAGATGAGCCTGACCGACGGCACCGACATCGATCTGCACAATCCGGCCGACATGCCGGATGTGGTCAAGATCAAGGAAATCCGCGAGCCGTGGATCCGCGCCAACATCATGACACCCGACGAGTATCTCGGCGCGATCCTCAAGCTGTGCCAGGACCGGCGCGGCGTCCAGATCGACCTTTCCTATGTTGGCTCGCGCGCGATGGTCACCTATGACCTGCCGCTGAACGAGGTCGTCTTCGATTTCTATGACCGGCTGAAGTCCATCTCGAAGGGTTATGCGTCCTTCGACTACACCTTGACGGACTATCGCGAAGGCGACCTCGTCAAGATGTCGATCCTCGTCAACGAGGAGCCGGTCGACGCCCTGTCGATGCTGATCCATCGCTCGCAGTCCGAGCGTCGCGGCCGTGCCATGTGCGAGAAGCTGAAGGACCTGATCCCGCGGCACATGTTCAAGATCCCGATCCAGGCTGCCATCGGCGCCCGGGTGATTGCGCGTGAAACCCTCGCCGCCCTGCGCAAGGACGTGACCGCCAAATGCTATGGCGGCGACGCCACCCGCAAGCGCAAGCTTCTGGAAAAGCAGAAGGAAGGCAAGAAGCGCATGCGGCAGTTCGGCAAGGTCGAGATCCCGCAGGAGGCCTTCATCAAGGCCCTCAAGATGGAAGAGTGATCCCTTCTCTTGCAGCCCGGTGCCGTGCTACCGTTTTCAGCATCGGGTCTGCGAGGGTAAGATGTCGCAAAAGCCGCCAATGCGAGAAACGATTGCCGTCAACAGCAAGCTGATGGCCCGTGCGCTTGACCTTAAACTGGATGTCGTCCGGGCGGCGGAGGCTGGTATCGACCGGGCAATCCAGGATGAGAAGGAACGTCTCTGGCGGCTTGAGAATGCCGAAGGCTTCGAGGCCGCCAACGACTGGGTGGCCCGCAACGGCCTTCCCCTGAACCGGTTCCGGACTTTCTGATGGCCCGTTTCCAGGTGCGCCGCCTGCGCAACAGCCCCGTGCTCGGCCTTGAACTGCAGGCCAATCTCCTCGACAAGCTGACGACCCGGGTGCTTGCGCCGCTGGTTCCTGTCGCCGAACTTGGACAAACCATCCGCCAGATCAATCCGGTGTTCGAGATCGACGGCGTGTCCTATGCGCTGTTGTCGCAGCACATTTCTGCCGTGCCACTGACCGAGATCGGCGATGTGGTGGCCGTTCTGTCGCGGCATTCCGACGCGATCGTCGCGGCGACGGATTTCATGTTCCAGGGATTTTAAACGCGAGATCGACCGGGATTTCAGGCTGCGGTTACAGCTGGCCTGGTCCAACGCCCCTGCTCGACATCTTCAACCTGCTTGTCGATCTCACTCACGACATAGCGGGAGAAGGGACCGAGGTGGACATAGAGCGCCATCATCATCAACACGGGCTTGATCGAGCGGAGATCGCGGGAGGCGGCATAGGCGAGGGTTCGCCAGAACGGCCCCCGAAACTCCGGGTGTCGAACACTCATTGACCAGAGCAGGCGGCCGAACAGTTTCAGGTCATGGAAGAGCCCGGCCCCGAGAAGCTGGCCATTTGCCCCGTCCAGGCGAAGATGATCCGCAACCCGCCGCACGCGCCGGAAATAGGCCTCGGGCGTGTAGATGTCGTCGACGATCTTGCGATAGTCGCGCAGAATGCTGGCCCGCGAACGCCGCGTGTCGAAATTCAGTCCGGACGTGCACTGGTCGCCCATCTGGTCGGCTTCGGCATTGGAAATGTCGAACTCAGCATGCAAACGCCCCTCCCGCTCCAATCGGCGGGTCAACTGTGTGTTGGGAAGCGCGTAGAGCAGACCAACCATGGAGACCGGTATCGCCGCCTCTTCGATCAGAGCTGAAATTTCCTCAGCGACCCGATCGTTCTCCTCGTCGAAACCGACGATAAAGCCGGCCAGAACCCAAATGCCGGCACCATAGATCTTGTGAACGCTCTTGGCGATGTCGCGCCGGGTGTTCTGCTTCTTGCGCGTCGCGTTGAGAACGTCGGGATCGGGGCTTTCGATGCCGATGAAGACCGAGAAGAAGCCCGCCTCCTGCATGAGGGAGAGCAATTCATCGTCATCCGCCAGATTGAGGGATGCCTCGGTCGACATTTCAAATGGCCGCTTCCGCTGCCGCTGCCATTCGGCAAGGGCAGGCAGGAAGGCCTTCACGGCCTTCTTGTTACCGATCAGGTTGTCATCGACAAAATCGACATGGCCGCGGTAGCCGAGTGCATGCAGCCGATCGAGTTCGGCCAGCATCTGCTCGTTGGTCTTTGTCCGAGGCTTTCGCCCGTAAAGCTCGATGATGTCGCAGAATTCGCAGGTGAAGGGACAACCGCGCGAGTATTGGACATTGACCTGGACGTAGTTGCTGAAATTCAGGAGATCGAACCGGGGAATCGGGCTTGTGGTCACATCCGCCTTGAATTTTTCTGCTGTGAACGTTCCCTGTCGCTCACCCCGTTCCCAGGCATCTAGGAACGAAGACAAGATACCTTCGGCCTCACCGAGCACGCGAAAATCAGCCTCCTCGTAGACATGCGGACTGGAGGTCGCATCTGGTCCGCCAACGACCACAGGCACCCCAACCGCCCGACACCGCCGGATCAGCGCCAGGGTGTCGCCCTGTTGCGGCAGCATGCCACCGGTCAGAACCACATCGGCCCAGGCAAGATGGTCGTCGGTCAGGTCATCTGTGTTGCGATCAACCAGTCGTACATCCCAGGTCTCCGGCAGCATTGCTGCAACCGTGATCAGGCCAAGCGGCGGAGCAGGATATTTGGCGCCGATCAGTTCGCAGGTTGCCTGGTAGTTCCAGAAGGACCCAGCGTTGAACCGAGGGTAGATAAGCAAGGCCTTGCAAGCCTGCCCTGCGGGCGTCGTCCTGTCGCTCATACTCTCCCCTCCACCGCCAAGTGACGGAGCACTATGGCCCCGCTTCATTGGAAGGAGATGACAACGCTACGTCAACGAAAAAGGACGAGGCGCAAACGCAACGGCAAACCTACGCGCCCCCTGCTTTGTCTTCAAAAAGCAGCTTTGAGGGGAAAGTTATGACCCAGAACCGTACCATTCCGGTCGGATTTACGAAAGATAGAAAGCCTCTTTACTGCGCAAAATGAAACTCAAATCTCTCGGAAGAGCGCTCTATTCACCACGAATGCAGTGCTCGTGACTTTCTTGGTTCCGAATGCAGGTTTCGATGCCTGCTTCATCCTTGATTAACGACATATGCGGCACTGTTCCACGACAAGGTGCGGCTGATCGACCTCAAGGGATCGCAAATCTACAGGAACCGGAGGCGCTTCCTGGGCGCCTAACACCGAGACAAAATCACATGGCAAAGCAGAAAGTCCTGCCTACGGGCGTTGAGCGATTTTTCAGCGACAAGGATCTGATTGTCTCCAAGACTGACCTGAAGGGCCGGATCACCTACACCAACCGGATCTTTCGGGACATCGCCGGATATTCAGGGGCAGATCTCGACGGCGCCCCGCACAGTCTCATCCGTCATCCGGACATGCCACGCTGCGTGTTCAAGCTGCTCTGGGATACGATCGAGGCCGGCGGCGAAGTGTTCGCCTATGTCAAGAACATGTGCGCGAATGGCGACCACTACTGGGTGCTGGCGCATGTGACCCCGTCCTATGACGCGGCGGGCCGGATGGTTGGATATCACTCCAATCGGCGCGTTCCCAATCCGACGCTCATCCGCGAAACCATCACTCCGCTTTACGCAAGGCTGCTGGAAGCAGAACGCCACGCTCCGGACCGCAAGATCGGGATGCAGGCGGGACATGCCCTCCTGACCGGGCTGCTGCAGGACAAGGGCACGAGCTATGATGAATTCATCCACACTCTCTAAAGCACTCGCCGCCACCGTCCTTGCGCTTGGCGCCTGCCTGTTGTCGGCCTTCTCCGCCCTGACGGGAGCATCCGGATTGGCAGCGGCTTCGGCCTTTGCGGCGATCGGCCTTCTGGGCCTGACGGTCATTCTGCTGCTGCGGAGCCGCGCCGCCATCGCCCATGCGGTGGATGTCTGCACGCGCGTTGGCTGGGGCGACTTCGAAGTCCGGGCCAATGATCTGTCAGCGAAAGGCGACCTTGGCGACCTGCTGCTGGCGTTGAACCACCTGATTGACCGGACGGACGCCTTCATGCGGGAAGCTGCCGCTTCCATGTCGGCGATCCACGAGAACCGGTACTATCGCCGCATTCAGCCCGGCGGGCTGGCAGGCGCGTTTTCGCGCAGTGCCGAAATCATGAACAAGGCAACCGAAACCATCCAGGGCCGTGTTGGCGCCTTCCATCATTCCACAGGCGCATTTGAAGCCGAGGTCAACGAGATCGCGCGGAAACTGGCAGAGGCGGCCGGCGACATGACCGGGACCGCGCGCGACCTGAATGAGGTTGCCCAATCGAACACGGAGCGGATGACAACCGTCGCAACTGCCACCGAAGAGGCCTCGGAAAATGTCAGGGTCGCTTCGGAAGCGACCGATCGACTGTCCCAGTCCGCGCGCGAGATCGGCGCCCAGATCAACAGATCTGCCACCATCGCCCGGCAGGCCGTCCAGCAGGTGGAACAAGGGCAGGCGAAAGCCAAGGGGCTCTCCGCCTCGACAGAAGCCATTTCGGCGATCATCGCCCTCATCTCCGACATCGCCGACCAGACAAACTTGCTGGCCCTCAACGCCACAATCGAGGCCGCACGCGCGGGTGAAATGGGGCGCGGCTTCGCCGTTGTCGCCAATGAAGTCAAACAGTTGGCCGGCCAGACGGCAAAGGCGACAAAGGAAATCACGGAGTCCCTCGCCGAGGTGGAAAGTGCCAGCCGGGAAACGGTCTTTGCTTTCGACACGGTGTCGACCACGATTGCGGAGATCGAGGGCATCACGTCGATCATCGCCTCCGCCTCCGGCGAACAAAGCCGCGCAACGGCCGAGATCGCCACGACCGTGGAGACGACAGCGCAGCGGACGAGCGAGGTCAGTGACAATGTGGTCGGGGTGAGCAATGCGGTCAGCAGTACCCAGGACTCGGCCGAGACAGTGCTTCACTCTGCCAGCAATGTCGCGCAGACGGCTGGCGAACTGACCGAAGTCG
The DNA here is from genome assembly GCF_051860505.1 of Pannonibacter sp. Classification (NCBI taxonomy): domain Bacteria; kingdom Pseudomonadati; phylum Pseudomonadota; class Alphaproteobacteria; order Hyphomicrobiales; family Stappiaceae; genus Pannonibacter; species Pannonibacter sp. Next base: position 96,529 of record NZ_JBHYDX010000004.1, on the reverse strand, counting down.
TAGCCCGGTTTGTACAGTCGCTGAAACGCGGCCCCCTGGAAGGGCGAGAAGCAGCCTGACGGTTTGCAGCAGGAAATTCGGAGCAACAAAAAAGGGCGGATCACTCCGCCCTTCGTCGTCTGATACCGTGACAGAATCCCCTGCAGCAGCAGCCGGGAAGGCGCGCTGCGGGCTTGGCCGTCAGAGTACCTTTACATGCTCGGCAAGGCCCCGTCCGGCCCGGAACGCCATATCGAAGGCCACAAGCTGGCCCTCCTTCAGCGTCTCGATGCCGGAGCGGCGGAGGCTGTCGATCTCGACCAGCACATCATCGCCTTCCTGGGGTTCGATTGCACCGATACCACGATGCATATCGAACCATTTTACGTTTCCATGATCCATGGACTTACTTCCGTTAATTACTCATTACGTCTTGATATTCCAGCCGAATAGCCGGACTTTGAAACGTCTTGATGACAGTTATGATTGAAACGTTGGCACAGACTACCGCTCACGGCTTGTGGCAACCTTACGCAAGTTTGCGGCCTTGTGGTTAACCAGCGGTTAAACCGCTCAATCTGCACCACCAGGATCGCCCAAAACGGGATATCGCAACCCCTTGCACCCCCAAGGTGGTATAGAACTGCGGCAATTTCAAGAGGCGTATCCATGTTTGTCTTGTGGTACGACCATTTTGCCGGTTTCAAACCCCTCCGACCGGCATCTTCTTATGATCCAGCCACCTGGAGTAAATCCCATGTCCGCCCTGCTTCTCGGCGATCTTGCGCCTGATTTCGAAGTCGACACCACCTCTGGCCCGCTGCGGTTCCACGAAGCCATCGATGGCCACTGGGCTGTCCTGTTTTCGCATCCGAAGGACTTCACGCCGGTCTGCACCACCGAGCTTGGCATGACCGCCAAGCTGAAGGACGAGTTCGACAAGCGTGGCGTCAAGGTCTTCGGCGTCTCGGTCGATCCGATCGAGGATCACCATGCCTGGATCGGCGACATCAAGGACACGCAAGGCGTGGCGCTGAACTTCCCGTTGATTGCCGATCCGGCCCGCACGGTCGCCAGCCTCTATGGCATGATCCATCCAAACGCCAGCGACACTTTTACGGTGCGCTCGCTGTTCGTCATCGGCCCGGACAAGAAGATCAAGCTGAAGATCGAATACCCGGCCTCGACGGGTCGCAACTTCGACGAAGTGCTGCGCGTCATCGACTCACTGCAGCTCACCGCCAAGCACCAGGTCGCGACGCCGGCCAACTGGACCTCGGGCGAGGACGTCATCATCGTGCCGTCGCTCAATGACGAGGCTGCCAAGGCGAAGTTCCCGGATGGCTGGAAGACGCTGAAGCCTTATCTGCGCATGGTTGCCCAGCCGAAGTGACATGCAAGGGCGGCTGGCGGATCAGTCCGCTTCGCCGGCCGCCTTCAGCGCGCTCAGCGCGATGCGGTAGTCGGGAAACTGGAACCGGTAGCCCAGTTCGGCTTTCACACGCGCATTGGAGACCCGCTTGTTCTCGCCGTAGAACGAGCGCGCCATTGGTGAGAGTTCGGCGGTCTCGAAATCCTGTTCCGGCGGTGGCGCCACGCCCATGAGTTCCGCCGCATAGGTGACCACGTCCTGTGGCGGCGCTGGCTCATCGTCAGTCACATTCAAAATACGGGTTTGCGGCCGGGCCATCGAGGCTTCCAGCGCACCGGCGATGTCGGCCACATGAATGCGGTTGAAGACCTGGCCCGGCTTGATCAGCCGCTTGGCCGTGCCCTTCTTGAAGTTCTCGAAGGCGTTGCGCCCAGGGCCGTAGATCCCCGACAGGCGGAAGATCTGGATTGGCAGGTCAGCCTCCCGGCCGAAGGCGAGCCAGGCGTTCTCAGCGTCGACGCGCTGCACCGAGCGCTTGGAAACCGGCTTGCAGGGCGTGTCCTCGTCGACCCAGGCCCCGTCATGATCGCCGTAGACGCCGACGGTCGAAAGATACCCGATCCACTCCGGCCGGGCGGCGGCGATGTCGCGGCCATGGTGGACCAACGCCGGATCGCCGGCCTCGTCCGGTCCGATCGACAACAGCACATGGGTGGCAGTCGCCAGCGCGGCAGCAATGCCCGCGCCCGGCGCGGTGCCGTCGAACAGAAAAGGCTCGACGCCCAACGCGCGGAGCCGTTCGGCCTTGTCCTGCGACCGCGTCGTGCCGCCAATCCACTCGAACCGGTGCTTCACCCGCTCGATGAAGGCGCGGGACGAAAACCCGACGCCGAAGACAAAGAGACGCATGCCAAGGCTCCTGCTGCGAAAGTCTGATCACTGACCCCGTTATAGGGCGAGATGCTTGCGGCGGATCTCGTAAAGCGCAATTCCCGTAGCGACAGCGAGATTTAGACTGTCCGCCTGCCCGGCCTGCGGGATGCGAACCAGCGTCTTGCAGGCGGCGGCGAGGTCTGCCGACAGGCCCTGCTGCTCGTTGCCCATCACCAACAGCGCCGGCTCGGTGTAGTCGACGGTGCGGTAGTCGACCGAGCCTTCCAGATGGGTCGCCACTACCGTGCCCGGCCAGCGGCCGACGAAGGCTTTGAAGGCCTCCGGGCTCGTCTTGACCAGCGGCACATGAAACAGCGAGCCCATCGTCGCGCGCACGGCTTCCACCGCGAAAGGATCGGTGCAGTCGCCGATGAGGATGACGCCCGACGCGCCGACGGCATCGGCGGTCCGAATGATCGTGCCGAGGTTGCCAGGATCCCGCACCCGGTCGAGGGCAATCCAGACGGTTGATGCGCGTGGATCGATGGCCTCGAGCGGCAGCATCTGCTGCTCGTAGACGCCCACCACCATCTGCGGATTGTCCTTGCGGGTGATCGCCTCGAGGATCGGCGTGTTGACCTCGAGGATCAGCGCCCCGCGGGCCTTTGCGGTTGCTGCAGCCTTCTGCGCCACCGGGTTGTCGCGCGCTTCCGGACCGATGGCGAGATAGCGCACCGTCCAGCCGGCGGCGAGAGCGTCGGTGGCGAGCTTCAACCCCTCGGCCACGAACAGGCCGGTCTGGGTCCGGTGCTTGCGCAGCGCCACCAGGCTCTTAATGTCCTTGATGATCGGGTTGGAGTGGCTGGTGATCTGCTTCACCGCGCCGACGCGCGGACGGGAAGTTTCGCTCATGCGCCGCTCCAGCGGGAAAAGAGGGAGGTGGAGAGGGCGCGCGGGCCGTTCTCCTCGCGGATGACCAGTTCGCCCGATTCCAGCAGGCCGCCCTGCCTGGCCAGCGTCTCGGCCATCAGCTCATGCACGGACAGGAACGAGGCGCGGATGGCATAGGCGGTCAGGATCATGAACAGTGCGTTGGGCGACAGGAGTTGCCGCAGCATGTCCAGCATCTCGGGCAGGTTCACGAACAGGTCCCACACCTCGCCCTTGGGGCCGCGGCCGTATTTCGGCGGATCAAGTATGATGCCGTCATAGGTGCTGCCGCGACGCACTTCACGGGCCACGAACTTGCTCGCATCCTCGAGGATCCAGCGGATCGGCAGGTCGTTCAGGCCGGAGAGGTCCTGGTTTTCGCGCGCATAGGCGATGGCCTTCTTGGAGGCATCGACGTGGGTTACCTGCGCCCCGGCCGTGGCCGGCAGCAGCGAGGCAAGGCCGGTGTAGCCGAAGAGATTTAGCACCTTGATCGGGCGGTCCGGCTCGGCGGCCTTTGCCGCACGCACCTTCTCCATCACCCAATCCCAGTGCGGGGCCTGCTCGGGGAACACGCCGACATGGCGGAAGGACATGAAACGCCCGAAATAGCGCGCCGGCCCATAGGCCATTTCCCAGGTCTCGGGCACGCTGCCGGCGAACTTCCAGCGGCCGGGGCCCTCCTCGTCCACGTCGCCGGTGAAGACCGCGTCGGCCCGCTCCCAGACGGCCGGCTTCAGGCGCGGTGTTCCCATCGCCTGCGGCTCCGGGCGCACCACGGTGAAGCGGCCATAGCGTTCCAGCTTCTGGCCGCGCCCCATGTCGAGAAGGGCGTAGTCCTTCCAGCCGGCCGTTTCGAGCACGACGGGCCAGCGCTGCAGCGGCGGCTGGCCGGCGCGCGGAAGGGACGAAGACTGCGGAGCGGCGGAAACCGGCGTGTCGGGCACGGCGTGACCTTTTCAACTGCGAAAGAAAACCAGAAGAAAGCCATTAGGCCGGGCGCGCCGCCCGGTCAATCAATCCAGCCCGAATTCCGCCCCTGCACGGACACGTGAGCGGCTTTCCCGGCGATAAATGCGAAAGCTTTTGACAAGACCGCCAGGATTTGATCGCCTAGCATATCAAGAGGAGACAAGCGGGCCACAAGAGCCCGCGTTGGGAGGAGAAACCATGCTGGGCGTTCCAGGACGCGGGCAGAGCCATGCGGATCGCGTGGCTGCAACGGTCAATAGCAAGGTCTGTGCCGCCACATCCGGCGTTGCGGCTTCCTGGCGACGCTCAATGGTCTATCACGGACTGGATCCCTCCGCTCGCAGACCTGCCCACCGCGTCGAAGCACCACGACTGGAACAGGCCCGAGAACGTTCGGCGTCCCTGATTCAGATCGCCCTGCCAACCCTGGAGCGGCTTTATTCTACGCTCGGCGGCAGCGGCTGCTCTGTCCTTCTGACCGATGCGGAGGGCCTTGTCCTCGAGACGAAACGACTGGCAGGCGATGCCCTCGACTTCGACACATGGGGCCTGACTTCGGGAGCGATCTGGAGTGAGGCGATGGAAGGCACGAACGGTATCGGAACTTGCGTCGCTGAGCGCCGAGCGGTCGTGATCCATCAGGACCAGCATTTCCGGGCAGACAATATCTCCATGAGCTGCATGGGGGCCCCGATCTTCGACCCGCTTGGCCAGATGGCTGGCGTCATCGACGTCTCAAGCTGCCGTCGCGACCTTGAGCTTCCCTATGCGCAGATGTTGGGAATGATCGTTGCTGAAAGCGCGCGCGCGGTGGAGAGCGACCTGTTCCGCTCTGCCTTTCCAGGTTGTCGCATCGTCGTTGCCGACGGTCATGGCACAACCGGTGTATCGTTGCTGGCGCTTGATGCTGACGATGTCATCGTCGGCGCGACGCGGCAGGCGCGCAAGGTCCTGGAACTGACGGATGCAGTGCTTGCCGCAGCGCCTGCGGCGGCCACCTATCTGGGAGAACAGGAAGGAGAGGTCCGGGGAGGCGAACGCGCTGCGCTGCGCCGGGCCTTGGCCCGCGCCCGCGGCAATGTGTCGGCCGCCGCCCGCGACCTTGGCATCAGCCGGGCAACGATTTACCGGAAGCTCGCGCAGCACGGTCTGGATGGCTGAAAGGGCACACCCTGCACTGGCCGTCGCGACGGGCTGACGGCACGAAAGACCTGTCTTGTCTCAGCCTTGAGACAACTACTCACTGTCGCAAGGGAAACTCGCTTGCCGGACCAGACGGTCGGGGGCAGTCTAGCATCCGTTGGATCGCAGCCGGGCAAACTTGGAGGAGACGCACGGCAGCAGGAGTTGGCGCCTGACGTTCCATTCGGAGATCGGGGGCGACTTCTTTTCGGACCCTGCTTGCCAGTGGCCCCAAGGTTCGACACTCTCGCGGTGACGCGACGCCGCGCCGCAAGTTTTACGTGCTGCTTCCTCCTTACGGCGCAAGAGATGGCAGCACGTAAAACTTGTGGCACGGCAGGGCCCCGGACTGGCCGGGTGCCAATTGAAGGGAGGCTGGACCGTCATGGACATGTCGGGTGAGTACCGTATTCCCGCGCCACGCAACGATGTGTGGAACGCCCTGAACGATCCCGAGGTGCTGAAGGCTTGCATTCCTGGCTGTGAAAGCCTGGAAATGACGTCGCCGACGCAGATGACGGCATCTGTCACCTCGAAAATCGGCCCGGTGAAAGCCCATTTTACCGGCGTCGTCACGCTCGAGAACATCAACCCGCCCCAAAGCTACACGATCACCGGCGAAGGCAAGGGCGGCGTCGCCGGTTTTGCCAAGGGCGGCGCGGATGTGAAGCTGACCGAAGACGGTGACGGAACGATCCTGACCTACACCGCTCGGGCGCAGGTGGGCGGAAAACTGGCCCAGCTGGGCAGCCGCCTGATCGATTCCACGGCGCGCAAGATGGCCGACGATTTCTTCGGCAAGTTCTCGCAGATGGTTGCGGGTGCCGCGTCTGGCGCTCAGGACGACGAGGCCGATGTCTCGGACCCGGATGTGGCGGTGCTGGAAGAGGCCCGGACCATCGCCATGACCCAGGCTGGCGAAGCTGTCGTTCACGCGGCAGTCGACGTGGAACACCGGATCGGCCAGGCCGTTGTGGACGCGGAAGGCAAGGTCGAGGAAGCCGCGGCCAAAGGCAGTTTCGGTGGCCCCGTCATGTGGGGCCTGATCGCGCTGGCTGCGGTTATCGCAGTTCTCGCGCTGGCAAGCTGAGGTGACCATCGGAGCGAAGACAAGACCGGTCCGGACGCAAAAAGACAACGTAAATCCATGACATGACCCTGCCTGACGGTGACGCGAACCGGTCGGGCAGACCTGAGGGAGGAACAAAAGCATGGCGAAAGTATCCATGACCGTGAACGGCAAGAAGGTCTCGGCCGATGTCGAAGACCGCACCTTGCTGGTTCACTATCTGCGGGAGGCCCAGGGCCTGACCGGAACGCATGTCGGCTGCGATACATCGCAGTGCGGCGCCTGCGTCGTGCATGTGAACGGCAAGGCCGTGAAGTCCTGCACCATGCTGGCGGCCCAGGCGAGCGGGGCAACCGTCACCACGATTGAAGGACTGGCCAACGGGGCAGATCTGCATCCGGTGCAGGCTGCGTTCCGCGAGCATCATGGCCTGCAATGCGGCTTCTGCACGCCCGGCATGATCATGGCCGCGGTCGACATGATCGAACGGCATGGCGCAAACCTCGATGAGGCCACCATCCGCCACGAGCTGGAAGGCAACATCTGCCGCTGCACCGGCTACCACAACATCGTCAAGGCGATCAAAGCCGCAGCTGACCAGATGGCCGGCATGCGCACGGCGGCCGAGTAAGCGGCACGCTTCAGTTTCCCACCTGCGCGGACGCCGCGCGGGACATCTGAACTGGACCGGCAGGCTGGATCACGGCCGTGAGGAGGCGGCACCAGCCGGGCCGGACACGCAGCAAGACGCTGCCTGAGGGAGAACGTCCATGGGAGTTCAAGGCATCGGGGCTCGTGCCCTGCGCAAGGAAGACAAGCGCTTCATCACCGGCAAGGGCCGGTACACCGACGACATGACGGCCGCGCGCATGACCTTTGCGGCTTTCGTGCGCTCGCCGCATGCCCACGCCCGGATCACCGGGATTGATGCCAGCGCGGCGCTGGAAATGCCCGGTGTCGAGGCCGTGCTCACGGGTGAGCAGCTGGTCGGCGACGGCGTCGGCAACCTCATCTGCGGCTGGATGATCCATTCGCGCGACGGCACGCCGATGAAGATGGGTGCCTGGCGCGCGCTGGAACCGGAGATCGTGCGCTACGCCGGACAGGCGGTGGCCGTTGTCATCGCCGAGACCCAGGGCCAGGCCCGGGATGCGGCAGAAGCTGTCGTCGTTTCCTATGAGGAACTGCCGGTCATCGTCGACCCGGCCGCGGCACTGGAACCCGGCGCACCGCAGCTCCATCCGGAAGCCCCCGGCAACCTGATCTATGACTGGGTCATCGGCGACGAGGCCGCCACCAGTGCGGCCTTCGCCAAGGCAGCCCATGTGACCAAGCTCGACATCACCAACAACCGTCTGGTGCCGAACCCGATGGAGCCGCGTGCGGCGCTTGCCGACTATGATGCGGCCGAGGAGCACTTCACGCTGCACACCACCTCGCAGAACCCGCATGTGGCGCGCCTGGTGCTGTCGGCCTTCTACAACATCGCACCCGAGCACAAGCTGCGCGTCATTGCGCCGGATGTGGGCGGCGGTTTCGGCTCGAAGATCTACATCTACCCGGAAGAGATGGTCTGCCTGTGGGCATCCAAGCGCGTTGGCCGTCCGGTGAAGTGGGTCAGCGACCGGACAGAGGCCTTCCTCACGGACGCCCATGGCCGCGATCACCGGTCTGAGGCCGAACTGGCGCTGGACGCCAACCACAAGATCATCGGCTTCCGCGTCAACACCATCGCGAACATCGGCGCTTACATGTCGCTGTTCTCGTCATCGGTGCCGACCTACCTCTATGCGACGCTGTTGTCGGGCCAGTACGACATCCCGGCCATCTTCTGCAACGTAAAGGCCGTTTACACCAACACCACGCCGGTCGACGCCTACCGTGGTGCCGGACGACCCGAGGCGACCTATCTGGTTGAACGCATGATGGAAACGGCTGCACGCGAAGTCGAGCTGGACCCGGCCGAGTTCCGCCGCCGCAACTTCATCCGCGCCTTCCCGCACCAGACGCCGGTGATCATGTGCTACGACGCGGGCGACTATGACGCCACGCTGGATGCGGCGCTGAAGGCTGTCGACTATGCCGGCTTCCCCGCCCGCAAGGCCGAGGCGGCTCGGCGCGGCAAGCTGCGCGGCATTGGCCTGTCCTGCTACATCGAGGCCTGCGGCATTGCGCCTTCGGCGGCAGTCGGGTCGCTCGGCGCAGGCGTCGGCCTCTGGGAATCGGCCGAGGTACGCGTCAATCCAGTTGGCACCATCGAGGTCCTGACGGGCTCGCACAGCCATGGCCAGGGTCATGAGACCACCTTCGCCCAGCTGATCTCGGATCGCTTCGGCGTCGACACCGACAGTGTGTCGATCGTGCATGGCGACACCGACAAGGTGCAGTTCGGCATGGGCACTTACGGCTCGCGGTCCGGCGCGGTTGGCATGTCGGCCATCGTCAAGGCCCTCGACAAGGTCGAGGCAAAGGCCAAAAAGATCGCCGCGCACCTGATGGAAGCAGCTGAAGGTGATATCGTCTTCGAAGGCGGCCAGCTGAAGGTTGCCGGCACGGACAAGGCCCTGCCCTTCTTCCAGGTGGCACTCGCCGCCTACACGGCCCACAACCTGCCGGCAGGCATGGAGCCGGGCCTCAAGGAAGGCGCGTTCTACGATCCGTCGAACTTCACCTTCCCCGCTGGCACCTATGTCTGCGAGGTCGAGATCGATCCGGAAACCGGCAAGACGCAGATCATCAATTTCGTGGCTGCGGATGACTTCGGCAAGATCATCAACCCGATGATCGTCGAGGGCCAGGTGCATGGCGGTCTGACCCAGGGCATCGGGCAGGCGCTTCTGGAGAACGCCGCCTATGACGAAGGTGGTCAGCTGATCACCGGCTCGTTCATGGACTACGCCATGCCGCGCGCGGACGACGTGCCGTCCTACACGCTGATGACGACGGAGACCATCTGCCCGGGCAACCCGCTCGGCATGAAGGGCTGCGGCGAAGCCGGCGCGATCGGCTCGCCCCCGGCCGTCATCAACGCCATCACCGACGCGCTCGGCATCCGCGAGATGGCCATGCCGGCGACACCGGAGCGCGTCTGGAAGGCCATCCAGGACAGCCGCCGGGCGATGGCAGCCGAGTGACCAATGGCAGCGGGCTGGCGCGCTGATACGGCAGCGCCAGCCCCGGTTCCCCTTCACGCTTTCCCCAAGGGAGCACGAACACGATGTATGAAACCAATTATCACCGCGCCGGATCGGTCAGCGAAGCGGCCAGCTTGATGGCCAAGGCTGATGACGGCAAGTTCCTCGCCGGCGGCCAGACCCTGATCCCGACCATGAAGCAGCGCCTGGCAGCACCAAGCGATCTCATCGACCTTGGCCAGATTGCCGAGCTTCAGGGTATCACCGAGGCTGGCGGCAGCCTGCGTATCGGAGCCGGAACCAAGCATGCAGACGTGGCCAGCTCCGCGCTGGTCCAGCGCCTGATCCCCGGCCTTGCCAAGCTCGCCGGCGGCATTGGCGACCCGCACGTCCGCCACATGGGCACCATTGGCGGCTCAGTCGCCAACAATGACCCGGCAGCGGACTACCCTTCAGCCGTGATGGCGCTCGGGGCGACGGTTCACACCAGCGCGCGCGACATCGCTGCTGAAGGTTACTTCACCGGCATGTTCGATACCGCGCTTGAGGAGAACGAGATCATCACCGCGATCAGCTTCCCGGTGCCGGAAAAGTCAGCCTACGCCAAGTACCCGAACCCGGCCTCGCGCTATGCCATGGCTGGCGTCTTCGTCGCCCGCTTCAAGGATGGTTCGGTCCGCGTCGCTGCGACCGGTGCCGGGCAGAGCGGCGTATTCCGCATCCCGGCCATGGAAGCAGCCCTCAGTGCCAACTGGTCCGCAGATGCCGTCGCCTCGATCAGCGTGCCTGCGGACGACATGCTGTCCGACATCCATGGCTCGGCCGACTACCGCGCCAATCTCGTGACCGTGATGGCCAAGCGCGCTGTTGCTGCAGCCTGATACGACAGACAAAGCGGCCCCGGAGCGCGATGCCGCTCCGGGGCCGCTGTTTTCAGCATCACCTGTCTTCCGTCCTGACCTCAAGCAGCGGCAACGGCTTCGAGGAACCGGTCAACCTCCAGCTTCAGATGCCGGGTTTTATCGTTGACGTCGCTTGACGCGGACAGGACACGTTCGGCCGAACGTGCTGTCTCGTCCACCGCCGCCGACAGCCCGGTCATGTTGCCCGAGACCGATGTTGTTCCGGCCGCCGCCCGCCTGACATTTTGCGAGATGTTGCTGGTGGCCGCACTCTGCTCGGTCACTGCCGAAGCAATCGAGCTTGTGTAGTCGTTCACCTGGTCCATGACGCGGCTGATACTGGCAATCGCTTCTGCGGACTCATCAGTGGCCAGCTGGATCGCCGAAATCTGGGCGGAGATTTCCTCGGTTGCCCGCGATGTCTGGTTGGCGAGTTCCTTGACCTCTGCCGCCACCACGGCAAAGCCGCGACCGGCTTCACCAGCACGGGCTGCCTCGATCGTGGCATTCAGCGCAAGAAGGTTGGTCTGGGCGGCGATGCTCTGGATCAGCGTCACCACTTCACCGATCTTCTCGGCAGCGGCGGCAAGGCTTGTCACCTTGGCATTGGTTTCGCGGGTTCCGACAGTTGCTTCGCTTACAATCCGGGTTGTCAGAGAGACCTGCTGGCCGATCTCGTTGATCGATGCTGCCAGTTGTTCGGCAGCACCGGCAACGCTTTCGACACTGTCAGTTGCAGCGCCAGCGGCGGCTTCCGTCTCGTCGGCGCGCGTGGCACTGACGCGGGCGATTTCAGTCAATGTCTGTGCGGTTTCGCCAAGCCCCTGGGCCGTTGCCTCAACCGAACCGATCAATTCCTGCGCGGTCATGCGGAAGGAGCCGACGAGATGCTCGATCATGTCCTGACGTCGGCGCTGGGTCTCCGTCTCGGTCTGGCTCCGGGCTTCCAGACGGATCCGTTCAACGGCATTGTCCTTGAACACCTGAACTGCCCGTCCCATGTCACCGATCTCATCGCCCCTCTCAAGTCCGGGCACATCGGTTGCCGTATCGCCAGCCGCAAGACGCCGCATCGTCGCTGTCATTGCTCGGATCGGGTTGGTGATGACATTGTTCAAGGCGAAGGCAAGACCAAGCCCGACAAGAATGGCCACAACAACCGACACGCCAATGGTGGTGACAGCAGCCTGTCCGGCAGACCGGTTGGCGGCAGACTGGGCACTGGCAAGCCCGGTCACCGTATCCTGCAGCAGAACCGTGAGCCGATCGAGTTCGGTGCGGTTTTCCTCCAGGTTGGCTTTCGCTGCCCTGATTGCGGTAAAGGCCGCAGCGTAGTCCTCCAGCGCCTTCGGCATGGCAGCGATTGCGGTTGCAGCGGCCGGGACCTGCGCGCTGGCCCCCTCCATCTGCATCGCATACATGCCAAGCATATCGATTTCCGCCTCCACGGCATCAGGAGCAATGTCACCGGTTCCAGTCAGAAAGCTCGTGGTGCCGTTCTTGACGGTCGAGATCGATCCGGCGATTTCAAGCGCCTGCTGACCGATGGTGCTCAGTGATGCCAGTCTTTTCTGCATCGCATTGGACACATCAAGCGCCTGATCAAGCGCTGCGTAGACTGCAAGGCGGGCGTCGGTCGTCAGCGAGGCCAGCGCGTTCAGCCGGTCAGTTGCATCCATTCTCCGGCTGTCAACATCCTCCTGGCTAAACGCATCAAGCAAGCCGGGCAGCAGCGTCGCCAAGGCCTCGGCTTCCCCGCCCATCCTGTCGCCGGTCTGCTTCTGAACGACCTGCAGACGAGACGATACAAGCTTGAGCGCATTCGCCTTGATCTGTACCAGCGCTGCATCAACCTTGTTGCGCAGGTCCTGCGGCATGCCGCCAGGGTTGAAATCGGCACCCTTGCCGAACACCGACTGCAGGAACGCAATCTGCGCCTGCATGTCACTGGCTGTCCGGCTCAGCCTGCGCAAGTCGTTCTGGGAAGCCTCAGCCAGGATCGACGCATCAGCGGCGTCTCGCTGCTGGCGTTGCAACTCGTTGCCAATGGTTCGGGTCAGGCTGTCGAGTTGCGCCGTTGCCCGGTCGATCACCACCAGTTTGTCGGCCAGCGATTGACTGTCTTGCCGAACCATCGCGAAAGTTGCCTCAAAGGCGATTGCCTTTTCGCGGGCGATCTCGACGCTTGCCAACGACTGAGGTTCGGCAGCCAGCGCCTCGGCCAGGCCATCCAGCGTGCTGCTGATGCCAGACAGGGCGAGCGAAACCCGCTCGCCACCTTCGGGGGCCGGATGGCGCAGAAAAGACTCCCGTTCCACCGACAGGCTCTGGAGGTCGGTGAGAGTGACCAACGCCCTGTCCGAAATTTCGCTGCGCTGCGAAAGGCCTACCAGCGTGTAAATTGCTGTCGCCCCAATTGCAGCAATCAGAACAAGAAGGGAAACCAGCCCGCCAGAGACCTTGAAGAACAGGCGAATGTCGTTGAACATTCGAATGAATTGAGTCATCGGAACCTCGATGTAAGTGCAATTGCAGTCTCACCCCAGGCTTCTCTGACATCATTTTCTTAAGGCTATGTATATTTTTAAAATTACTTGAAATTACATTATACCATGTGAGTTTATTAGTTGGCTTTTCTATTTATTGCGGAAAGAACGCATGAAATACACATTTGAATAATTTCAATCTTGGAAAGCATCCAGACCCTGGCAACGCAGAGACGCGTCACTTCACGGCATTGGAGAATATTGTTCTCTTCGTAGACGTTGCTCTTTCGCCACCAGTCTTGATCAACTCAAACCCTTGGCAAGGCACATCCCGAGGTCATTTTCTTCGCGGCGCACAAAAAAAGGGGGCGTTGCGCCCCCTTTCCTCATCGTCATGCACTTGCAAGATCAGGCCGCTGCGACGGTCGATACAAACCGATCAAAAGCGGCGCGCAAACGCTCGGTCTGGTCGCTGACGCGCCCGGATGCACCGAGCACCTGACCAGCAGCTTCGCTTGTCTGGTTCACGGATGCCGCAAGGCTATGGATGTCCTGCGAGACCTCCATGGTGCCGCGGGTCGCCTGCTGCACATTGTGACTGATCTCATTGGTCGCAGCACCTTGCTGCTCGACCGATGCAGCAATCTCGGTGGTGTAGCCATCAACCGTCTGCATGGTCGCGGCAATCTCCTGGATCGCCTGGACGGCTTCGCCGGTCGAAGCCTGGATGGCCGAGATTTGCGACCCGATTTCTTCCGTTGCCTTGGAGGTCTGGTTGGCCAGTTCCTTGACTTCGGCAGCAACGACCGCAAAGCCTCGTCCGGCGTCGCCGGCGCGGGCGGCCTCAATGGTCGCGTTCAAGGCCAGCAGATTGGTCTGCTCGGCAATCGCCTGGATGAGCGTAACCACTTCGCCGATCTTGTTGGCAGCCAATGCGAGCGACGAGACCTTCTGGTTTGTCACGAGGGTGCTCTGGGTTGCCTTGGCAACGATCTGGCTGGTTCGGGCGACCTGACCACTGATTTCGGCAATCGACGCGGACAATTCCTCGGCGGCACTGGCGACAGACTGCACGTTGCTGGACGCTTCGGTCGAGGCGCTGGCCGCCGTGGAGGTCCGCTCCGAGGAGGCCCTGGCAATGTTCGACAGCGTGCCGGCGGTCGTTTCCATTTCATGGGTGCTCTGGGCAACAGCCGACAGAAGCGCGTCGACCGTGGAGCGGAACTCGGTCACGGCCGATTCGATCTGGATCTGGCGGTCGTGTTGCGCCTTCTGTTCGAGTGCCTGCTCATCCTGAAGATGGTTGCGTTCACGGGCATTGGTCTGGAAGACGGCTACCGTGCGGCTCATGTCACCGATCTCGTCACCGCGCTCGAGGCCTGGAATTGCGACATCGACCTGGCCTTCGGCAAGGTTCAGCATCGCACCTTGAAGCGACTTCAATGGTGCCGTGATGGAGCGCACGATCAACCCTGCAACGACAGCCAGGATCGCCAGAAGACCAAGCCCGAGGCCCAGACGTGTCTGGAAATCAGCCCAGAAAATTGCCGAGAGGTCATCCATGTAGACGCCGGTCAGGACAAACATGTTCCAGGGCCGGAACGCTTCGAAATAGGAGATCTTGCCAACGGGCGCCTCACCGCCGGCCTTCGGCCAGACATACTGCACGGTGCCCTTGCCGGCCCGAAGGGCAATGTCGCCCATTTCCTTGGCAAACAGCTTGCCATTGGCGTCGGCCAATGTGGTCTGGTCAGTGCCGACGAGGTCCGGACGCGCCGGATGCATCACAACGGGGTAGCCCGCTCCCATGCTCTGAACGACAAAATAGTTGCCACCACCATAGCGCATGGCGCGCAACACATCGAAAGCACGTATTTTTGCCTCTTCGGCGGTCAGCTTGCCATCCTGAGCCATCTTGTAGTGATCAGCCAGCACGCCGACGGCCGTTTCAGTCAGGCTGCGCAACTCCGCCTGCTTCAACGCCGTCAAGGCATGGGACTGGCGCCAGGACTCGACAGCGATCAAGCCAGCCAGCCCGAGCGCAAACAGGACAAGCAATCCATAGAGCCGATAACCAATTGAAATTTTACGTTGGGTCAAATTCATTCTGCGATCCCCAATTGCAGCCTCCGGGGAGTTTGCAGCCTTGACCGGTTAAGCCTTCCCTAAACCGGTTTCACTCGTAGAAACTAAGCGTTGAATTCAACCCAAAAGAAATACCTTGTAGCCAATTCAATCCAAGAATGTTGCGTTGGAAAGAAGTGGCGCAAGGGCAGGTACCAGTGGGCACAGCCCACCGATACCAGATGATTCGGTCAGGCTGCAGCAACCTCCTTGAGGAAGGTATCAATCTCCCGCCGCAGAATACCGGTGCGTTCAGAGAGATCGTTTGAAGCACCGAGAACACTTTCTGCCGAGTTTGCCGTGTTCTCGACTGCTTTGGACAGTTGTTCAACATTGCTGGACACAGCGGTGGTTCCGTAGGCTGCTTGCTGTACGTTTCGAGAGATTTCGGTTGTGGCTGCACCTTGCTCTTCAACAGCGGAAGCAATTGCATTGGTGTAGCTGTTCACTTCCTCCATGGTTCTTGTGATCGCAGCAATTGCTTGTACAGATTCATCTGTCGCGGACTGGATAGCTGAAATCTGCGCACTGATCTCCTCTGTCGCCCTCGATGTCTGGGTTGCGAGTTCCTTCACCTCAGCAGCAACCACCGCGAAGCCCCGTCCGGCTTCCCCTGCTCGCGCAGCTTCAATCGTTGCGTTCAGTGCCAAGAGATTCGTCTGCTCGGCAATAGCCTGGATGAGGGTTACCACCTCGCCGATCTTCGCTGCCGATGCGGCAAGCCCTTCAACCTTTTCATTGGTTACACGAGTTCCCTGGGTCGCCTTGCCGACGACATTTGCGGTCTGAGCGACCTGACGACGAATTTCCCCAATCGACGCGGCAAGTTCCTCGGCTGCGCTGGCAACTGTCTGCACGTTGCTCGTGGCCTCGTTGGATGCCGACTGTGTTTCAGTTGCATGCCCTGCACTACCCCTGGCGATGTCAGTCAAGTCCCGCGCCGTGTCAGTCAGTCCGCTGGCAGTGTCCGAGACACCAGACAACAGACTGCGTACATTGGCGCGAAACTGCTCGACACGGCGCAAAACATCTTGCTGGCGGGCTTCGCGTTCGGAATCCGATTGTTCCTGGGCGCTCGCCAGTTGCCGGCGCTCAAAGGACTTGCCTTTCAATGTAGCGACCGCCTTGGCCATCATGCCGATCTGGTCGACACGAGTGAGATAGGGTACCTCGACATCCAGGTTGTCGTCCGCGATCAATTCCGTGGTCTGCGCCAACTCTGTTACGGGACGCAGCAGGCGACGAGCGAGAAAAGCCGTAACAACGATAACAACAAGCACGACGGGGATTATCGCCATCGCCAGTTTGACCATCATTTCGGAGACGCCCGCCATGATCTTCGTCCGCTCCACTCCAGCATAAAGAATACCTACTGGCTGATTGCTCGAATTCACGATTGGCTGATAGATTGTGAAATAGGGCTTGCCGAGGATCACAGCTTCACCCTTGTAGGTCTGCCCCTTCATGGCAACCGGATAGACGGCGCCAGTTTTGCCGAGGGGCGTCCCAACTGCGCGGTTGCCATCGGACTTGATGATGTTGGTCGTCATTCGCACGAAGTCTTGCTGGGCAGGGTCCCACGCAAAGACTGTCGCTGTCTCTCCTGTCATACGGCCAACGGTGTCAATAATTGCGTGGTTGTCAAATGTCGGGAGGCTCTCTACCTCGATCCGCTGAACTGACCCGCCTGACCCCCAACGGACCTTCAGCCCGGGAATGTCCCGCTCAAGGATCGTAGCCGCAATTCGCAGACTGGCATTCTGCTGATTGACGGCATTCTGGTGGGCGTTGTTTGTCATCACGGAATTGACAATCACACCCACCACAAGAAGTGCGAGTATTACAAGAAACGCTGAAGTTGTAGAAATACTTTGCGTTATGCTCAATCGGGGCATGTAGTTTCTCATCTCGTCACCTCATTCGCAAAAACACCTATCTAGAAAATTTACTCAACGGCATTAAAATTCAGTGAAGGGTAGATACTGCAGTCGCGAACCATATCCCCTGAAATCGCCTGGAACAATTTTGAAAATACAACCAATATATTAGCGCCGCAGGATACAAACTCGCTTCATCCAACCAAACTAAACATGCTGGCCGCCGTTGATATGGATCTCTGATCCTGTGACATATGAGGACGGCGCCGTGCACAGAAAGTGGATGGTCTCGGCAACCTCGTCCGGCTGACCAAGGCGGCGCAAGGGGATGGCGTCGATCAGTTTCTCCGTCCCCGGAGACAGGATCGAGGTGTCGATTTCGCCCGGCGCGATTGCATTGACGCGAATGCCATGCGGGCCGAAATCAGCCGCCATCTCGCGTGTCAGTGCTGCAAGGGCGGCCTTGGACGTCGCATAAGCCGTTCCGGCAAATGGATGAACCCGCATGCCGGCAATTGACGTCACATTGACGATCGAGCCTCGCGCGGTTTCCAGCTCCTTGAACAGGCCACGGGCCAGCATGATCGGGGCAAAGAAGTTGACCTGAAACACGTGCCGCCAGATGTGCATCGGCGTCGACAGGCTGTCGAGCCGCTGGCCGCCATCGTCCTTCGGGCTGATGCCGGCATTGTTGACAAGCGCGTGGAGCTTCGACCCATTCGGCTCCAGCCGGCGCCGGATTTCCTGCACGGCGTAGCCGAGGTTTTCAGGATCCGACAGATCGATCTGGATGTGATCTTCCGGTCCGGACGGCCAGGGGCAGCGGGTAGAGAAGGCATGGCGCGAACAGGTGATGACGCGCCAGCCCTCGGCAGAGAACTTCTTGACAGTCGCATGACCGATGCCACGGCTGGCTCCGGTCAGCACGATGGCGGGACGCTCGTCGATGATCGGGGCGGCCTGGGTCTGTGGTTCACTCATCACGGGCTTTCCGGCCGCTGACTGCGCGGCATCGCTTGCAAAAGTTGACTCTGGACGGAAACTTTAGTTTATCCCGCCGGTCGATTCCATGACAGACTTGGAGCAGACTAGGCTTTAAATGTGACCCGGCTTACCGGTGCGGCGGAAAACACGACAAGGCAATGATCATCTGTTCCTGCAACGTCCTGTCGGACAAGCAACTGCGCGAAGCCGCAGAGGAGATGCGGGCGGATCCGGACGCCCGGCTGCCGACGCCTGGGGCTGTCTTCCGCAAGCTTGGCTGCCGGCCGAGATGCGGCGGATGCTTCCCGAATGTCATTGATATCATTCACGACATGCCAGTCGACAACAAGACGTGACAGCGCGCCAAACTGGATGAGGCGACCGATTGGCGCTTCATCTCAAAGGCTGAAAAGAGGGAGATAAAGTGATGAAGGGTGATGTCAAAGTCATCGAATATCTCAACCGGGCGCTGCGCCATGAGTTGACCGCCGTCAATCAGTACTGGCTGCACAATCGCCTGCTTGCCGACTGGGGCTTCACCAAGCTGGCCAAGAAGGAACGGGAAGAATCCATCGAGGAGATGCAGCATGCCGACCAGCTGATCGACCGCATCATTTTCCTCGAAGGTCATCCCAACCTGCAGATGCTGGATCCCTTGCGCATCGGCCAGTCGCTGAAGGAAGTGATCGAGTGCGACCTCGCCGGAGAGTATTCCGCGCGGGCGCTCTACAAGGAAGCGCGCGAAGTCTGCCTGGAAGCCGGCGACTATGTCACCATGAAGCTGTTCGAGACGCTCATGGCTGACGAAGAGGCGCATATCGACTTTCTGGAATCCCAGCTGGAACTGCTGTCCCGCATCGGCATCGAGCGTTACGGCATGCTGCAGGCCGATCCGGCCGACGCATCCGAGTAACCCGTTTTCGCGTCCAGCGAGACGATTGCTCCACCCGCTGCCGCTGCGTCCTGCGGGTCGTGGGTGACCAGCACGACAGGCAGCCCGGCTCCACGGGCTGCCGCAAACACAAGGTGCCGCATGGTGTCGCGGGTCCTGGCGTCGAGGCTTGAGAACGGCTCATCCAGCAGGAGCGCCTGCGGCGCCGACAGCAGCACCCGGATCAAAGCCACCCGCGATTGCTGACCGCCGGACAGGGTCTGCGGATGGCGCGCGAAGAACCCGTCCAGTCCGGCTTCTGCCAGGGCCATCGTGACCGTTTCGCGTCGCTGATGGCGTGAACCGCCCTGCGGCAGGGCGAACAAAAGGTTCTCGCCGACACTCATATGCGGAAACAGCAGGGGATGCTGAAACATCAGCCCCATTCGCCGGAGTTGAGGCTGCTGGTGCGTGACATCGCGTCCGGCCAGGATGATCCTGCCCTCGACCTGGAACGGCGCGGCCACAAAGCCGGCAAGCGCTGCCAGCAGGCTCGACTTGCCGCTGCCCGACATTCCCATCACCGTGAGCACCGAGCCAGGTGCGACCTGTGCGTCGAGTGACACCAGAACGCGTCCGTTGAGCCGGAGCTGCAACGATTGCAGGGACAAGCCGGTAGAGGGGCGCGCAGGGCTCATGAAAACGTCCCGGAATAGAGCCGAGGCACCACCAGGCGCGGCAGGAGAGCTGCCACGGCAAAGCCGGCGAAGGGCAGGAGGATTTGCGCCAGTGCATGAACCGCGATCAGCGGTCTGCTGCCACCACTGGCCAGAGCCACCGCCTCGGTGGTGACCGTCACCACCCGGCCACCGCCCACCAGCAGCGTCGGCAGATACTGGCTGACGGACACCGCCAGGCCGAGCGCGACAGCCGTGGCAAGCGCGGGGAGCATCAGCGGCAGGCGGATGCGCCAGAACACCTTGGCTTCACTTGCACCAAGGCTCAGCGCCAATTGCCGATAGCGCGGATCGAGCGCCGCCCAGGGGCCTGAAAGTGACAGGATGACATAGGGCAAAACAAACACCAGATGCGACACGGCAACGGCCCACCAGCTGCCGTCCAGGCCAGCCTGCAGGAACAGCACCTGCAAGCCAAACAGGAAGGCCACTTGCGGCACGAGAAGTGGCAGGAACACCAGCGCCGACATCCAGGCACCACCATGGCCAAGCACCGGTTGCCCGCGAGTCCGAGCGCCCTCCTGCAACATTGCCACGACAACGACAGCTGCCACCAGACTGACTGACAGCCCGAGAAACAAGGTCGTGGAGACTGATTTGATCAGATCGGAACCGGCCTGAAGCCATGGCTGCACGGTCCATCTGCGCGGAAGAACGTCAGGATAATGCCAGGTTCCCGAGACCGACCACAGGCCAAGGACACACAGCGAGGCAACGGCAAGAACCACGAGGATGTAGATCCAGACAAGGCTCAGCGCGCGCACGGTCCGGTCGGACGCCAGGCGGCGACCGCCAGTTGCCATGTGCCGAACCAGAAAGCCGGCCAGCCGCTCAGCGGAGATCCAGACGAGCACGGCTAGACCACTGACCCCGAGCTGCAGCAGAGCTCCTGCCGCGCCTTTCATGCGGATCGCAAGATCCGGATCTCCCATCCAGCCGGCAACACGAACGGACAGGGTTGCCGGCAGACCCGGGCCGAGGATCAGCGCCATGTCCACGACAGACGTCGAAAAAGCCAAAACGGCCAGCACCGGCAGCCGCATTTGCCGGTAGAGCGACGGGGCAACGGCATAAATAAAGGCAGCGATGCGGCCATAGCCAAGGCTTTCTGCCAGCCGCACGCGCGGCAAGGCAGCGACCTGATGCAGTGCGGCCAGCGCCATCAGCAGCAGAAACGGCACTTCCTTCAGAACAAGGCCGAGCGTCAAGGACAGGGCGAATGGATCCTGCAGGATCAACCAGTCCGGGGGGCGGTCGAGCGCCGGACTGAAAGGCGCGGCCAGACGCACCAGCAGGCCGGACGGCGCAATCACGAGCGCAAGACCAAGAGCTGCTGCGGCATGGGGAACGGACAGAAGTGGCGCCAGCAACCGGCGCAAAACTGTAAAAACAGGGCTGTTCATCCACCCCGCAAGCAACAGGAACACCAGCAGCAGTGACAGGGCTGTGGCGGCAAGACCACTGCCGAGGCTGAGGAAAACCGAACGGCTGAGACCCGGTGTTTCCATCAGCATGGACACTGGCGCCAGCGACATCTCCCTGGCTCCGGCGGCTGGCAAATAGCCAAGTGCCGGCAGGGCGGTCCCGATGAGGCCTGCGGCAACCGGCATCACCAGGAACACCGCAATTGCCAGAGTTGCAGGACGACAAGCCGCCGGTTTCAAGGTCACTGGCTCATTGCGCGCCGTAGCGCTTGGCCCAGGCGGCCTCCAGCGCCTCCATCCAGCTTGGATGCGGCTCAGGGAGCGTCGGGCCGAGGGCGGACGGAGACAGTCCAGCCTTTCCAAGATCAATGGCGGCGAAGCGTGCCTTGTCGGCGTCGGCAAGCGCGGCGACATTCAGCACCGTCGGATCGCCCCAGATCGCCGGATCTTCCTTGCGTGCCTGCGCCTCGGGCGACAGCAGGAAATTGGCGAGCACCTTGGCAGCGGCCGGGGCGTTTGCATTGAAGGGAATGGCGACGAAGTGACTGTTGCCGATGGTGCCGCCAGCAAAGACGAAACTGCGGACCGTATCCGGCAGCTCACCTGCGGCTATCGCGGCCGAGGCGTCGCCGGGGTTGAAGCTGAAGGCGATGTCGATCTCGCCATCGGCCAGCAACTGCCGAAGGGCCGCAACGGACTGCGGGAAGGCCTTGCCGCCACGCCACAGGTTCGGGTGCAGGGCATCGAGCCAGGCGAAGAGCGCGGCCGTATCGGCCTCGAAACGGGCCGGGTCGACCGGCTGCTGCAGCCGCGCGGGATCGTCGATCAGGTCGGTCAAGGCCTGTTTCAGGAAGGTCGAGCCATGGAAGTTGGGTGGCTGAGGATAGGTGAAGCGTCCCGGGTTCGCCTTGGCAAAATCAGCCAGCGCCTGGAGCGAGGCCGGCGGTTCGGCCAGTCTTGCGCTGTCATGCATGAACACCAGCTTCGCCATGCCCCAAGGGCTTTCGAGGCCATCGGTGGAGACGGTGAAGTCCTTGCGCACCGTCGGCTTGCCCTCGACATCGACCAGCGCCCAGTTTGGCAGGCGTTCGGCCCAGGCCTCGGTCTGCAGCAGGCCTTCGCGCTTCATGGCCGCGAAGTTCTCGCCATTGATCCAGACGAGATCAACCGCGCCGCCGCTGGTCTTGCCGGCGGTCTTCTCGGCCAGAACCCGCGCGACCACATTGGCGGTGTCATCGACCTTCACGTGCTCCAGGGTCACGCCATACTGCTGCTTTAGCTCGCCGGCGACCCAGTCGATATAGGCGTTGATGCGCGGCTCGCCGCCCCAGGCGTGGAAATAGACGGTCTGGCCCTTTGCGGCATCCTTGATGCCGGCCCAGTCTGCCGGCTCGGCAGCAAGGGTCGGGCCCGTTGCCAGAACGGCCACAAGCGAGATGGTGGCAAGACCCTGCAAAAACCGGCGGCGGATCACCTGCATCGAAACAACTCCCGGAACTCTTCTCAACTTGGCTATCGGCCTTGGTGCCGTGCCGCTGCGATGACGGTCAACACACAGCTCCGTGACGCTGACATGGGCGCGCTCAGATGGGAAGCACATGCGTGTCCTTCACGTCCTCCATCACCGCATAGGTGTGGGTTTCGCGCACGCCGGGCAGGTTGAGGATCACCTCGGCGAGAAACTGCCGATAATGCGTCATGTCCCGCACGCGGCTCTTCACCAGATAATCGAAGCCGCCGGCCACCATATGGCATTCCAGCACCTCCGGAGAGCGCGAGACGGCGGCGGCGAAAGCGTCGAATACGTCCGCCGTCGTCTTGTCCAGCTTGACCTCGACGAAGACCAGCAGCGACAGGTTCAGCTTCTGCGGATTCAGCTCCGCCGTGAAGCGCAGGATGTAGCCGTCGCGGATCAGGCGTTTCATCCGGTCGGCCGTCGCCGTCGAGGACAAGCCAACCTTGTCAGCCAGATCGGTGGTGGTGATGCGGCCGTCGGTCTGCAGCACTCCGAGGATCTTGCGGTCGATCCGGTCCAGATCCGTGGAATCTTCAGTCATGACCACCTCAAAAATTAGATTTCCCGGATTTTACGTCAAAAATACCCGGAAAAGAAGGCGCCTACGCTGATATCTTCGCGGAAAATCAGGTCCTCGCCGCGTCCTGCGGCGGAAGCGGAGTAACGTCTCGTGACTACGGCAAGCGCTCTCGATTCCACCCCCCCGTTCCGTGCTGACTTCGCGCCGGAGGACGCCGATCTGGTCAAGCGCATGCTGGCCGAAACGCGGCTGTCGCCGGATGCCGAATCCCGTATCGACGCCAAGGCCACCGACTACATCCAGACCATGCGTGCCACGCGCTCAGGCCTCGGCGGTGTCGAGGATTTCATGCGCGAGTTTGGCCTGACCACCCGCGAGGGCCTTGCCATGATGGTGCTGGCCGAGGCACTGCTGCGCGTGCCGGATGCGGCGACCGCCGACAAGCTGATCGAGGACAAGCTGGCCGCCGCCAAGTTTGGCGAAGGCGACGGCATGAAATCCGACACCTGGCTGGTGTCGGCGTCGTCCTGGGCGCTTGGTGTTACCTCGCGCCTGCTGCACCCGGGCGATACGCCGGACACGATCCTCGCCTCGCTGGTCAAGCGCCTCGGCATGCCGGCCGTGCGCACCGCGACCAAGCAGGCGATGCGCCTGCTGGGCCACCAGTTCGTTCTGGGCGAGACGATTTCCAAGGCCCTGTCGCGCGCCAGCGGCCAGGAGCCGAAGGGCTACCGTTTCTCCTATGACATGCTGGGCGAAGGGGCCCGCACCCAAGACGACGCTGACCGCTATTTCCGCTCCTATGCGGCGGCCATCGAAGCCATCGGCAAGGCAGCAGGCGACAAGCCGCTGCCGGACCGCCCGGGCATCTCCGTCAAACTGTCGGCCCTGCATCCGCGCTATGAGGCGACCAAGGGCAAGCGCGTCGAGACCGAGTTGCTGCCGAAGGTGCTGGACCTCGTGAAGATGGCCCGCGGCTACAATCTCAACTTCACCATCGATGCGGAAGAGGCCGACCGGCTCGAGATCTCGCTCGACCTTATCGCCGCCATCGTCGCGCATCCGGTGCTGGATGGCTGGGACGGGTTCGGCCTCGCGGTCCAGGCCTACCAGAAGCGCGGCCGCGAGGTCATCGACTGGCTGATTGATCTGGCCCGCCTGCACAACCGCCGCCTGATGGTGCGCCTCGTCAAGGGCGCCTACTGGGACACGGAAGTGAAGCGCGCGCAGGAGCGCGGCCTTGCCGACTATCCGGTCTTCTCCCGCAAGGCGGCGACGGACCTGTCCTATCTCGTCTGCGCCCGCCGCATGCTGGCCGCGCGCGATGTGCTCTACCCGCAGTTTGCCACGCACAACGCCCTTACCGTTGCCCAGATCCAGGAAATGGCCGGCAACCAGGGCGGCTACGAGTTCCAGCGCCTGCATGGCATGGGCGAGAGCCTCTACAAGTCCGTGGTCGAGCGCGACGCCTTCCCCTGCCGCGTCTATGCGCCGGTCGGCGGCCACAAGGATCTCCTCGCCTATCTCGTCCGGCGTCTGCTCGAGAACGGCGCCAATTCTTCCTTCGTCTCCATTGTCGGAGATGCTTCCATCCCGGTGGGTCAGATGCTGCAACGTCCTGGTGATATCCTCGAAGGGGGCGACCGCGCCCGCAACGGTTCCATCCCGCGCCCCGAAGGCCTTTACGGCAGCTCGCGCGCCAACTCTGCCGGCCTTGAACTCGGCCATGCAGCCGAGCGCCAGCAGCTCCTGGCCGGCATGGCGGCTGTCGGCCTGCCGGCCGGCACGGCCCGCCCGCTGGTTCCCGGCCACGAGGCCACCGGCGCTGCCCGTCCGCTGCGCTCGCCCATCGACGGCAGCCTGGTCGTCGGGGAAGTGATCGAGGCCGATGTGTCCCTCGCCTCCTCCGCGATGGTTGTTGCCGCCAAGGGCTTTGAAAGCTGGTCGCGCACCCCGGTCGAAACCCGCGCCGCCGCGCTGGAAAAAATGGCTGACCTCATGGAAGCCAAGCGCGACCGCCTGATGACGCTGCTGGCTGTGGAAGCCGGCAAGACGCTCTCGGACGGCATTGCCGAGATCCGCGAGGCGGTGGACTTCTGCCGCTACTACGCCGCCGAGGCCCGGGGCCTGTTCGGCGAAGGCCGGCTGATGCCGGGGCCGACCGGCGAGGAAAACCGCTACCGCCTGCGCGGCCGCGGCGTCTTCGTCTGCATCTCGCCCTGGAACTTCCCGCTGGCCATCTTCCTTGGTCAGGTGGCTGCAGCGCTCGTCGCCGGCAACGCCGTGGTCGCCAAGCCGGCAGAGCAGACGCCGCTTGTCGCCTTCGAGGCAGTGAAGATGCTGCATGAGGCCGGTGTGCCGGAAGACGCGCTGGTGTTCGTGCCCGGCGACGGCCGTGTCGGCGCTGCGCTCACCGGTCACCCGCATGTCGGCGGTGTCGCCTTCACCGGCTCGACCGAGACCGCCTGGGCGATCAACGGCGCACTTGCCACCAAGCGTGGGCCCATCGTGCCGCTGATCGCCGAGACCGGCGGCATCAACGCCATGCTGGTGGACGCAACGGCACTGCCGGAGCAGGTCTGCGACGATGTTGTCACCTCGGCCTTCCGCTCGGCTGGCCAGCGCTGCTCGGCCCTGCGCCTTGTCTATCTGCAGGAAGACGTTGCCGATCATCTGATCGAGATGATCGAGGGTGCGGCCAAGGAGCTGGAACTGGGCGATCCGCGCCTGACGACGACGGATGTCGGTCCGGTGATCGACGCCGAGGCGCGCGACAACATCCTGTCGCACCTCTCCCAGATGGACAAGCTCGGCCGCGTCAAGTTTGCCGGCAAGCTGCCGGGTGGCGCGCTGTCCGGCGGGACCTATGTTGCCCCGCATATCGTGGTGCTGGACCGTCCGGAAGACCTCACCCGCGAGGTCTTCGGCCCGGTGCTGCATGTGGTGCGCTACAAGGCCAAGGACTTTGACGCCATGCTCGACAGCATTGCGGCCACCGGCTACGGCCTGACCCTCGGCGTGCACAGCCGCATCGACGCGACGGTGAAGCGCGTCGTCGACCGCCTGTCGGTCGGCAACGTCTACGTCAACCGCAACACCATCGGCGCGGTCGTCGGCACGCAGCCCTTCGGCGGCTCCGGGCTCTCCGGCACCGGCCCGAAGGCAGGCGGCCCGGCCTATCTGCAGCGCTTTGCGCTGGAGCAGGTGGTGTCGATCAACACCGCAGCTTCCGGCGGCAACGCCTCGCTGCTCGCCCATTCCGGCGAGTAAGCGTCCCCCCGTTTGTCCCGGACCCGGCAAGAGGTCCGGACAAGTCAGGCCCCGGCCCGTTGGACCGGGGCTTGTTGCACCTGCGCCCCATCGCAGCCCAAAAGAACAAGCCGCCGCCGGGAACTGCGGCGGCTTGTTGCTTTACGTTCAACGCCTCCTGACGTGTCCGCACCTTGCTCCGTGTCACCCCGGCCGAGCAACGCGAGAGCCGGGGGCTACTCATTTGCAGAGCGGTCGAAAGAGGGTTGGCATTCCGTTTCGCCGGGATCCCGACTCAAGCTCTGCGAGCGAGTAGGCCCCGGATCTGCGCTTCGCTCCGCCCGGGGTGACACTGAGGGACACAGCCGCAAACCGGCCATTGGCTGCCGGGAAGAGGCGTTGACGTGGGGCGAGAGCGGTGTAAACAGCGGGGAACCCTTGGCGAGCCGCGGTTGCGCCCCATGTCGACCCAACCCACAGCAGATGATGCGATTGCCTTGGCCGATACGCTTTCCATGACCGATCCCGCCTCTGCGCCTGCGTCCCTCCTCGGCCCGGGCACGGTTATTCTTGTCGACGCCCTAACCGAGCGGCGCGCGCGCGTGTTCCGGCAGCCGAAGCGGGTGCTGACCTGCCATGCGCTCGACGAGGCACAAGCCTTTCTGGCCAGGCTGGAGGCTGAGCGGGCTACGGGCGCGCATCTGGCCGGGTTCCTTGCCTATGAGTTCGGCTTTGCCTTCGAGCCGAAGCTGGCGGCCAGCTGGCAGGCCGACGATGAGCCGCTGGCCTGGTTCGGGGCCTATGACGCCCCCGAGATCCTGTCACTTGAGGCCCTGAACGAGGTGTTGCGGCAGGCGAGCGGTCAGCTGGAGGCTACGATCGACAGTTTCAGCTACGACATGGACCGGGCCCGCTATGCCCGGGCCTTCGCGGCTGTGCAGCACCATCTGGCGGTGGGGGATATCTATCAGGCCAACCTGACCATGCGGGCCCGCTTTCGCCACGAAGGCCCGGCGGCGGCACAATTTGCGCGGCTGATCCGGCGCCAGCCGGTGGCGCATGGGGCGTTCCTGCAGTTGGAGGACCGGGCGATCCTGTCGCTTTCGCCGGAGCTGTTCCTGGAGCGGGAAGGCCAGCGGCTGCGCACCCGGCCGATGAAGGGCACCGCGCCGCGCGGGCGCGACGCCAGCGAGGACGCGGCGATCGCCTCCGCGCTTGCCGGTGACCCGAAGCAGCGGGCCGAGAATGTGATGATCGCCGACCTGATGCGCAACGACCTGTCGCGCGTCTGCAAGCCCGGCTCGGTGAGCGTGCATGACGTGTTTGCGGTCGAGCGCTACAGGAGCCTGCACCAGATGGTGACGGGCGTCGAAGGCGAGCTGGAGGACGGCGTTGGCCTTGGCGAGATCATCGCCAACCTGTTCCCCTGCGGCTCGATCACCGGAGCGCCGAAACTGTCGGCGATGCAGATCATCAAGGCCGAGGAGACCGGGCCGCGCGGGATCTATACGGGCTCCATCGGCCATGTGACGCCGGCGGGCGACTTCCGCTTCAACGTGGCGATCCGCACGCTGGTGCTGCGCGACACCGGACTGGGCGAGGCAGGCGTCGGGTCCGGGGTGGTGTTCGATTCCGGGGCTGCGCCCGAGTATGACGAGTGCCTGCTCAAGCTGAAGTTCCTGACCGCCGCCGAACCTCCGGCCTTCGGGCTGATCGAGACGCTGGGCTGGAGCCCGGACCAGGGCTATCTGCTCCTGGAGCGGCACCTCGACCGGCTGGCCGGATCGGCCGCCTATTTCGGCTTCACCTGCGATCTTGCGGCCGTGGACGCGGCGCTGCAGGACGTGGCGGCGGGCTTTGCCGGGCCGACGCGGGTACGGCTGGAACTGGCCAGCGACGGCAGCCACCAGATCACCCATGCGCCGATGCAGGCCGTTGCCCCGGGCGAGGTCTGGGATGTGTGCCTGGCGGATGTCCGGACCGACGCCGGCGACCGCTTCTACTATCACAAGACCACCAACCGCGAGATCTACGACGGCACCCGCAACCGGATGGTGGCGGCGCAGCCCGGCCTCAGGGAGGTACTGTTCGGGAACACCGATGGCTTCCTCACCGAAGGCAGTTTCACGACGCTGTTCGTGGCAAGGAACGGACGGCTGCTGACGCCGGCGCTGCGCCACGGGGTGCTGCCGGGCACGTTGCGCGCGGCTTTGCTGGAGACACGGATTGCAGCGGAGGCGGACCTGACGCGGGCGGATCTGATCACGGGTGATCCTGTCTATGTCGGAAATTCCGTGCGCGGCCTCATTCGGGTGCGGCTCGTCAATTCCGTTTGACCGAAGCCGCAATAGCGCCTATCGGCGTGGCTGTCCGAACGAGACTGGAGCCCTTTGCGTGACCACGCCGACCGATCCGATCCTTCCGCGCAACGGCATCGCGCCGACTGAAGTTGACGGCAAGCAGGTGGTCGGCTGGAAGGAATGGGTCAGCTTGCCGGATCTGGGCGTCCCGCGCTTGCTTGCCAAGTTCGACACGGGAGCCAGGTCCTCGGCCTTGCATGTGCCCCGAGCCAGGGTCATCGAGATTGGCGGATTGCCCCATGTTACTTTCGATCTCGACGAAGACGCACCGGACGCGACCGGTCTGTTGAAGCACACGGCTCCGCTGGTTGACCTCAGAACCGTGAAATCGTCGTCCGGCCATGCCGAGCAGCGGCTGACAATCCACACGACTTTGTCCTTTGCCGGAATACAGTGGCTGATCGAACTGACACTGACCGATCGCTCGGACATGAAGCTTCCAATGCTTGTGGGCCGCTCGGCAATGCACAGCCGGCTCATGATTGATCCGTCGAGAAGCTTCCTCGCCGGACGAAGAGTTAGAAAACCTTCACAAAAATCCCGCTAGCGGACCGCATGGATTTCAGGATATTGGCGCTGCTTCCTCGCTGGAGAGTGACTTGCCATGCGCCTTGCCATGCTTGCCCGGAATCCGGGCCTCTATTCGCACAAGCGCCTGGTCGAGGCGGCCGAGGCGAGAGGCCATACGCTCGACATCTACAACACCCTGCGCTGCTACATGGACATCACGTCCCACCGGCCCTCGGTGATCTACAATGGCGAACGCGTCACCGGATATGATGCCGTAATCCCGCGTATTGGCGCATCGGTGACCTATTACGGCCTCGCCGTGCTGCGCCAGTTCGAGATGATGGGCGTCTATCCGCTCAACGAATCCGTTGCCATCGGCCGCTCGCGCGACAAGCTGCGGGCGCTGCAGATCCTGGCCCGCGACGGTATCGGCCTGCCCGTTACCGCCTTTGCTTACGACCCGAAACAGGCGGAAGAAGTCATCAAACTGGTCGGCGGCGCTCCGGCCATCATCAAGCTTGTGGAAGGCACCCAGGGTATCGGGGTGGTCCTCGGCGAGACGATGTCCAGCGCGAAATCCGTGGTCGAAGCCTTTCGCGGTGCCAAGGTGAACATCCTGGTGCAGGAGTTCATCAAGGAGGCCGGCGCCTCGGACATCCGGGCGCTGGTTGTCGGTGGCAAGGTCATCGCTGCCATGCGCCGCAACGGCGGGGTCGGCGAATTCCGCTCGAACCTGCACCGGGGCGGCTCGGCAGAAGCCATCAAGATCACGCCGGAGGAGCGCTCCACCGCAATCCGAGCGGCCAAGGCCCTCGGGCTGAATGTGGCCGGCGTCGATATGCTGCGCTCCAACCATGGCCCCGTGGTCATGGAAGTCAACTCGTCTCCCGGCCTGGAAGGCATTGAAAAATCGACAGGGGTGGACGTCGCAGGCAAAATCATCGAATTTATCGAGAAGAACGCCAAGATGGGGCAGACGAAGACCAAGGGAAAGGGCTAATGAATGCGTGACACCGTGCGGCGCGATCCCTTTCGGATCGGGCCCTTCGAGATTGCCGCCGGCGAGCGGCGCACGGTGGACCTGCCCTTCAGCCTGCTGTCGAACCATACGCCCATGACGCTGCCGGTGCAGGTGGTGCATGGCAAGAAGCCCGGGCCGGTGCTGTTCATCTCCGGCGTCGTGCATGGCGATGAGGTTCTCGGCGTCGAGATTATTCGCCGCATCCTCAAGAAGCCGCAGCTGAGCCGCCTCGCCGGAACGCTGCTGGCCATTCCCGTGGTCAATGCCTACGGCCTGATCTCGCATTCGCGCTATCTGCCGGACCGGCGTGATCTCAACCGCTCGTTCCCCGGTTCCGAACGCGGGTCATTGGCTGCCCAACTGGCCGATCTGTTCCGTCGGGAGATCGTTGCGCGCTCCGACGTTGGCATCGACCTGCACACGGCCGCGCTGCACCGGACCAACCTGCCCCAGCTGCGCGTTGCCAGCTACAGCGGCCGGATGCGGGAACTGGCAGACGCCTTCGGTGCCCCGCTGGTGATGGAAGCGAACCTGCGCCATGGCTCTTTGCGCGAAACTGCGTTGACGATGGGCGTCGACGTATTGCTTTACGAAGCTGGCGAGGCGCTGCGCTTCGATGAGAACGCAATCCGGGTCGGAGAACGTGGCATTCTTTCGGTCATGCACCGGCTCGGCATGTTGTCCGGCAACGGACCGAAACCTGTTCCCGCTCCGCTCTACTCCCGCAAGTCCTTCTGGATCCGGGCTTCAGAAGGCGGCATTTTCCGCGCTTTGCGGCAGTCCGGCCATCACGCTTTGGCGGGTGAATTGCTCGGGGTTGTGGCCGATCCGTTCGGTGACACGGAATTCGAGCTGCATAGCCCGCATGACGGGCTAATCATCGGGCATTCACATCTGCCCGTGGTCAACCAGGGCGATGCACTGTTCCATGTGGCCCGACTGACGCCGGCTGGACCCGTCGTCGCCGAAGACGGCGAAGCGACCGAACGCGACACCCTCTTCGACGAAGACGAGATCATCTGACAGCCTCGATCGAAAAGGAAGCCCCGCGTGGGTCGCACGCGGGGCTTCTGCATTCAGGATCAGACCGCTCAGCCGCGAAGGGTGCCGCCGGTGGCCTTCTCGACGGCGGCGACGATCTTCTTTGCCACGGTGTCGATTTCCTCGTCGGTCAGCGTGCGGTCCTTGGGCTGCAGCGTCACGTCGATGGCGAGCGACTTCTTGCCTTCGCCCACGCCCTGCCCTTCGTAGATGTCGAAGAGGTTGACGTCAGCGATCAACGCCTTGTCGGCGCCTCGGGCGGCCCTCAGAAGCTTGTCGGCGCTGAGGTCCTTGTCGACCACGAAGGCGAAGTCGCGGCGGACCGGCATCAGGTCGGCGATGTCGAGCGCGCCCTTGGAGCGGGTCGGCTTGGCCTTCGCCTCGGGGATGGCGTCGAGATAGATCTCGAAGGCGACCAGCGGACCGGCGACGTCCATCAGCCCCAGCGTGCGCGGATGCACCTCGCCGAAGACGGCGAGCGTCTGCTTCGGACCGAGCTTGAAGGCACCGGAGCGGCCCGGGTGGAACCAGACGGGCGCATCGGTGAAGACCTGCAGCTTGTCGACCGGCGCGCCGGCGGCGGCCAGAACGGCTTCCGCATCGGCCTTGGCATCAAACACGTCAACGCTGCCGGCGGAGCCCGACCAGTGACGGCCATTGCCGGAGAGCTTGGCGGTGCCGCGGCGGACGCCGGCGACGACCATGCGCTGGCCATCCTCGCGGGCGGTGAGGAACACCTGCCCCACCTCGAACAGGGCGACATCGGCATAGCCGCGGTCGGCGTTGCGCTGTGCGGCGGCGATCAGGCCCGGCAGCAGGCTCGGGCGCATCTGTGACATGTCGGCGGAGATCGGGTTGGCGAGTTCCAGCTCAGGCGCGCCGCCGCCGAAGGCTTCCGCATAGGTTTTGGCGATGAAGGACCAGGTGACCGCCTCGTCCATGCCGCGCGCGGCCAGCGTGCGGCGAGCACGCGAACGACGGATCTGGCTGGCAGTCAGCACCTTGGCGCCAACGGAGCCACCGCGCGGCAGCGGCGTCGGCGCGACGCGGTCGAGACCGACGATGCGCACGACCTCTTCGGCGAGATCGGCCTTGCCCTCGATGTCGGGACGCCAGCTTGGCGGCGCGACACGGACAGTGTCGCCGCTGCCGGAGACCCAGAAGCCGAGGGACTTCAGGATCAGGTTGATCTCGGCAACCGCCAGGTCGAGGCCGGTGAGGCGCTTCACCTCGCGGTAGGGGAACTCGATGATGCGCGAGGTGTCCGGCACCTGGCCGACGCTGACAACCTCCGACGGCGTGCCGCCGCACAGGTCCAGCACCATCTGGGTCGCCATCTCGAGACCCGGCAGCATGAAGTCCGGATCGACGCCGCGCTCGAAGCGGTAGCGGGCATCGGTGTTGACGCCGAGCTTGCGGCCGGTGCGGGCAATGCCGTTCTCGTCCCAGAGCGCAGATTCGATCAGCACGTCGACGGTGGTCTCGTCACAGCCGGAATGCTCGCCGCCGAGGATGCCGCCGAGCGACTCCAGCCCCTTGTCATCGGCGATGACGCAGATGCTGTCGTCGACCTGGTAGGCCTTGCCGTTGAGGCCCTGGATCTCCTCGCCCGCGCGGCCGCGGCGGACGACCAGATTGCCGGTCACCTTCGCCGCGTCGAAGACGTGCAGCGGGCGGCCCTGGTCGAAGGTCATGTAGTTGGTGATGTCGACGAGCGTGTTAATCGGGCGAAGGCCGATGGCAACCAGACGGTCCTGCAGCCACTTCGGCGACGGGCCGTTCTTGACGCCCTTGACGAGGCGCAGGCCGAAGGCCTTGCACAGGGCCGGCGTGTCGCCGAAGTCGAGCACGACCTTGGTCGGGCACGGGAAGCTGCCCCGGATCTGGAGGTGCTTGCGCTCCTTCAGCTTGCCAAGGCCGGCCGCAGCGAGATCCCGGGCGATGCCGTAGACGGCGGTGCAGTCCGGCCGGTTCGGCGTCAGGCCGATCTCGATCACCGGATCGCCAAGACCCATGTATTCGGCGAAGGACATGCCGACCGGCGCGTCGGCCGGCAGGTCGATGATGCCGTTGTGCTCATCCGACAGCTCTAGCTCGCGTTCGGAGCACATCATGCCGAAGCTCTCGACATCGCGGATCTTGCCGACGGACAGGGTGACGTCGAGGCCGGGGACGTAGTCGCCCGGCTTGCCGAGCACGCCGACGAGGCCGGCGCGGGCGTTGGGCGCACCGCAGACGACCTGCAGCAGCTCGCCCGAACCGGTGTCGACCTTGAGCACGCGCAGGCGATCCGCGTTCGGGTGCTGTTCGGCGGAAACGACCCTGGCGATCTTGAACGGGGCAAGGCGCGCGGCGCGGTCGGTGACCTCTTCGACTTCCAGACCGATCATGGTCAGGCGCTCGACGATCTGGTCGAGCGTTGCGTCGGTCTCCAGATGCTCCTTGAGCCAGGAAAGCGTGAACTTCATCGTGTCATCTCGTGTCTTTGGCATCGCGCGGGCTGGACTGACAGCCCCTGCGCGGCACGCCGGGAGGGATCGATCGGGTCAGGACGACAGGCCGCCGAACAGGGTCGGCAGGTCGAGCGGGCGGAAACCGTAGTGCTTGATCCAGCGGACATCGGCATCAAAGAAGGCGCGCAGGTCCGGCATGCCGTATTTCAGCATGGCGATGCGGTCGATGCCCATGCCCCAGGCAAAGCCCTGGTACTCGTCCGGATCGAGGCCACAGTTGCGGATGACATTGGGATGCACCATGCCGCAGCCGAGGATCTCGAGCCAGTCGTTGCCTTCGCCGAACTTCACTTCGGCGCCCGAGCGGTCGCACTGGATGTCCACTTCCATGGACGGTTCCGTGAAGGGGAAGAAGGATGGGCGGAAGCGCATCTTGATGTCCTTGACCTCGAAGAAGGCCTTGCAGAACTCCTCCAGAATCCACTTCAGGTGACCCATGTGGCTGCCCTTGTCGATGACGAGGCCTTCCACCTGATGGAACATCGGCGTGTGGGTCTGGTCGCTGTCGCAGCGATAGGTGCGCCCCGGAATGATGACGCGGATCGGCGGCTGCTGGCTGCGCATGGTGCGGATCTGCACCGGCGAGGTGTGGGTGCGCAGCAGCAGGCGTTCACCGGCTTCGTCCGGATGGAAGAAGAAAGTGTCGTGCATGTCGCGCGCCGGATGGCCGAGCGGGAAATTCAGCGCGGTGAAGTTCAGCTCGTCGCTTTCGATATCCGGACCTTCGGCAATTGAGAAGCCCATGTCGGCGAAGATCGCGGTCAGCTCGTCGATCACCTGGGCGATCGGATGGATCCGGCCCATTTCGGCGGGCGCGGCACGCAGCGGCAGGGTGACGTCGACCCGCTCGCTGGCCAGACGCGCCTCGAGCGCGGCTTCCTTCAGCACGTCCTTGCGGGCGGCCAGTTCGTCGGTAACGCGGGTCTTGAGGCCGTTGATGGCCGCGCCCTTGGTCTGGCGCTCTTCCGGGCTCATCGAGCCCAGCGTCTTCAGCATCTCGGAAATGCTGCCCTTCTTGCCAAGGGCGCTGATGCGCACCTCTTCGAGGGCTGCCTCGCTGGTGGCCGCAGCGATGGCGGCCGAAATCTCGGTGTAAAGGCTGTCGATGTCAGACATGAGCTCTTCGGTCGTTGGGCCATGTGCGGGTCCTCGGCAGGCGGATCCGGCAGCAGGCGATCAGGTCGTTGGGTCTTTTAGCAGAATTGCGCGCGCATGCCACAGGAAGGCAGGCGATGGCGGACGGGAATGTCAGAGGCGCTAAGAGCGTCCTCAGCGGGTAAATCGTCCGCACGCCGGGCCCTGGGCAGCCGGGTTGCGCAGACGGCGCACGACGAAGATCTTCGCCCGCATTCCGCTGGCGGCAAGGCTGTTCCCAGTCGTGGCAAGGCCGGTGGTCATGGCGCATCCCTTTGAGGCGAGCGGGAGTATACGCAGCCTGGGTTCAATGGCAAGCTGAGGCAGCCCATTCACGTCGGGACCCTTTAGTGAAGGCACGCTGCATGTCCAAAGTGACCGTTGACTTGCCGCAGTCCGTCAAGCGGCGTCCTCGCGTTGATCGCGCCTTGGTCACCCATTCAAGCCCAGCAGGGCCTTGATCTTGCCCTGGATCTCGGGACCGATCTGCGGGCAGGATTCGATATAGGCGGCCGCGCGGGCCGACCAGTCGAAACTCTTGACTTGATCGGATAGGACGGCTCCCGAGGTCTTTGCCCCTGCGGGCAAGGCAACCTCGAACGGGTAACCCTTGATCTGCGACGTGATCGGGCACAAGACGCAGAGGCGGGTCAGCGTGTTGTAGCGACGCGGCGACAGAACCAGCGCGGGCCGGCGGTTGGCCTGTTCCCTACCCTGCTGCGGGTCAAAGCTGATCCAGATGATGTCGAAGCGCTCCGGGCAATAGGCGTCCAGATTAGCGCTCACGGTCAGGCCTCATTGCCAACGGAGGGGCCGCCGCTGATCTCGTCATGCAGGCTTTCAGGCGTGATGCCGTCCAGCAGCTGATCGAGCGAAAAATCCTGGGTATCGGCCACAGGCTTCAGCACCAGCGTGCCGTCAACGACCGAAATGTCCAGCTGCATGCCTTCGCGCGCCGAGATTTCGCGGGCAAAGGCCGTCGGGATCCGCAACGCAAGGCTGTTTCCCCATTTGGCGACTGTGGCGATCATGGCCGTGCTCCCGTTGGCGCAACCCGCTGGATATACATTGAAGATACGTTCTTGCTGTCCCCTCCGCAACCGGAAAGGCAACCGGCGACCGCAAAAGAGACTTCCCCGACGCAGAGCGCGGGCCTAATCTGGTGCTTCCCAAATCACTTTTCAGGAACATTCCCTCCATGAACATCGATCTGTTGCGCCGGCTGTGTGAGACCCCGGGCGTTCCCGGTCACGAGCACCGGGTGCGGGCGCTCATCGAAACGGAAATCAAGGGCCTGTTCGACGAGGTGACCGTCGACCCGATGGGCTCGCTCCTGTGCCGGCGCGATCCGCGTAAGAAGTCGAAGTCGCCGAAGAAGGTGATGCTGCTCTGCCACATGGACGAGATCGGCTTCCTGGTCTCGCATGTGACGGACAAGGGCTTCGTCCACGTCCATCCGGTCGGCGGGTTTGACCCGCGCAACCTGTTCTCGCGCCGCGTGCTGGTGTCGACGGACAAGGGGGATTTCAAGGCCGTGATGAACCCCGGCGGCCGGCCGATCCACATTTCCTCGCCCGACGAGCGCAAGAAGGTGCCGGAGCCGGACGAGTTCGTCATCGACATGGGCCTTGGCGAGAAGGCCAAGGAGATCGTCAAGATCGGCGACATGGTGACCATGGACGAGCCGCTGCTGGAAATGGGCGATACCATCGTTTCCAAGGCGCTCGACAACCGCATCGCCTGCTGGCTCGGCATCGAGGCGATCCGCGCCCTCGGCAAGGCCAAGCATGAGTGCGAGATCCATGTCGCCTTCACGGCGCAGGAGGAAGTGGGCCTGCGCGGCGCCCGCACTGCGTCCTACGCGATCAAGCCGGACATCGGCCTTGGCATCGACGTGACGCTGGCTTGCGACACGCCGGGCGTGCCCGAGCAGGACCGCACGACGACGCTCGGCGGAGGGTTCGGCCTGCATGTGAAGGACGGCTCGTTCATCGCCGACCGCCAGTTGGTCAGCGAGATCGAGGCGCTCGCCATCGCCGAGAAGATCCCGTACCAGCGCACCATGCTGCGGTCTGGCGGCCAGGATGGTGCGGCGGCCCAGCAGGCTGCGGCCGGTGCCCGGGCGGTCGGCATCGTCGTCGGCACCCGCTACATCCACACGGTGACCGAGATGATCGCCAAGAAAGACCTGGAAGCCGCCCGCGACATCATCGCGGCCTATCTGAAGCAGGTCTGATCGGCTCGCTCACCTCTCTTGTCTTCCGGCGGCGGTGCCGCCGTGCAAGGCTCCGGGCGTCCAGATGATTCCCGGAGCCTTGTCATGTCCGCCAGTCTATCCTGCCTCGAAGATGTCAGCCGCGACCGGCTCCGTCTGGGCGATCCGGCGCAGGCCAGCGAGGATGAGCGGCGGGCAGCGCTGATCCGGCTGATCGGCGCGATGCCGGTGGTGCTCAAGATCCTGGAGACAATCCGTGATCTGGGTCTGCCCGATGCGTGGCTCGTCTCCGGCGGGATCTACCAGAACGCCTGGAACCTGATGACCGGCAAGCCGGTTGGCCATGGCATCAAGGATTATGACGTCACCTATTTCGATGGCGGCGACCTGTCCTACGACGCAGAGGACCGGATGATCCGCAGCGTTGCCGCCGCGCTGCCGGAGCTGTCCGGCCTGATCGAGACGCGCAACCAGGCGCGGGTGCATCTGTGGTATCCTGAGCGCTTCGGCAATGCCTATCCAAGGCTCACCTGCAGCACGGAAGCGCTGACGCTTTATGCGTCGAAGACCCATGCGGTTGCGGCCCGGATGACCGAGCAGGGCGCGGTCGAGATCGCCGCGCCGTTCGGTCTTGCCAATCTCTTTGCCATGCGGCTGGTGCCAAACAAGGTGCTCGACAATGCAAAGACCCATGCCGAGAAGAGCGCAAGGCTGAAGGGCCTGTGGCCCGAGCTTCAGGTGATCGGCTGGGACGACGCAGAGGCCTGAGCACGGCCCGCGTTTGCCTGCTGCCACCCGGTCGGGCTCTGGCCAGTGACACGCCGGAATTCGCGGTTGAAGTTGGACTTGGTGCGGAAGCCGGCCTCGAACATGGCTTCGGTGACGCTGGTCCCGGCCATCAGCGCCCGGCAGGCCAGCTCGACCCGGTAGCGGTTGACGAATTGGCTGACGTTCATCTGTTCGACCCGGTTGATGGCGGCGGACAATGTCTTGGCCGGAACCGTGAGGCGGCGGGCGAGGCGGGCGAGGGTCAGGTCCGGATCGGCAGCAAGGCGCGAGGTCGTCAGAAGATCGAACGCGCGGCCAACCAGCTGCCGCTCCTCTTCGCTCGGATGCACCGCGTCCGCCTGTTCGACCGCATCGATTGGGGCGTCTTCGCCCGACGCCGGCGCGTCCGGTTCATCCTGCGCCCGCTCCAGACCCATCAGCCCGACGCCCAGCAGCAGCAGCGAGGACGTGACGCTGGTGATGCTGCCCTTGAGGTCACCGGCGAAGAGCAGGATATCGGCGACGATCAGCACGTCGCTGGCCGCCGATCCGATCAGCAGGATCGCAAGCAGCCGCCAGGAGCGCAGGGACGGCGCGCTGGATTCCAGCCGGGCCAGCGGCAGGCGGTCCGCCCCGTTCCGCATCGCATGAAGCATCAGCAGACCGTAGCCAGTGAAGAGCGCCGGCAGGACCGCGTCGAGCGTCAACGGCGCAAAGACGATGCAGAAGAGCACGAAGGCCGGTGCGGCAAGCTGCGCCAGCACATCCCGTGGCGCCAGCGGGCGCAAGGCACCATGCACGAAGGCGAGCCAAGTGAGCGGCGGAATGAGGGATGCCGTGAAGGGCTGAAGGAAGCGCAGCTCCACAATCCCGTAGTGCTGCACGGCGGCGGCAATCAGCGACTGGACCGCCGTTACGGCGATGAGCAAGCGCAGCCAGCGACTGCCCTCCCCGCTCCAGACAAGGCGCAGGAGCAGGCAGGCGAGGATTGCCGCGGCAAAGACGGGGACGGGAAAGCTCGGCATCGGGGCCAACCGGGTGTGCGTGGCGAAAGTGCGACCGAATGCGGGGTCCCAGATGCAGGTCCCGGATCGGCCGTTTCCCTGTCTCTACCTCCTTGATCCGGTTCGTGGCGACCTGAATCCGGTTCAAGGTCGCCACAAACGGCATGTGCCGGTCATCTGATGCAAGCGTTCCCGCTGACACAGGAGACACCAGCATGACCGTCACTTCTCGCAACTTCGCCCATACCTTCACCCGCCATTTCGTGAAATCCGCCTGCCTGATCCTTGCTCTTACCGGGCCGGCCAGGGCAGCCGACAGACTTGATCCAGGACACGAACGGCTGCAGGTCGCGGCCGCGCACCGGGACGCTCCGCTGATGGCCTCGGTCTGGTATCCGGCGGGCGGCAAGACCTATCGCGGTCTCGTAGGAGACAATCCGGTGTTCGTCGGCAACCCGGTCAACATGGGCGCGCCCTATCCGGCCGGCAAACATCCGCTGGTCCTGCTGTCGCATGGATCGGGCAACAACATCGACGCCATGAGCTGGCTGGCCAACGGGTTGGTGGCACAGGGCTTTATCGTCGCCGGCGTCAATCACCCCGGCAGCACCAGCGGCGACAGCTCGCCGCGCCGCAGCCTGCGCCACTGGGAGCGGGCCGAGGATGTCAGCGCGCTGCTTACCAGCCTGTTGCAGACCCCGGAACTGGGCCAGCTCATCGATACGGGCCGGATCTCCGTCGTCGGCTTTTCGCTGGGCGGGGTGACGGCGTTGACGCTGGCCGGGGCTGAGACGAGCCAGCAGGCCTTCGTGGACTATTGCGCCGAGCCGGCTCCGGGCAAGGTCGATTGCCGCTTCTACGCCAAGGGCCGAACGGACCTGACCGGCGTGCCGCAGGCCGAGTTCGAGCAGTCGCTGACCGATCCGCGCATTTCGCGGAGCGTGGCCGTCGATCCGGCCATGGCGCAGTCCTACAAGGCGGGCAGCTTGAAGGCGATCCGCATTCCGGTGGCGGTCATCAGCCTGGGGGCGCCCGGCGATATCCCGATCGCGGCGGATGTCGGGGCAAGCGGCGGCAAGTTCGCGGAGCTGATCCCCGACTTCAGGCACAGCTACATCGCACCGGCGCATCATTACAGCTTCCTCGCCCTGTGCAAGCCCGGCGCGGCGGAGCTGCTGGAAGCGGAAGGGGAAGATCCGATCTGCGCGGACCCTGCAGGATCGGACCGGGCGAAGGTCCACGCCGAGGCGCTGCGCCGGATTTCGGACTTCCTCTTGCCGCCAGCGGCGAAGTGATCAACCGGCCAATGCAGGGAGTGGCCTTCGGCCACTTCCGACAGAAAGACCGGCGCACCCTGGCGCCGGTCGTTGTCCTGTTTCGTCTGGCGGGGTCAGGCGACGTCGCGCAGGAACGTATCGATCATGGAGCGCATACGGGCAGCTTCCTGCTCCAGTTCTTCCGCAGTCCTTGCGACATTGGATACGGACCCGGTCGTCTGTTCGGCCGAAACGCTAAGGCCGCTGACGTTGCTGGCAACCAGCTCCGTACCATTGGCTGCCTGGGCAACGTTGCGCGAGATTTCGGCGGTTGCCGCTCCCTGCTCCTCTACCGCCGCAGCAATGGCGCCGGTGTAGCGGTTGACGTCCTCCATGGTCAGTGCAATGGCCCCGATGGCCTCGACTGCCCCCTTGGTTTCAGCCTGGATTGCGGTAATCTGCGCCCCGATCTCCTCCGTCGCCTTCGAGGTCTGCGTGGCCAGTTCTTTCACTTCGGCGGCGACAACGGCAAAACCGCGTCCGGCCTCGCCGGCTCTGGCCGCCTCAATTGTCGCATTCAGCGCCAGAAGGTTGGTCTGCTCGGCAATTGCCTGAATGAGTGTGACGACCTCACCAATCCGGCTGGCGGCATTGGCGAGACTGGCGACCTTGGAATTGGATGTCTGCGCCCCTTCCGTCGCCCTGGCGACAATCTGGGTTGTCTGCGCAACCTGACGAGATATCTCGGAGATGGACGAGGACAGTTCCTCTGCCGCTGCAGACACCGTCTGAACATTGTCAGATGCCTTGTCCGAGGCGGCTGCTGCCGTGGCCGCCTGGCTGGCGGTGCCGGAAATCAAAGTGCCGAGCTGGGACGAGGCTTCACGCATCTGGCGGCTGCGATCAGAAACACCGGTAAGCAGGGCTTCAATCTCATTGCGAAAGCTCGCAATGCGGGCGATGACGGCTTTTTGCCGTTCGCCGTTGCGGTGAGATTGTTCCTCCATTGCCGTTTGCGCTGCCTGGGCGGTGCCTTGCGCCGCTTCAGCCGCGTCAAGAGCCGCTCCTGCCTCCTGGAAGGCCTTCGACAACTGATCGGTCAGCCACCAAAGCGCGCCGACCTCGACCACGACAATGACCGCATGAAACACAACGCGGCCAAAATTTGCTCCAGCCGGGAACACGGCCATCGGCAGGGCAAAATTCAGCACGAGGTGATGAACTGCGACGACGCCGGCATAGGCAACCAGGGCACGCCAGTCGACCCAGCCCGCCAGAATGGCGAGAACGGCGAAGAAATACATGTGGCCATCAAGCTGGAAGGACGAAGCCGGATCGCCCCCTCCCAGCGCTGCAACGAACAGGGCCACCAGCCCGGCCAGCGAAATTGCCGACACGATCCGCGTTTCCGCTGCCGTGCCGCATTTCATCCAGGTTCCGGTTGCCACGGTTCCAAACAGAAGCGCAATACCTGCAATTGCGACGCTGGCAACAGCATCGTTTGACAGCGCCGTTCCGATCACAAGCAAGACGTTGAACCAGATAAAAAACATCAATGCTTTCGCGAAAGCCTCGCGAATATTCTCCAATCCGCTCATCATCTCGCTACCTCGCTTGTTTCAACAGACAGTCCAGCCACATTCAACGCCACACAGGCTTTCGCGAACCACGCCGCCGTCACCAGACTGGCACCAGCGTCATAGAGTGCACCGATATCGCCAGCTGCTGAAGTAGGTGTTACGGCAACCCGGCCATTCGCCGAGATCAACAGCAATTGCCCGTTTGCCCGCGCAACAATCTGCGCAGCATTCGCCGCCCCCGCCCATGTAAACACGGCCACCTGGCTGCCCTGAACGGGAGCCAGAACTGCCGCACCCATCAATCCGCAGGCCACGACGAAGTACAGCCCGATCAGGCTGCGTCCAAGACCGGAGACCGGATTTGATGTCGATGGGGCTGCGGGGCGCATGTGTTTCAACCAAGGCGGTGACGCAAGGAGAATCACACGACCTTGGTTAACAACTCCGGAAGACAGGTGAAAGTTGCACCACTCGGCCAGTTGTCGGTCCGTTGTCCTTAAACGGAATCCTAGAGCCCACTTCCCCGATCGAGCACCGTACGCTGCCGATCCCGAATCCGGCGCCACAATGCCTTGCGTTCGAGCCAGACCGCTTCGGGTGATGCCAGGGGAACTGCACCATTGGCCTTTTGCGCGCACAACCTGCGATACAGCGCATCAACCTTGAGATATCTCGCCAGATCCTCGGCTTGAGCGTTGATCTGCAGCGACGAGAGGGGGCTGTCCCCGCGCCATTCGGCCGCCAGCACACGGGCCATTTCTGCCTGACGGCGCAATGACTTTAGCCAGCGTCGGCACAAATCCGGCTCCCGGGTGGACAGCGCAGACCTTGCGCGGGAGAGACTTTGGCGCCGCGCCTTTGCCAAGGCCTGCGCCGCGCCGACTGCGTCAATCAGTCCGGGCGCAAGGCTGACCGCATCCACTTCGCAGCGGCGCAAGAGACCGTCCAGTTCGGCGATCCGACGGTCCTCCTCAAGTGCCGGCAAATCCGTCGTCAACACCAGTCCGACCGGTGCCCGCTGCGGTTCGGCATCCAGCATTTTCAAGGCGCCTGCGCA
The DNA here is from genome assembly GCF_051860505.1 of Pannonibacter sp. Taxonomy (NCBI): domain Bacteria; kingdom Pseudomonadati; phylum Pseudomonadota; class Alphaproteobacteria; order Hyphomicrobiales; family Stappiaceae; genus Pannonibacter; species Pannonibacter sp. The sequence continues at coordinate 53,869 of NZ_JBHYDX010000004.1, read as the reverse complement.
GAGTTTCAACCGCGCAGCCCGCGCCGCGTATGATGGACCGAGGCTGTCCCGGCACACTTTCAACAGCAACCGTGCCCGCCGCACCGCCAGCCGCGCCTTGGCAACACGGACCGACAGCGGCAGCCGCAGATCGGCCAACACATGGCGCGCTTCGATCACGGCCTGTAGCAGATTGGCGCGAAGGCGCATGCCGAACGGATCCTGCAGCCGGGCGTGCGATGCCCGCACAGGCACCGCCCTTGCCTCGTCCCCATCTTCCATTTCCTGGCCCGGCCGTGCCAACTCCTGTTCGAGCCGCTTGCGCAAATCATCTTCCCTGTTCATCCGTGGGTCCCTTCAAGACCGCTGTCCTCAAAAAACGGTCCTGCCGGCACGCCGCAGCCGCGCGTTCCGCAAGTCGCGCCCTCCACACGGGCAAGATGCTGCTGCTGATAGGCTTCGGCGAAATAAAACCTCGTGTCGACGGCGAGGATCGTCGTGATGGCGCGTGGATGCCCGGCTGTTGCAAGTGCCTTTGCATAAGCCGCGCGGGAAGCCTCTGCGAGAGCCAGATCCTCTTGATCAGGAACCAGGACCATCGAACGGAACTGGGTGCCGATGTCATCGCCCTGCCGCATGCCCTCTGTCGGATCATGACCTTCCCAGAACACGGCCAGCATCCTGCGCAAGGACACACATGCGGGATCATAAACCACGCGAACGACTTCGGCATGGCCCGTGCGGCCCGTGGCCACTTCGTTGCCAGTTGGATTGGGTGTCAGGCCGCCAGCGTAGCCTGCTGCCGTGACATGGACGCCCGGCACCGACCAGAAGCGCTTTTCTGCCCCCCAGTAGCAACCCATGCCGAAAAGCACAGTCCGGTAGCCATCCGGAACGGCGCCGCCAAGGGCATGACCCAGCACGGCATGATCCAGCTGCGGCACAAAAACGTCCGGCCGGCCCGGCAAGGCGTCTGCTGCGGTTGGCAAGGTAAACTTCTGGCTCAGAAGACGCATGAAGGACATTGCAACCTCTCAGACCGACGGCACGGCCGGGCGGCGGCGCATGCCCAGAATGAGCAGCGCAACGGCGAGCGGCGGCAGAACCACCCACACGGGCCACCCAAGCAGCGTCTGGATCACAGGATCCCACAACACCGGGCTGACATGGCGCTGGATTGCCGCCTGCGCAATGTTCAGCGAGGCTGGCGCCAGTTCGAACCAGACCTGACCCACCGGCGTATAGGCAAAGGCGGCCGCAGCGATCGATTTGCTGCCGTCAACAACGGCGGCAACAACTGCGATGCCGAGCAGAAAATAACCCGAGAGCCTGAGCAGGGCACGCAAGACAGCAAACATTAAAAGTCCTCCCGGCATTTGCACATGCACCAGAGCCAGCCCGGTAACGCCGCCCCGCCACGTCCAGGCAGCACTCCGGCCCGGCGCCGGGCTTTTCAGGCCCCGGGCAGACCGGGACATCGCAGCCTGCCCCCCAAGCATCTTGGCCGCCGCACGAGCGCGATGCACCACTCCAGGACAGTTCAGCCAGGCCAGGTTTCAGGCCAGACCCGGGCCGAACCCAGGCCGGACCTCTGATGACGATCGGCCAGGCCTTCCACCCTGCCCGGCACAGCGAATAGCGCCCGTTGAAGCGCTCATGCCACTATAGCTAGTTTGCCGGTCCAATCGCGGCAACGCACAAGTCCGGCACTGGCTTTTCCCATGGTTTTTGCAAGGGTTTTCCAGCCATTCCGCCGGCTGGCGAAGCTGGACGAAAAAAACTTCACAAGAGTTCTTGCGCTCCCCGGCGTCCTGAGTATATTCCGCCCACCTTGAGCGGCCCGCCGCTGAAGAATGGACAGGTGGCCGAGTGGTTGAAGGCGCACGCCTGGAACGCGTGTATACGGGAAACCGTATCGAGGGTTCGAATCCCTCTCTGTCCGCCATTTGCCCTTGAGAAAGCGTTCTCCCGATCCGGCTGCGCCCGGATTTTTCCGTTGTTTTCGAGGGTTATGCGGGAGGGCCTGAGCACTGGCCCCTGCGCCGGGAGGCCGAAAGCGGTCTCTCCGGGCCGATATTCTCCGGACCTCATGACTACGCGGTTTTGGTGAATTTCTCGTAAGTTATTGTAGCAGAAGAGAAATTTCAAACCGCTGAAATTGCTTGGATTAGAGTCGCGTTTGCGTCTACCGCGACCGGGTTCGGAAGTTCTCAGGCCATGGCCCTTTCCAGCCTCTGCTTCCGACGCTCCCAATCGGGCATCACCTTGTCGAGTAGCTCGAAAAAGGCAGCACCGTGATGTGGCTCGGCCACATGGCAAAGCTCGTGGGTGATGACATAGTCTATGGCGTCGACCGGCGCCTGTACGAGGCGGCGGTTCAGCAGCAGGCGTCCCGCTGGTGACATCGACCCCCATCTTTGCCGGATCTGGCGAACGATGAACCCCTTCGGCCGAAATGCCTCGGGATCCGGAAAGAGGCCGAGGCAGATTTCGATCCTCTCCGGAAACTTGATGTGCGCTCGGTCTCGATACCATGCCTCGACCAGTTCGCGCGTCACCTCCGGCCTGGTCGGCCGGTGTGTCTGCACAACGATGAAGCCGCGGATCAGCTTCACGCTTTCCTGGACATGCGGGACGACCTTCAGCCGGTACTGGCGCCCTAGGTAGAGACGCGTTTCTCCGGCGACGAACCTGCGCTCCGGCGTCCGCGGCAGGAACTGGGCGAAGTACCGCTGCTGCCGTGTCACCCATGCTGCGCGCTTCCGCAGCTTGGCTTCTATGGCGGCGAGCGTCGCGTCCTCCGGGGCCGCGATCACCACCGAAGCATCGGGCTCGACAGCGATCTCTAGCGTCTTCCTCGGACGGCGGACGATCTCGTACCGGATCTCCTGCTCGCCGTACTGCAGGCAGTGCAGTTCCCGCGTCATGCCGCGAACCGGGCCCGAGCAAGATCCATGATCTTGAGTTCGAGATCGTCGAGCACCTGCACGGGCAGGTCGACACCCCTCTCGTCACGCAGAACGTCGAAGAAGTAGTCATCGATGGCATTGCGCAGTTTGTTCTGGGCCACTTCGTTCGACCAGATGTCGACGATCAGGTGGGACTTGATGATGTCGATGATCTCCACGGCGATGGATGCTGCTTCGTCGCCGGACACCGGCTCATCGTCTTTGATCTTGAGCTGACCTCCCAGGATGCCGAAGAACGCCTGTGCATCCTCATCGCCCCGGATGCTTTCGGGAACATCCCGGCCCCGATCCTTGCGCGCCACCTTACTCGCGAGGTCCACGACGCTGTTCAGGTACTCGCGCTCGGAGAGCCGCTTCTCGCGATAGGCGCGAATGGTCTCTTCGAGCAGTTCGGAGAACTGTTTGTAGAACGTCGGGTCCTCATCCATCTTCTCGGTGATTGCCCGCCGGGTGGCGCTGGCGATGCGGTCCGCCCTCGAGGCTTCTGAGACGCCCGTCTCCTCGACGACCGCCTTCAGCGCATCAGGATCGTTGATGTTCATCACCTCGATGATGGTCTCGGCAGGCATTGCCACGACATGGTCATCTAGCAGCTTCTGGATCTTCGGCTCGAACTCGCGGACATCGACCGTCTCCTGGTAGCGGAGCTGGACCGAGCGCTTAAGTTCGGAGAACTGCTTCCAGTCCCGCTTCAGGGCGTCGACCTTGGCCTCGTCGAAGACATCGAACAGCTTGTCCGACGAGAGCGATATGTGCAGGCACCGGCTGAAAGCCTTGAGGCGTGCGTAGAACTCATGGCGAAGCGACTCGTCGGCAAGGTGCTGCTCGAACTGCTCCATGTCCTTCTTGTTCCTGACCGGCTTGAACAGGTCCCAGAGCTGATCGTGCAGCTGGGGCAGCTTGCGGATCTCCTCGCGGACGTCATGCACCGTCTCGGCGAGGTCCGCCGCCTCGTACCCCTCGAATGCGCTATAGGTCGTCAGGGCGCTGTCGAGCTCGCCCAGCAACCCTTCGTAGTCGATGATGAAGCCGAACTGCTTCTCCGTGCCACCGTCCTCGTACAGGCGGTTCACGCGCGCAATCGCCTGCAGGAGGTTATGTTCCTTCAGGGACTTGCAGACGTAAAGGACCGTGTTACGGGGCGCGTCGAAGCCGGTGAGGAGCTTGGAGACGACGATCAGGATCTCGGGATCGCCGGAGCCCTTGAAGGCGTCGATGATCTGGCGGTTGTACTCTTCCTCGGTCTTGTACCGCGCCATCATTGACGACCAAAATTTCCGCACGAGGTCCTTGGATTCCTGGTCGACCTCCTCGTTGCCCTCGTTCTCGTCCGGCGGCGAGATGACGATCGCGCTCGATACGTGGCCGATCTCGTCGAGAACCTCCTTGAAGCGGACTGCCGCGGCCTTCGAGGGGGCAACGAGCTGCGCCTTGAAGCCGGTCCCCTGCCAGTGCTGGCGATAATGCTCGGAGATGTCGAACGCCTTGGCTCGGATGGCCTGATCAGTCTTGGCCAGGGCGTCCATCCGGGAGAACTTCCGCTTCAGATCGCGCTTCTGGTTCTCGGTCAGCCCTTCGCTGATCTTGTCGAACCAGCGGTCGACAACGGCGCCCGAGACCTGCTGCTCAACGAGCCGTCCCTCGTAGAGCAGCGGCACGACGGCACCGTCGGCGATCGCCTCGTCGATAGCGTAGCGGTGGATGAGCCGCCCGAAGGTCGACAGCGTGTTCTTCTCCTTCTTCAGCAGGGGCGTGCCGGTGAAGCCGAGGTAGCAGGCCTTTGGAATGAGGCGGCGCATCTTGGCGGCGAACTGGCTGTGGCCGCCGTAGCGCCCCGTCTGAGTCCTGTGGCTCTCGTCCACCAGCACGAAGATGTTCGGATCGTCGTCCGCCAGCTTGCTGTTCTTCAGCGCCGTGTCGAACTTGTTGATGATTGTGGTGACCAGCGGAGCCTTGTTGTGGACGAGCTCCAGCAGATGCGCCCCACTCGTCGCGCGGACCGGCTCGAGGTCACAGGACTTGAAGGTGTCCTTGATCTGCTTGTCGAGATCGTCGCGGTCCGTGACGATGATGATCCGCGGGTTCTCGATGCTGCGCTCGAGAGCAAGCGAGCGCCCTAGCATCACCATGGTCAGCGACTTGCCCGAGCCCTGGGTATGCCAGATCACGCCGCCCTTGCGGGCGCCGCTCATATCATGCTGCTTGACGGTCTCGACGGCGCGCCGGATCCCGAAGAACTGCTGGTGGCGGGCAACCTTGCGGACGCCGCCATCGAATACGGTGAAACGGCGGATGAGATCGAGCAGTCGCTCGGGGCGGCACAGCGCGTACACCGTCCGGTCCTGAACCGTGACCGCGCGGTCGCCTTCGGCGGCCATCGCCTCGAAATAGGCGCGAGCGCCCGCGAAATCACTGGAGAAGATGGCGTCCTTCTCCGCTGCGGTGAGGACGCGGTTCGCAAAGGGCGCGATGGCCTCGTCGGTGTCTTCCTCGTCGCGCCAGGTCTGCCAGAACTTCCGCGGCGTCCCTACGGTCGCGTAACGCGCCTCGTTCCGGTTCATGCCGATCAGCAGCTGAGCGAAGTGGAAGAGCTGCGGGATATTGTCCTCGTTCTGGTAGCCGATCAGCTGGCTGTCCGCCTTCTTCAGGCTCTCTGTCGGCCGCTTGTTCTCGATCACCAGGATTGGGATGCCGTTCACGAACGCAACGATGTCGCAGCGCTTCGTCTGGCTCGACGCGCTCCTTTCGACAGAGAACTCGGCGGTGACATGGAAGACGTTGTTCTCCGGCCGTTCCCAATCGATGTAGCGGAACGAGTAGCTCTTCGAGTCGCCGTCGATGGACTTCGTGATCGTCGTGCCGAGCACGAGCGTGTCATAGATGTCCTGGTTCGTCCCGCGTAGCCCCTTCAGCCGATCTGGAGTGGGCTTGAGCCGCCGCATCGCCTCGTGCGCGTCCTCGAGGTCAAATCCGTATTCACGGCCTCGATGCGTGAAGCGGTTGATGCGCATGAGTTGCTCGGCGAGCACATCGTCCAGCACCACATTCCGCAGACGCCCGCCACGCAGGCGAAGCACCTCCTCCTGCGAGAGCGGGGTGAACCCCAGCGCCACGAGCAGCTGCAGCGCCGGAACCTGGGACTGGTGTTTCTCGCGGGTATCGAACCCATGGCCTCGATCCATCACGCCCCCCACACCTGGGCGGATCCGGCATCGAAGAACGCAACAGACAGCGGGACACGTTCATCACGGTGAGCCCCAAGGGCGTTCGCAGCCGACCTGATCGCCTTGTTGCCATCACTATTGGGATCGCCATAGAGACCGACGTAGATCTGCCCGACCTTGCCGCGCGCAATCTTCTTCAGAATGTGCTGGTCGTTCTCGGCCAGGCTATGCCCAAATATGAAGAGCGCATCATTCCTCTGACCCATTTGCGAGGAGAAGCTCTTGTATGAATGGTGCAAGTAGGCGCTGTGTTTGATCTTGGCCAGCTTCTGATTGCTTTTGCCTTCGGCTACGAAAAGCGGGAACTTGCGCGCTCCCATGGCTTCGCGAGCTTGCTCAAGCAGGGGTTTCCCAGTGTTGACCCAAGTGTATTTCTGGAGTTCCGCACCAGCATCGAACAGGTGCAAAGCGCCGTGGAGGTAATGAACGCGCTGTCCGTGCGCGCCGCTCTCGCCCATCCAGTTCACATATTCCGGCTCCGTGTCCTCGTCGCGGCCAAAGCCATCGTTGGCAGCAAGGCTGATGGGATCGTCGAAACCCATATCCTCGTGCATCAAGGTCCAGTAGAGCAAGAGGTCGTAATTTAGGGTGTAAACCTTTCCGTCTTTGTTCCCATCCCCAAGGAAGTGAGCCAGGAACCGGCGGCATGCCCAGAATTGCTCGTCGTTGATCTCATTCGGAATATTGGGGTGGTTGTTGGCCACCGTCTGAATGAGGATGTCTTTCAGAGCTTCGGCATCTGCAGCCATTTGAGCGGCCGCCTCCGTTGCCTCCTTTGAATAGACGGGGACGACACGCGAAGCGTCCTCCAACATCTTGATAATATGCTCGAAGTCCGTCGTTCCGACTGCGTCAAATACTTCAGGCAGGCGGGGCGCCGATGAAAAATCCGCCTGCTCAAACAGCGAGCCGTATGTAAAGATCTTCGGACGACAGGCAATGCTGAAACCGTTGCCGAGCAACAAGTGCCGCTTCTTGAATTGCGCTGAATGCTCAATGGCTTCATCGAATGTCAGGATGTCTGCCATGCGTCACCCTTTCGGTGGATAGGGGTCTTTTCCATAGGTGTTCCGCTCACGGATCTTGCCGTCGCGGCCCTTCAGGAAGGCCTCCCCCTTGGTTTCAGCGGCCTTCTCGCGGGAATGGACCCAGGCATCTGACTGGGTGTCCGTGACCTTGCTGGCACGCGTCGCGCCTTCGCGCTTGGACTCCCACTTCCCGTCCGGGCGCTGCTGGGTCCAGTAGTTCTTCTTATCTGGCATGTTCGGTCTCCTCGGTGCTTGCTGAGGGTTCGGAGGGGTCTAGCGGCACGCGCCATTCGCCCGTCAGGAGCTTCTGCATCAGGCCGCGCTTTTGCAGCGTGACGGCCTCGATCTCGCGCTCTGTTGCGGCCAGGTCGGCGCGCGCGGTGTTCAGGACGGTGGCGATGGCCTTTTGCTCGTCGAGTTCAGGCAAGGGCAGTTTCAGTGCGGCGAGGTCGTCGTAGTAGGTCCGCTGCCGCACGCTGCCAGAGCCGCCGCTGTTGATGTAGTGGGCCCACCATGACGTCTTGCGCAGGTGGTCGAGATAGTCGGGGTCGAGCCCGCCCGCGTTGCACGCGAAGACGACGTAATCGGGACTGACAAGCACCTCGTCTTCGCGCTCGTTCATCGCGATTGAGCCGACGTTGATGCGCATCGGGTTGTAGGCGAAGGCACGGGGCGGCAGGCGCTTGTAGCGGCTGATGTCGCCCGCGATGGTCTGCTCCCGCATGGGGACGACGCCTTCGGCCTTCGTGACGCCCATCACAAAGTCCCGGCCAAGCCCCTTGGCCCCGTTCCGTTTTGTCAATTCATGGGTCACCGCGCCGAGGCGCGTCGGCACCCAGTTGCGCCGCTGGCCGTTCAGGCGGAGCTCTCCGAACAAGAGGGCTGCACGAAGGCCTACGAGGCGTTTTTCCTTCGCCGCGCGGAGGGCGGTGAGCTGTTCGAGCGCCTCGTCCCAGGTCCGCAGGATCTCGGCGATCTTGCGCTGTTCGGGGAGTGGGGGAAGCGCCACCATGAAGTCCCGGACCGCGTGGATCGAAAACTCTAGGCGCGTCGAGCCAACTACAAGGTTGTCTATTCGTCTCTGGGTCTGTGGCGCTTGGATTTGCAATGAGAGGAACTGCGCGTCACAGCAAGGCTTTGGACGAATCCGCGCGATCTCGCGTGCGATGTTCCCGTCGAAGCCTTCAGGTACGACGCCAACTTCGCCAATCGTACCCTTGACCGACAGCAGGAGGTCGCCGCCCTGGACCCGGCTGCCCTTGTATTGGCCTTCGATTTCGGGCGACGCACGATGAAGTACGACGTCTCCGATGCGCCGAATGTGTTTGATCGGCACGATGGGGACTCCACCCGGCGTGTCTGGCCCGATCTGCACGACACCGTAGCGAATTGGTGCGCTGGACTCGCTGATCTCCTCTAAGCTCACGACGTCCCAGCCCGTCGGGAGCAGGCCGATCTTGGTTTCTTTGTAACCCTCTCGCTTGGGCGAGCATTCTTCTGCCGCCTTAAGCATCGACGCCGAGCTCCTTCAGATACTCGGCCATCTTCGCACGTACCTCGGCCAGCTCGGCCTCAATTCGCAGGATGTCCTTCTGCACTGCGGCGACGTCGATCTCGTCCTCCGCCTCGAAGGTGTCGACGTAGCGGGGGATGTTGAGGTTGTAGCCGTTCCCGGCGATCTCCTCGGGGCTGGCCCGATGCGAATACCGCGCGACCTCGGCGCGGGTGGCGTAGGTCTCCAGCACCTTGGCCACATGCGCCTCGTCCATCACGTTCTGGGTCTTGCCCGGCGTGAACTCGCGGCTGGCGTCGATGAACAGCACGTCGCGGCGGCCGGCATTCGCGCCGCCTTCCTCGCGCGAGCGGTCGAAGATGAGGATGGCGACCGGGATCCCCGTGGTGGTGAAGAGGTTGGCGGGCAGGCCGACGACAGCGTCGAGCAGGTTCTCCTCGATCAGCTGCTGGCGGATACGCCCCTCGGCCCCGCCCCGGAACAACACGCCATGGGGCACGATCACCGCCACGCGGCCGGACTGGCGCTTCGCGATTTCGATCATGTGGGTGATGAAGGCGTAGTCGCCCTTGGACTTGGGCGGCACGCCACGCCAGAAGCGCTTGTACTGGTCGCTGTCCGCATCCTCCGCGCCCCACTTGTCGAGCGAGAACGGCGGATTGGCAAGCACCACGTCGAAGCGCATCAGGTGGTCGCCCTCGACCAGCGCGGGGCTGTTGAGCGTGTCGCACCATTCGATGCGGGCCGCGTCCTTCGCGTGCAGGAACATGTTCATGCGGGCCAGCGCCCAGGTCGCCCCGTTCACCTCTTGCCCGTAGAGGGCGAAGTTTTCGGAGCCGACTTCCTGCGAGGCCTGGATCAGCAGCGAGCCGGAGCCGCAGGCGGGATCGCAGATCGTGTTGCCGGGCTGCGGCGCGGCCAGCTTGGCGAGCAGGCGCGAGACGGCGGTGGGCGTGTAGAACTCGCCCGCCTTCTTCCCGGCGTCCGAGGCGAAACGCGAGATCAGGTAGATGTAGCATTCGCCGATGATGTCCTCGGTCACCCGCGACGGGCGCAGGTCGAGTGCGGGCTTGGCGAAGTCCTCAAGGAGGTTCTTGAGGCGGCGGTTGCGATCCTTCGGGCGGCCGAGATTGGCCTCGGAGTTGAAGTCGATGTTGCGGAAGACGCCCTCGAGTTTTGCCCGGTTCGCGTCCTCGATCTTCTCCAGCGCGATGTTGATCAGCTCGCCGATGTTGGCCTCGTTCCGCTGGGCGTAGAGGTCGTAGAAGCTGGCGCCCTCAGGCAGGATGAAGCGCTCGCGCTCGAGGCGCCGGCGAATGCGTGCCTCGTCGTCGCCATACTGCTTGCGGTAGGTCTCGAGGTGGTCGTTCCAGAGGTCCGAAATATACTTCAGGAACAACATCACGAGGATGTAGTCCTTGTACTGCGCGGGATCGACGGCGCCGCGGAAGCTGTCGCAGGCGGCCCACGCGGCGCTGTTGATCTGATCCTGGGTGATCCGGTCGCTCATCGGGCAATTTCCTTCTGGTCGGCAGCCTTGGCAGCATCGCCGAGAATGGCGCTTACGAGTGTTTCCCGGCGAGCGGCGAGCTGCCGAAGCAACCGCCCTTCCTGCCGTGCGAGGGCGTCGAGATCGACGATACGTTTCTGCGTCTGCAGGTCGGGCACGGCTATCTGGAGGTTTTCGAGGGCCGCCATCGGGATCATCCTGAGACTTGTGCCCTGCGCCTCCGCGCCGAGCCTGCGCTGTGCGTCGGGATGGTTGATCGCCCACGCCAAGTATTCTGGAAGAATTCGCCGCCGGTCGGGTCGAACGATCACCAGCGGAACGATGACCACGGCAGGCTCCGGAAGCGGATCGCAAATTGCAGCCGCAGCGTTCGGCTCGCCGCGCGAGCGAAACACGACCTCGCCGCCACGGACAAAGTATCTGTCGGACAGCTTGCCCAGATCGTATCGTTGGAAGTCTGGGCCCGGTGCCGCGCCTTCCGTCCCGACATCACGCAGCTGCAGCGCCGGCACGCCGCCCTCAGGCAGTGGTTCGAGCCTGCCACGTGCCGTGTAACCGGAGTGAATGTCAGAGAGCTCCGCGAGCCGCATGGAAAAATCCTCTGTAAGGCGCTTACAGAGATCTAGGTTATCTCATCCGGCGAGTCAATCGCCCGCAATGCAGTTTTTGTCCTACAGAGAAAAATGCGTGCCCTGCAGCTGCCATGCTAGGGGGAACGGCTCCAGTCCTTGTGCCAGCGTTACCTTCGGCCCCTGCTTCCCGTCCAGGATCGCCTCGACGAGGTCCGGCGCGAGCAGGGTCAGGCGGAGGATGCGGGTGACGAAGGATGGAGTGACGCCCTCATGGCGGGCAAGATCGGTCAGGGTGGCGAAGTCGCCTGCCTCGAGCATCCGCTTCCATCGGAACGCACGGGCCAGCGCCTTGACGAGGGCGTCGTCCTTGCGCGGCGGTTCTGCGCTGCCGTCCGGCACCCGGATTTCCTTCCGGCCACCGCGCTTGATGAGCCGAAACGGCACATGCAGCGTCAGGGTATCGGAGGTGGACGACATCGCGGTCCCGGCTCTGGTCATGCCGCTTGATCCTTTGACTTGCTTGCGTCGTGCCGCGCCAACTCTGCCACGAGCCCGACAAGGCCATCACGGCGCAGGCGCAGGCTCAGACCGCCGAGACCAACATCGACACGCTCGACCAGCAACCCCACGATACGCGCCTGTTCGGCGGGGAACAGTTCGTCCCACAGCGGATCCAGCTGCTGCAAGGCCTTGCGCGCCTCGTCCTCGCTGAGGCTGCTCACTGCGGTGCGCAGCGCCCTCCCCGTCCCGGTGACGATCTCCGGCTGGCGGAAAACGGCGCGCAGCTGTTCGATGACCGCCGCCTCGATCTCGCCAGCGGGCACACGGCCCACCGGACAGGAGCCGGCCCCGTGTTGCAGGACGGTCTGGCTGACGTAGTAGCGGTAGAGCTTGTCGCCGCTGCGCGTATGGCTCGGCGAGAACGCTGCACCATCAGGCCCGAACAGCAGGCCTTTCAGCAGCGCGGGGGTTCCGGCACGGGTGCGGGCGGCGCGCTTGCGCGGGCTTTCTGACAGAATGGTGTGAACCTTGTCCCAGGTCTCGCGGTCGATGATCGCCTCATGCTCGCCGGGATAGCTGTCGCCCTTGTGCACGGCTTCACCAAGGTAGGCGCGGTTGTTCAGCGTTCGGTAGACGAACTTCTTGTCGAAGCTGTTGCCGCGCACCGACCGGATGCCCCGGGCACCGATTTCCCGCGCCAGCACTGTGCCGGAGCCGATCTCGATGAAGCGGGCGAAGATCCAGCGCACGTGACCGGCGCGCTCTTCGTCAATGACCAGCTTCCTGTTCTCGGCCCGGTAGCCATAGGGCGGCATCCCGCCCATCCACATGCCCTTCTTCCGACTGGCGGCGACCTTGTCGCGGATGCGCTCGGCCGTGACCTCGCGCTCGAACTGGGCAAAGGACAGCAGGATGTTCAGCGTCAGCCGCCCCATGGAGGTGGTGGTGTTGAACGACTGGGTCACCGAGACAAAGGTCACGCCATTGCGGTCGAACACCTCGACCAGCTTGGCAAAGTCGGCCAGCGAGCGGCTGAGGCGGTCGATCTTGTAGACCACCACCACGTCGACCAGCCCGTCCTCGATGTCCGCCATCAGTCGCTTCAGGCCGGGGCGTTCCAAAGTCCCACCAGAAATGCCGCCGTCGTCATACTGGTCGCGGACCAGCACCCAGCCCTCGGACCGCTGACTTGCGATGAAGGCCTCGCAGGCCTCCCGCTGGGCATGCAGGCTGTTGAACTCCTGCTCCAGCCCTTCCTCAGAGGATTTCCGGGTGTAGACCGCGCAGCGCAGCTTGCGGGCGGTCTTCGATTGTTCCTGCAGTTTTGTCATTTCCGGCCCCGCAGGTTCTTGAGGCCGAAGAACACCCAGCCATTCCAGCGCGTGCCGGTGATGGCGCGGGCGATGGCCGACAGCGACGTGTAGGGCCGACCCTGCCACTCGAAGCCATCGGCGGTGACGGTGACGATGTGCTCCGCGCCCTGCCATTCGCGCAGCAGCCGCGTTCCGGTAATCGGCCGGTCGCGGCCTGCGCGGATGCCGCGCTTCTTCTTGTCGCCGCCGTCCAGTTCCTCGCCCAGCCGCTCTAGCCGCCGGACCGTCTCGGGCTTCAGCCCGCCATAGGCGAGTTCCTGGATGCGGTAGGCCAGACGGGACTCCAGGTAGCGCCGGTTGAACGGCGGCGGCTCGCTGTCAAACAGATCCCGCCACTGCTTCTTCAGGTCGGGCGTCGGCATGGTCTTGAGCGCGGCCAGGCGCGCGGGGATGGGGTCGGGCGTGTTCATGCATTTCTCCGGTCGGTTGGAGTTGCATGACGGCATTGGTCGGCCGAATAGTGTAGGCAGCTTTTGTCATTCTCGTCGGTAATTTGAGCAGATTTTTTAACGTGAAGCCGCATCAACCCCAACGCCAGCAAGGCACAGAGTTCCGCCCGCCGTTCAGCAGCACTCATCCGGTCCGGTGGCAGCGGATTGGGGCGTTTGGCAAGACAATCCATAGGACAGCATCCGCAAAGGGTGGTACTCCCTTGTCTCCTACTCATGCACCTCGTTTGGCGTCCCATAACGACTGACACGTTGGGTGCACATCAGAATGACTCGACTCCTGGTTGCTTCATCGGTTAGGACATAAGCAGAACAGAGTTCAGTGTCCGACCGCAGCCACCGGACGAGGCCAGCGTCTCCGGTTGTCAATTTCTCATCCAGCCGATGGAGTTTCTGCAGTCCCGCCCGTGCAAATCTCCAGCCTGTCACAAGCAACCGTCGAATGAACGGAGGGAATGATGCCGAGGAGAATACGAAACTTCGTCGACAGGGCCTTTGCGCGAACAGTCGATCTTGATCTGCTGAGACGGTTCCTCGCCCCGTTCATGGACACGATCGACCTCGATTGGGACGCATTGCCGGCCGGCGAGGCAGATCGGCGCGAAGCCGTCTTCGACCTCTTCGCAAAGGCAGACAACCGTTTCCCGGCAGTGCTGCAATTTGCCCTCTACAACATCACAACGCTCTCGACCGACCCCGGCATGAGGATCATTCAGGAGATCGCACAGGAGGCGGGTGTCGATCTCCTGGCGCGGTACAGTGTTGACGGATGCACGGACGATCTGCGGTTCACACCGAGGTTCATTGCTCTGGTGACCTGGCTGGACCAACGCGTGATCTTCGACAGGGCGCTCAGTGCGGCAGCCTTCCTCGCGCACTCGACCCGGCTGGAACGCGACGCTGACCGCGAAGATCTGGTGCCGCAGCACCAGGAAGCGGCCGTGCGCGAGGCCTTTGCCGAAGCGGTGCGTGCGCATTTCGCCGGTCGTTACAACGGCCACTATTGTGATGTGCGCTGGTTTGAGGAAGACGACCTCCTGCGCATCCTGATCCTGCACGGCTCCAAGGCCGAGACCCGGAACGTGGATCAGGAAGGCACCGAGGACACTCTCAAGTTCCGCGAGATCATCCAGTCGACGATCGAGTTCGATCCACGGCGCGGCGCCGTGTCAGTCGGATCGAAGTCCGCCACTGACGCCAAGGCCCTCGTCCGGATCTTCGGCAAACATGTGCTGGGCGATGCAGACACCTTCGAGGCTGCCGCCAGCCAGCAGCTCTACTCGCTGGCTCCCTTGCAGGACCACGGGCAGGCCTTCCGGTTCCACATCGACCCGAAGGGCGAAATCACGCATGTCGCCCTTCGGGAACTGCGTGTGGATGAAGCGGAGTTGACACAGACCGGACGCTTGCGCCGATCGCCCTGGTTCCTGACCATCAATGATGCCAGCAATGCCATCGCGCGTCTGAAGCAGATCGCTGCCGATCTCGACATCAGGGATCTCAGGATCGTGCATGCCAAGATCGAGGTGACCGTGGAAGTGGACGACGTCGAAACCGTTGTGCCGGTGACAATCCGTCCGCCGCGCACGGTCAGCATGCGTGATCACTCGCATGAGCGGCTTATCCTGGAGATGCTTGAACACAATGGCATTCGAAAGCGCCGCTGGACTGGTCAGGCTGCTGCTGCGGCAGAGTGATCGGCATCCGATCCGCAGCATCAGTGCTGTGGATCTCGCCCCTTACGATCCGCACCTTGTCCGCTCCCTCCAAAGGCTCGGGATCCTTCTGGAACGTGAAGACCTGAACGATGACGGCACCTCGCTGTTTCAGGTGGATGGCGAGACAATGGTTGTCGTTGACCTCATCACCGGCGAATGCGAGCGCCGTCCGGACGCGCTCGAGGTCCAGTCTTTCGACCTGAACATGACAGCGCTGTGCCGGGCCTTGCGCGATCACTCGGCGCTGAAAGGACCGGGCCCCTCAGCGCTGTCCGCAAGGGTCTGGCGGCTTGGCCAGCAGAAGCGCCAAGAGCGCAGTGCCGAGGTCTGCCTGGTCCGGCGCCTGCGCGAGGAGACGGCACAGGAAATCGTGGATCATGTTCGCGGCGCCATCGATGGAGGAACACCGGTCATCCTGGTCAGCCTTGGAAAGTGCGAATTGCCGACTGCGGTCGCACGCCAGCTCGACGGTCTCTGCATGACGATAGCCCACGCCGAGGATCTGCTGCGCGAGGATCCGGATCGTCCCTTCGCGCTCGATCTCGGCCGGATCCGCGTGCCCACGGGACCACACGCGCAGGACGCCCGCTTGCAGATCGACCGTATCGGACAACGGGTGGTCTTTGATGGCGTCGAGCTTGCCATCGAGCCACGCGATTTCGGGGTGCTTTGCTTGTTTGCGGAAGAGGCACTTGTCGGCCAAGGCTGGGTCAGAAGCGATGCGATTGCAGCCACACTCCGGGACGGAACCAAGCGGGACAGCAATCCCGAACAGGTGGACCGCTGTGTCCATCGATTGCGCGATGCGTTTCGCAAACACTCTGGCCTGACCGCAGTGCCAGACAACGGCTTTATCGAGCGAAAATCGAGGGTTGGGGCGCGGCTCCGGATGGAACCGGACGAGATCGCACTCGTCGGGTAGATCTCGCTTCCATCAGCCGGGAGGATTTCGGGAGGAAATCGGAAGGAGTTCGAGAGATAAGCGATTTCAGCATGTTGCAAGGTCAGGTCGTCAACACGAACGACCAGGATCAAACACCATGCCTGCCCGGATTTCTCGCTCTGATCTCGCCACGCTGATCCACGAAGCCGACCTTGCCGCGCGTCGCCTGCAGCGCAAGCTGAGGCTGCCTGCCGCCGATCTTGATGACCTGCGTCAGGATCTCCTGGTCGACCTGATCTGTCGCCTGCCGGGCTTCGACAAGCGCCGCGGCACCATCGGCGCATTCGCAAACATTGTCCTGCGCAACCAGTGCTCGCGCATTGCGATCCGGCATCATCGCCAGCACCGGGCACAAGGTGGCACCATGCTGTCGCTTGACGCGCCCGGCGCCGGCAGCGCCGAGCCGCTGGGCTGCCTGCTGGCGGAGACGGACGGGCTGGCCGCCTGGCATGGCCAGGATCGTTGCGCCGCGGCGGACGTGGAGACCCGCCACGATCTTGCCCGGGCGCTCGCCGACCTGCCGGAGGATGTCCGCGGGCTCTGCGCGGCTCTCGGCACCTGCGCCGTCGCCGATCTGATCGGCCGCGACGGCATCTCCCGCTCCGCCCTCTACCGCCGCCTCGCACGCCTCCGGCTCGAACTCGCCATGCGCGGGCTCGGGGGGCGGTGGGACGGTTCGGAAGCCGCGTGAGTAGAGGGAGGACATGGAGATGCTCGTCATGCCCCCAACAGTTTTCACCCCGGCGCGGCCCCGGCCGCTCACCGACATCGAGTTCTGCGCCTGGATCGGACAGGCGATGCCCGGCGACCGGCTGGAGTACCACCGCGGGTTCCTCGGGATCGACACGACGGCCGTGATCTCGACGCTGCCGGAACCGGACCGCCGCGGGCTGGCCGCGCTGGCCGGCGCCGCGCACCGGGCCTTCGAGGCTGGCCTCGTCCACCTCGTCCAGGTGCGGCTCGGTCTGGACCGCTTCGCCTATCTCGCCATCGCGCGGACCAAACCGCGCCGCACGCCGGTGCCGCTCGCCCGCCTCATCGAAGACGCCGAGGCCGCCTGATGGCCGTTCCGTTTCCCTCCATCGGAGTTCCCGCCATGCCGCACCCCGACAACGCCCCCCGTTTCGACGATCTCGAAGGGTTCGCCGTCGGCGATATCGCGGCGCTGCCGCCCGAGATGCTGCTGGATCTGCAGACGATGGCGCTCGCCGAGACCGCCCGAGTGAAGCGGCTGCGGGACCGGCTCGAGGCAGGAATTGCGCAGCGCTACGAGGCCGCCGCCGCGGCGGAACGGGCTGCGCAGGGCAAGACCAGCGGCACCGTGCGGGTCGAGGACGAAGGCGTCGTGATCGTCGCGGACCTGCCGAAGAAGGTCACGTGGGACCAGAACCGGCTGGCGGCGATGGTCGAACGCATCCGCGCCGCCGGCGACGACCCGACCGAGTATCTCGAGATCGCCTATCGCGTGCACGAGCGGCGCTACGGCGCCTGGCCGGCGGCGATGCGCGAGGGTTTCGCGGACGCGCGGAGCGAGACCACCGGCAAACCCGTCTTCCGGCTCGAGGCTCGAGACCGGTGACGCGCGGCGGCGGGACGCCCGGTCGGCAACGCCGGGCAGGTTCCCCTTCGGCACCCGGTCACCCCCGCCGCCGCGCACCCTGAACGCAACTCCCGGAGAACCCCATGGCCTTCCGCATCATCACCGCCGACGAACGGCTTTCGGCCGCCGAGAACAAGACGTCCCTCGCCATCTTCGGCCCGCCCGGCGTCGGCAAGACGACGCTCCTGAAGACGCTGCCCGCCGAGGACACCGTCTGCCTCGACCTCGAGGCCGGCATGAAGTCGGTGCAGGACTGGCGCGGTGACTCGATCCCGGTGCGCAGCTTCACCGATTTCCGCGACCTCGCCGTACTGATCGGCGGGCACGATCCGGCCCAGCATCCGAAGTCCTGGTACGGCGCCGAGTATCACGCCTGGCTGCAGCAGCAGTATCTCGGCACCGGCATCGAGGACTTCCTCGCCCGGAAGCGGGTCGTCTTCGTCGACTCGATCACCGACCTGACGCGGCAGGCCATGGCCTATGCCCGCCAGCAGCCCGAGGCCTTCTCCGAGCGGACCGGCAAGCCCGATGTCCGCGGCGCTTACGGGCTCCTGGGGCGCGAGGTGATCCAGGCGCTGAAGCATCTGCAGCACGCCCGCGGCAAGACGGTGATCTTCGTCGGCGTGCTCGAGAAGGTCACCGACGAGTTCGGCACGACGACCTGGCAGCCGCAGATGGAGGGGACGAAGGCCGGGCGCGAGTTGCCGGGCATCGTCGATCAGGTCGTCTCCATGCAGCTCTTCGGCCGCGACGCCAAGGGCGAATGGACCCTCGACGAGACCTCCGCCGAGCGCCGGCTCGTCTGCCGCTCCGGCAACCCCTGGGGCCTTCCCGCCAAGGACCGCTCCGGCCGGCTCGATGTGACCGAGGCGCCCGATCTCGGCGCGCTGATCGCGAAGATCGACGGCCGCGCACCCGCCCACACCGCCACCCACTCCTGATCCAGACGCAAAGGACAGACCCATGAGCTACGATCTCAACGACGCCCAGCCGCAGATGGCCCCCATCGGCGAGCTGATCCCCGACGGCACCTTCGCCAAGGTCCGCCTGACCGTGCGCCCCGGCGGCGTAGACGGCGCGACCCCGATGGACGCGAAGCTCCTGAAGGCCTCGCAGTCGAGCGACGCGAAGATGCTGGACTGCGAGTTCACCATCCTCGAGGGGCCGCATGCCCGGCGGAAGTTCTGGCAGAGCTTCACCGTCGCGGGAGGCAAGGTCGACGAGAAGGGCCAGTCGATCGGCTGGAAGATCTCGAAATCCACCTTTCGGGCGATGGTCGACAGCGCTCTCGGGCTCGATCCCAGGGACGAGAGCCCCGACGCCAAGGCAAAACGCGTGCTGCCCGGGCTCAAGCATCTCGACGGCATCGTCTTCGCCGCCAGGATCATGGTGGAGCCCGCCTCCAACCCCCAATACCGCGACCAGAACCGGATCGCGAACGTCGTTCTGCCCGACGAGCCGCAGCATGCCGCGATCATGCTCGGCGAAACCGTGCCCCCGGAGCCCGTCAATGCCCCGCCGCGCAAGGCCGCGAGCGCGCCGGCGCCGGGCTGGCAGGCGCCCACGCCGGCATGGGGGGCGCAACCGCAAGCGCCGTCTGCGGCTCCCGCCTGGGGCACGCAGGAGCCAGCGCCGCAGCAGCCCCCGCAGCAACCGCCCGCCCAGCAGCCGCCGGCGTCCCCGCCGTCCGCGCCGGGCGGAGCGACGGCAACCGGCATGCCCGCCTGGCTCAATGGCTGAGGTGCGGTCGGCAGCACGGCGGCGGAGGTCCGAACGGCCTTCGCCCCCGCCCGAGGCCCGGCGCGATCCTGCCGGGCCGATGAACCCGGATGAATGGCAGGCGCATGTGACGCGCGAGGCGGCGCTGGAGATCGGACGATGGCTCGAGGCCCGAGGAAGACTGCACGCCCCCATCGCAAGCCTCGGCCTCGGCGACCTCGAAGCCATGGCCAGCAACGCGATCTCGCGCTGGATCGTGCTCCAGTCCGAAAAGCTCCAGAGGGCGGGTTGGCCGCCCGAGGACCCGATCGCGACCTTCTTTCTCGGGTAGCGCTCTGCGCGGTCTGCGCACGCGAGGCGCGCGGCTTCGGATACTGCCACGGACTCCGATGGGGTCTCCACCCTTACCACCGTTTCTGCTCGCGCCGCTGTCAGGACGTGGGCAGCGCCATTGCCCAAAGGAACAACGGCATGATCGACAAGACTGCGCGCGAGGCCCGTGCGATCCGCGATGCGCGGACGCTCTTCGCCGAAGCGCTCACCGACCTCGGGCTCATGGAGCCCTTCTTCCACCGCAGCGCCGAGGACATCGACCGCCTGATCGAGGCGGCCGTCACCGGCTACATCGACAGCATGCAGGACCAGGCCGCGCGCAAGGAGCGCACCGGCACGGCCCTCGACGACCCCATTCCGTTCTGAGGGGGCGCGCGATGATCGACCTGAACGAAGACACCGCGTCCTGCAGCTGGAAACCTCTGCTCGAGACGGCCACCGAGAACGCTGTCACCGACTTCGAGATCGAGTTCTGCGACAGCCTCCGCGAGAAGCTCGCGCGGTTCGGAGAGAGCGCCCGGCTGACGGACGCGCAGTTCCACAAGCTGACCTGCATCGCGCAGGCCGGCGGGTTCTGGGAGCGCGAGAGATGATCGACCTCAACCATGGCTCGGGCTGCCTCTACGGCGCCGGCGCGCCACGCCCGCCCATCGCCGAAGCCGTCTCCGCGGCCATCGACACGGCGCTGTCCGCGCGCAACCGCGCAGAGCGTCCGCGCACCTATGTCAGTTCCTCGGGTCTCGGCCGCGACTGCCTGCGCCAGATCCAGTACGACTTCCTCGCGGTGCCCAAGGACGAAGGCCAGGAGTTCGCGCCGCGCACGCTGCGCATATTCGAGGTGGGCCACCGGGCCGAGGACATCGTCGCAGGCTGGTTCCGGATCGCCGGGTTCGACCTGCGGACCGAGCGACCCGATGGACGCCAGTTCGGGTTTGAGGCCCTCGGCGGCCGCTTCAAGGGTCACATCGACGGCTGTTTCATCTCCGGCCCAGTCGCGATGGACTATCCCGCGCTCTGGGAGAACAAGGCGCTCGGCGCAGCCAGCTGGAAGGACGTGGTCAAGCGTGGCGTCAGCCTCGCGCGACCCGTGTATGCGGCGCAGATCGCCCTCTATCAGGCCTACATGGAGCTGCCGGCCCCGGCGCTCTTCACCGCGCTGAACCGCGACACGATGGAATTGCACGCCGAGCTCGTGCCCTTCGACGCGCGTCTCGCGCAGGAGATGTCGGATCGCGCCGTCGCCGTGGTGCGGGCCTCCGAGGCCGGGGAATGGCTGCCGCGCGCCGCGGCCGAGCCGAGCGCAGTCCTGTGCCGGGGTGGGATGGCGGCCGGCAAGTGGCACGCGCCCTGCGCCTGGGCGACACGGTGCTGGGGAGAGCGGCGATGATCCCCGACGCCTACGAGCTCAAGCGGATCGTGCGCGCGCATCGCGACCGGTTCTGGTGCTCCGACCTGCTTGGAGCGGCAGAGTTCGCGCCGATCTACTTCTTCGACGATCAGGCCGCCTTCGATGGCGAAATCGTCGACCGCGCGATGACCCGGGTCTTTACCGGTCCGCTTCGGCTGCCGCATCCGTCCGTGATCTTCGAGGTGCGCGAGCAGCGCGCGTCTCCCTCGGGGCTGATCGTCTGCGCCCGCGCCGACGGCGACATCGTCGAGGCCACGTTTCTCATGCGCAAGCGGGCGCCGCGCGGCTGGACGGATTGCCTGGTGCGGGTCTGGATGCATCCGGACGGCAAGGCGGAGATCGAGGGCAACCCGGCCGAGTGGAGCGACGAGACGGTCCGCGGTCACGGCGAAGTCGCCGCCGGCATCGTCTGGCGCGCGCTGACCATCCTCGGCGCCTCACCTGAAATCCGCGACCGCAAGGTATCGCTCGCGAAACGCTCCCGCCTGTCCCGCGAGGGCGTGCGCGGATGGGTCTGGCGCCAGGTCGCCATCGATCCGGCGCGCCTGCAGGCAGCGACGCCGCCGCAGGGCGGCATTCACGCCAGCCCGCGCTGGCACATCCGCCGCGGTCACTGGCGGCAGCTCGCGGACGGTCGCCGGGTCTTTGTCCGCCAGTGCGAAGTGGGCGATCCGACCCGCGGCGGGATCGTCAAGGATTACGCAGTGGAGATGCCCCAGCCATGACCGAGTTCACCCCATCCGCCACGCAGGCCGCCGCGATCCGCGAGATCAAGGAGTGGTTCGAGACCCGAACCGAGCAGCAGCAGGTGTTCCGCCTCTTCGGCTATGCCGGGTCCGGCAAGAGCACCGTGCTGAAGTTCGCGCTCGACGAACTCGGCCTCTCGCCCCACCGCAGCGCGAAGGACGGCCGGTGCGTGCCCGGCGTCGTGACCGCCACCTTCACCGGCAAGGCCGCGCTGGTGCTGACCCGCAAGGGCACGCCGGCGCGCACCATCCACAGCCTGATCTACTCGGTGATCGAGGCGACCGAGGAGGAAATCGAGGAAGCCGCGAGGAAGATCGCGCTGGCCGAACGCGACGCGCTTCGCCTCACCGGGTTCGCGCGCACCACGGCCGATGCCACGATCGAGGCGATGCGCCAGGGACTCTCGGCGATGAAGCACCCACGCTTCGCCCTGAACCCGCAGAGCGACGCCGCCGACGCCCGGCTCATCGTGCTCGACGAGGTGTCGATGGTCGGCGAGGAGATGGCCCGCGATCTGATGAGCTTCGGCAAGCCGATCCTCGTGCTCGGCGATCCCGGCCAGCTGCCGCCGATCCGGGGCGAAGGCGCCTTCACCCGCGACGAGCCGGACGTGATGCTGACGGAGATCCACCGCCAGGCGGCCGAGAGCGCGATCATCCGCCTCGCCACCATGGCGCGCGAGGGCCGGCCCATCGGCTTCGGCGTCTACGACGATCATGTCGCGAAGCTCCGCAAGGGCGACATCACGCCGGAACAGGCGCTGCGCGGCGGCCAGCTGATCTGTGGGCTGAACGCCACGCGGCTGCAGATCAACAACGCCATGCGCGCGGCTGCGGGTCTCGGCGGGACCTGGCTGCCCACGGGGCCGGCCGAGAAGATCATCTGCCTGAAGAACCAGAACGATCTGGGGCTGATCAACGGGATGTTCGTCACGCTCGAGGACATCGTCGACGAGGGCAGCCTCTACTTCTCCGCCGTCGTCCATGACGAAGACGGGCGTCACATCGGCGAGCCCTATCAGGACGGGCGTCCGGGCCGGCTGCGCATCTACAAGGGGCATTTCGAGGACCATGTCGCCTACGACGACAAGCGCCATGACCGCGATTACAAGGAGAAGCGCCTGCTGACCGAGGCGACCTTCGGCTGGGCGATCACCGCGCACAAGGCGCAGGGCTCGCAGTGGGAGAACGTGATCGTCTGGGACGACGGGCTCGGCCGCAGCGAGATCGACCGGCGCCGCTGGCTCTACACCGCGATCACCCGGGCCGAGCGCGGGCTCGTCCTTCTGGCCTGAGGGGCGCGATGATCGACCTCAACGACATCGCGATCCCGAAGACCAGGCACGATCTCGCGGCGGTGAAGGACCGCCTGGCCTGCACGGCCGCCGACTGGTTGCCGAGGCTCTTCCCCGAAGCCCGGCTGGCGCGCGACCGTCGTTCCTTGCGCTGCGCCGACCTCTCCGGGCGCCCGCCACGGAAGGAAGGCTCCTGCACCATCCATCTCGACGGGCCCTATGCCGGCTGGGGCTTCGACTACGCCACCGGCGAGCGGGCCGGTCCCATCGACCTGATCGCGCAGGCGACCGGCCTCTGCGACGGCGCGCTCTTCGACGAGGCGGCGCGGCTTGCGGGGATCGACCATCCCGCGACGCGGAAAGCGCCGGCGTCGCCCATGCGCGCGCGCCCCGACCATTCCGCCGAGATCGCGCGTCTTGTCGGCGGGGCCGTGCCGCTCGCCGGCACGCCGGGCGAGACCTATCTGCGAGCTCGCGGGCTGTCGGATCCCGGATCGCCCGACCTGAGGTTCCATCCCGATCTTCCGGACTTCGAAAGCTGCCGCGGCTGGCCCGGCCTGATCGCAATCCTGCGGCTGCCGGACGGGGAGCGCGCACCGGGCATCCACCGCACCTTCCTGCTCGATGACGGCAGCGCGAAGGCGCCCCCGGGCAAGAAGATGCTCGGCAGCGTGAAGGATGCCGTGGTTCGCCTGTTCCCGATGCCGGAGGACGGCCACATCGGCATGGCCGAGGGTATCGAGACGGCGCTCGCCGCGCACGCGCTCTTCGGCACACCGGTATGGGCGGCGCTGTCGGCCGACGGTCTGGCGCGGTTCCAGTGGCCCGAGGGCACCCGGCGCGTCACTATCTACGCCGATGCCGGAGACGCCGGCCGTCAGGCGGCCGCAACGCTCTCGGACCGTCTGAACCGCGCCGACATCCCGAACGAGATCGTCGCTCCGCTCCACGGCGACGACTTCAACGACGATCTGCAGCGTGGCGCCCGCGCCGAGGATTACACGCGCGACGCGGACACTACAGTGGAGCCGCAGGCCGCGGATCCGGTCGAGCCGGAGACGGCCATGCCCATCGTCGCCTCCGCTGGCGATCCGGCAACGCTGATTGCCGCAGCCGAGGCGCTGACCAACCCGCCCGAGTTCGAACCCCTGTCCACGCTGCTCGGGCGCATCGCGCTGGCGAAACTCGACCCGCTGCCCGAACGGCAGGTCATCGCGCGTATCAAGTCCGCGACCGGGATCGGCATGTCGGTCCTGACGCAGCAGCTGGCCGAGCTTCGCCGACGCGTGAACGCCAGCGGCGATCCGCATGCGCCGATCCCGAAGCCCGCCTGGTTCAGACGCCTCAGGCTCGATCTGGCCGGCGCGCCCGAGCGCAACGAGGCCAACGTCATCGTCGCGCTGACCTCCGATCCCGCCTTCGCCGGCGTTCTCGCCTTTGACGAGTTCGGGCAGGAGATCGTGGTGCGCCAGCCGCTGCCGTGGGATTGTGCGACCGCGCCACTCCCGCGCCCCTGGGAGGACGCCGACGACATCCGCACCGCCGAATGGCTGCAGCTCCGCGGGATCAACGTGGCGCCGGTGGTCGTGAGCCGCGCCGTTGGCGCCGTCGCCCGCGAGCTGCGCATCCATCCCGTCCGCGACTGGCTCGACACCCTGACATGGGACGGCACGCCCCGGATGGAGACCTGGACCAGCGCCTATCTCGGCGCCGACCCCACCGCGTTCAACCACACCATCGGCGCGCTCTGGCTGATCTCGGCCGTCGCCCGCATCTACCGCCCCGGCGTGAAGGCCGACCACATGCTGATCCTCGAGGGGCCGCAGGGCGCCCGCAAGTCCACTGCAATCAAGGTACTGGCCGGCGAGGAATGGTTCACCGACGAGCTGCCCGAGCTCGGGTCCAAGGACGCGGCGCTGCACATGCAGGGCGTCTGGATCGTCGAGATCGCCGAACTCGACGCCATCGGCCGCGCCGAGGTCTCGCGCATCAAGGCGTTCCTGACGCGAACCACCGACCGCTTCCGCCCGCCCTATGGCCGCTACACAGTCGAGGTGCCGCGCCAGTGCGTGTTCGCCGGCACCGTGAACCCCGACACCTATCTGCGCGACGAGACCGGCAACCGCCGCTTCTGGCCGCTTCGCTGCGGTGCAATCGATATCGCGGCGCTCGCCCGCGACCGGGACCAGCTCTGGGCCGAGGCCGTCCACCGCTTCCGCGCCGGCGCGATCTGGTGGATCGACGACCCGGCGCTGCTGGCGGAAGCCCGCGAGGAACAGGGCCGCCGCTACCAGTCGGACGCCTGGGACGACCTGATCGAACACTGGCTGACGCACGAGATCCGCACCGTCTCCGATGGCTTCCCCGACTACGGCAACTCCCGCACCGAGAGCGTTCCGCGGCCGGAGCCGCTGAGAGATGTATCGGTCGGCGAAATCCTCGAGGAAGCCATCGGGCTCGAACCCGCCCGGTGGACCCGCGGCGACCAGATGCGCGTCTCGGCCTACCTCAAGGCGAACGGATGGGAGCGGTACCGCCGCCGCGACGAGGGCGGGCGCGAGGCGCCGCGGGAGTGGCGGTACAGAAAGGACAGTGAGTAGGCAGCCCAAACCGATCCAGTAGGAGCGTAGCGTAGGCAATGGTGGCTGAGCCAAGTAGGACCTTAGCCGCGCTGCAGAACTCTCTCCTCCTTTTCAGAGTGGCCTGATGCGAGGACTGGCCTCGTGATACAGGTTGAACACGAAAGCGTGCACCGTGACGCGACGCCCTGCGTCTTCAGCGCTACGCATCTGGACTCGCCATTCCCCCGCTTCTGTGCACGGCAGTTCCCGAAGGAACAGCTGGTGCGCGCGCAACGTCTCGGGCATCGCTTCAAGTATCTTGCTGAAATCCTTGTTCTTCGCGTTGAACATGATCAGCGCAGCCTTGCTGTCCCGCCATGTTAGATAGCCAAGAAGCTGGTCCAATGCAGAGGTGAGGCCGGCTGGCCCCGTCCACAGCTTGCACTCGCCGACGAACGCGGCGCGATTGTCCTGTTCGATGCAGATATCCGTCTTGCCCTTGCCCCGAAATGCTTCGCCGACAGCATCGCCCTGAAAGTGCCCGTTCAACTGGGCCAGAATGATGTTGCGCAGATCCTCCTCGCCGTGGACTGCATAGGTGCTAGGCGTTCGCTCGAACGTGCGCCCCTGATGCCGAATGAAGCGCAGGATATGCTCGAAGGTCTCTTCCGTAATGCCTGGCTCCGGCGCAAGCCCCGTCTTCGGGGGCACCGGTAAAGTCGGGGGACGACGGATCTCCACTTTCACGGGGGCAATGGACGGCGCGCCGGGCCGGGTCGCCAAAGGAATATCGAGAAGCGCCGCGATGTTGCCATGCCTACCAAGACGGTCGCGACGATGGTTGACCGCCTGCTGCACCAAATTGGGCAAGCTCTCGTTGTAGGCGAGCACCTGCTTGTGAGCGCGATCCACATACTCGCGGATCAACTTGATCTCCCGTTCATAGATGGACTTGAAGGAGGCCGGGTCAGCATCGTGAGGCTGTGAGATAGAAAGGCGTAGGTGTCCACGCTGAACCTCGGCACGGGGAAACACCGTCGACCACGGATTGGTCCGATACCGGAAAATCCATCCCTCGCCGATGAACGGGATGTCGATATCCACCCGCGTTCCCGGAATGTAGAAAGGCCCACTCCGACCGGGGCTAAAGTAGCGCATCTGGTCCCTTGAGACATCGATCTGCGTTTCTTGCTGGTTCATTGTCATTGCGTCTTCCCGCAGAGAAACGGGTTCGACTGTGAGCGCTGAAACCACGTGATCTAAGATTTCCTGGTCACTTGAAACGAGAAATTGGTCCTTCGCTATGCCGTCGACCGCTCCAGAAACGCTCTGCTGACGTGCCCGCAGCTGAGCGTCCAAGTCTTCTTCAAAGAATAGGAGGTCTCTATCTCGCATAGGGAATATCGAACCGTGCTTTCAAAGTGTTGGAGCTTCATGGTGAGATCGTCCGTGCAAGCGCGAAGAGTTGTCAAGCGCCACAACGCCGAAGCTTGCAGTCGACGCGCGTCCCAACCCCCTCGTTGGTCCCAACCCTGTCCCAACCTCCCGAGGGGGTTGGGGACACGAAAATCCGTTCAAAAACAAAGGTGTCCCCAACCTCACCCCGTGATCCCAACCTTTTGCTACACATTCATGTGGGAGAACGGAAAAGGTCGGGAACATGTTTTTCTATACGAAAAGAGAAGGACCCCCGTTGGGGACACCGAGGTTGGGACCACATCCGGGCAAGTCATTGAGGTAAAACGATAATGGGCTGTCCCAACCCCCTCGAAGGTTGGGACCACGCGCTCGGAGGTTGGGACCGGGACGGGCAGCGCGTCGATCTTCGCCGGCCGCATCGTCCCTGGTCGTTTTCGCTTTGGCCGAGGACCGCCGGATGCTAAATCCTGAGGTGACCGAAGCCGAAGGCCCACAGCTTGTGAGCCTTCACGATGAACACACCGATCCCCGCGCAGAACGTCCGCCCAGAACCGGGCGCGATCAGCCGGTCCTGCATCCTCGCCCTCGATCTCGGCACCACGACCGGCTGGGCGCTCCGCAGCCATGACGGACTGATCACCAGCGGCACGGTCAGCTTCCGCCCCGGACGCTTCGACGGTGGCGGCATGCGGTATCTCCGCTTCACCAACTGGCTGACCGAACTCGACCGTCTGTCCGGCCCCATCGCCGCGATCTGGTTCGAGGAAGTCCGCCGTCACGCCGGCACCGACGCAGCCCACATTTACGGCGGGCTGATGGCTACCCTGACCTCGTGGGCCGAAGTGCGCGGTGTTCCCTACGAGGGCGTTCCTGTCGGCACGATCAAACGCCATGCCACTGGCAAGGGCAACGCTCCCAAGGAGGCGATGATCGCCGCGGCGCGAGCACAAGGGTTCTCCCCCGCCGACGACAACGAGGCCGACGCCATCGCCATTCTGCACTGGGCGATCGAGACGAACGGGGGCCTGGGATGAGGTGGTACCCGAAAGGCTACGGCGGCACGCGCCGGGATCCCGACCAGGTGAAACGCGATGGCTGGCATGACGAGGGTGTGCTTGCCGTCTCCGTTGACGACCATCGCCTGACCTGGCCAGAGCGCGAGCTGGTCCGTCAGCTCGGTGAGAAGCTGTATGGGCCTCGGGCGAACGACCGGGAGGCCGCGAATGGCTGAGTGGACGCCCACCATGGTCGAGGACCGGCTCGAGAGCGCCGCCGACGTGTTCCGCTCGTTGCCCGAGGTGAAGCCGCAGGGCTACTTCAACGCCTGGCCCGAGTATTTCCACAGCTTCGCCGACCAGGTCGGCCAGGAGCCTCGGATGCGCCGGCCCAAGCCCGGGCCGCGTGACATCACGCAGGCCGAGGATGCTCTGCTCTGGCTGCGCTGGCTCGACCCTGCCGATGCGCGCCTGCTCTGGCTTCGGGCAAACCGCAAGCCGTGGAAGCCTATCTGCTGGGAGCTCGGCATCAGCCGCGCCACCGCCAACCGGCGCTGGCAATACGGGATCGCGGTCATCGTCTGGCGGCTGAACGGCAGGCGCGTGCCGAAGAAGCGGTCGATGGAATTCGTAGTGGCGAAGGCGGGGCCGTGACCCGAGGGTTCAATCCTCGAACGGGTTCAGCACCGCGACCCCGAGACCGGACACATCCGCCTCGTTGCGTGTGACCAGCGTGAGGCCATTGGCCTTCGCCGTTGCGGCCAGAAGCGCGTCGATCACCGGTACCGGGCGGATCGCGCTCATCCTTCCCCATTCGTCCGCGACGGCCGCATCCATCGGCAGCAACCGATCTCCGAAGCCCGAAACCACTTCGCCCAGCCACGCCTCCAGCACCGATGCTTTGTCCGGATCGCGGCGGCGCGCCAGTTCGATACCCTTGCGAATCTCGCCGAGGATCAGCGTACTGAGCCACAGATCGCCCTCGGCAACCTCAGCCCACCACCTTGCAACACCAGGATTGCAACGCGCGCCCTTGCGGATTTCCGAGATGATGTTGGTGTCGATCAGGAAACTCAAATGGCCGTCTCGCGTCCGAAATCGCGCGGGCGGTCCAGGTCGATCCCGTCCAGCGGTGCGGCCGCCAGAAGGGCCTTCAGCCCACCAGCCCGTGCAGGGGAGACACGTTCGCGCAGGATGGACCGAGTTTCGGCCTCGCGCGCGGGGTCGCCAAGGGCAGAGGCGACATCGCGCACCAGCCCTGCATCCTCGCGGCGCACCTGCACCTCGACGCGCACGAAACCCTGCCGCTGGCGGCGCTGACGCCATGCGGTGACGGGCGAAGGATCGGTGTTGGCCATGCTGCCCTCCATTTCCGGAAATCATACCGGAAAGGTGGGCGTTCGACAACGGGCTTCAAGACCGCACTGTCAAGTCCGAAGGCAGGCGCGAGACATTTTCCTGCGAGACATCGCAAGGCGAGACGGATCGCCCTTCTGACGCTATCCATAGCGATATGCTCGCTCTCGTGCGCTCAGGCGAACCGCCGTTCCTCCTGCGGTGGATACCGGAGCTGGCTTCTGGCGTCCAACCAGAGTCCATCCGGCCAAACCATTGTTTTCCGGTTCCTTTCCGGGCCGAAACGTATGCTGGCGGGCGAAGCGCGGCACATCGCTAGCGACAGGGCCGGCTTTTTGGGAAGCCACCCGGAAGCCAGCGTTGCCTGAACCCGCCTGAAACACTGCAAAATCAAACCCTTGATGCTGGACACCCGTGGTGGCCGCTGGACCCCACGTGGAGTCCAGACTGGACCCCGGAGTCCGGGGGCCAGGGGTTTCCACCCTGATCCGAGGAATGACCCGCCGATGACGCTGAGCTTCGCCCCAGAGCGGATCGAGACTTGGCCGCTGTCGCGCCTCCAGCCCTACGCGAAGAACGCGAAGGCGCATGGCGCGGACCAGGTCGCCAAGATCGCGGCCAGCATGGCCGAGTTCGGCTGGACCGTGCCGTGCCTCGTGGCCGAAGACGGGGAACTGATTGCGGGCCATGGCCGGGTGCTGGCGGCAACCCAACTGGGGCTGACCGAAGCGCCCGTGATCGTTCTCGGGCATCTGACCGAGGCGCAGCGGCGGGCCTACCGCATCGCGGACAACAAGCTCACCGAACTGGGCACTTGGGACGAGGCGCTGCTGTCGGCGGAACTGAACGACCTTCTGGCTGAGGATTTCGACCTATCGCTGGTCGGCTTCTCCGACGGCGAGCTCGACAAGCTGCTGGCCTTCGTGCCGGAGGGGGACGGTGAAGAGGGTGGCGCCGGGGGCTCCGTGCCGCCGGTCACCATCCCTGAACCGCCGCGCAATCCGGCGTCGCGGACGGGCGATCTG
Organism: Pannonibacter sp.; assembly: GCF_051860505.1. NCBI lineage: Bacteria > Pseudomonadati > Pseudomonadota > Alphaproteobacteria > Hyphomicrobiales > Stappiaceae > Pannonibacter > Pannonibacter sp. Next base: position 23,633 of record NZ_JBHYDX010000004.1, on the reverse strand, counting down.
TGGATCCTCGGCGACCATCGCCTGCTGTGCGGCGACAGCACCAGCGCGGCAGATGTGCGCCGCCTGATGAATGGCGAACGGGCGATCCTGTTCGCGACGGACCCGCCGTATCTTGTGGACTACGACGGCTCGAACCATCCGACCCGGAACAAGGACTGGTCGGCCTCCTATGGCACGACCTGGGACGACAGTTCACAGGGGGCCGAGCTTTACGACGGCTTCATCGCGGCGGCCGTGACGGAAGCCATCGCCGAAAACGCCGCGTGGTACTGCTGGCACGCCTCGCGCCGCCAGGCGATGCTCGAAGCCTGCTGGGAGAAGGCGGGGGCTTTCGTCCATCAGCAGATCATCTGGGTGAAGGACCGCGGGGTCCTGACCCGGTCGCATTACCTATGGAAGCATGAGCCCTGTTTCATGGGCTGGCGCCGCCCGAACCGCCCGCCGAAGGTCGCCGAGCAGACGCTTCCCTCAACTTGGGAGATGCCGTCCTTCGCCAAGGACGAGCGGCCCGACCACCCGACGCCAAAACCGCTCGACGCCTTCGGCATCCCGATGCGCCAGCATGTGGCGCGGGGCGGACTTTGCTACGAGCCGTTCTCGGGCTCCGGCTCGCAGATCATGGCCGGTGAGGCCAACGGCCGCCGCGTCTTCGCGATGGAAATCAGCCCGGCCTACGTCGACGTCGCCATTGAACGCTGGCAGGCCGAGACCGGCTGCGAAGCGATCCTTGATGGCGATGGTAGGACCTTTGCGGAGATCAAAGCGTACCGACTGGAGGGCGGACAACAAGACATTGATCATCAAGAGCATTGAGATCGCTTGTCCAGCCTGTACGAAGCATCATTGCTCCAAGCAAATTCAGGCACTCTGGTTCACAGATGGCGCTTTCCAAAGGCCTCCGCTCTTCCAGCATCGCCAACAAATGCCTTGCGGCAAGCTCAGCGTCTTCTACGTGGCGGGCATCGTGCGATTTCTTTTGGTTTGTCACGAAAGCCTCGAAAAAAAGAACTCCAACGGGTGCGGAGAAGAAGCTGCGATAGTCCATAGTGGCAACGGAATCTGGCGCCGCTGAGCGAAGAGCGCGCAGGACGTACGGCACCACGACAGTAGCAATCACCAGAACAGTGCTTCCCGCACTTGCTGAATAGGGTCGATTGACACCACCGACGCACTCACCCGATCGCGCCTTCGTCAGCTCACCGGCCGCTCTGCGCATCGGTACATACAATGGGGCTTCGAAGCCGAGCGCTACCGGGCCCCGCGAAATGCGGTCCGAGATCTCATCAATCGCTTCATCAAGGTCTGTGCCTGAGGCGGGGTTGGAGCCGACAATTGCCCAGCCAAGGTTCTTGCCCGGCTTTCCGATGTCAATCACAGCAACATGCATAGGCTCTCCAATGTCTCGCGACGGGTGTAGTACACAGCCAGTAAACACCAAATGCCAATCGCGAACCATGTCGCTGGTCCAGTCCGTCACCAACGTGGCGGTCGGCTACAGCGTCGCGGTGGTGACGCAGGTCCTGATCTTCCCGGTCTTCGGGCTGCACACGACGCTGGCGCAGAACCTCAAGATGGGCGCGGTGTTCACGATGGTGAGCATCGCGCGCTCCTTCGCACTGCGGCGACAGTTCGAAGCGATCTGGGTGAGGAGTGTATAGAGCGCCACCGCTGCCCAGCACAATTTCTCAGCACGCCACGAGGAAATCTCCGACCGCGAGGTTGGGCGCGGCCCAGCCACTTCGTGTATTTCGCTCTGGAAGCCTGGGTAGTAGGAGGCATGCGCCCAATGACCAATCTGAACGACGTTGACTGGACGAATCTTCCTGAGCCGATCAACGACGGCGCTGCAGACCACCTGCCTGGCCGTCGCGTGCCTGCCGTAATGCTCGCCTCTACGGTTGGAGAAGCAGTCGACCTCTCGTCACTTTCTGGAACGACCGTGGTCTATGTCTATCCAGTGACAGGAAGACCCGGTTTGGCGCTCCCCGCGGGTTGGGACGCCATTCCCGGCGCTCGCGGCTGTACGCCTCAATCCTGTGCCTTTCGAGACCATTTCAAGGAGTTGAAACGTCTTGGGGTCGACCATTTGTTCGGTTTGTCGACGCAGACGACCGAGTATCAGAGGGAGGCCGCGGAGCGCATGCATCTTCCCTTTCCGTTGCTCTCGGATTCGCAACTCGAGTTGCAGAGGTCCCTTGGGCTTCCAGCATTTGTTGTCGACGGGATGACGCTACTCAAGCGGGTCACCGTCATTATTCGAAACGGCGATATCCGGAAGGCCTTCTATTCGGTGTTTCCGCCTGACCGAAACGCGGAGGACGTAATCTGCTGGCTGCGCTCCGCGAATTGAACGAAAGACCCAGGCCCGATCGACATTCGCCTCTGGAGTTGATCTGCAGACGGCGAGTGCCGCGGGCTATTCCCGCCCGCGGCTCCTGAACGCGATTGATGAACTTCGTCAGTCGCGCGGCAGGCTGTACACGCGCCCGCGTCCCTCCACCTTCTCGGAGGCCACCTCGAGCCCGAGTTTCTTCTTCAGTGCCCCGGCCATCGCGCCGCGCACCGTGTGCGACTGCCAGCCTGTCGCGGCCATAATCTCCTCGATGGTCGCGCCAATCGGCGCGCGCAGCATGGCGATCAGGATGGCCTGCTTGGTTCCCTCGCGCGGTGGGCGCGCCTTGGGCGCGATCTCGGCCCGGGTGGGGGTGTTCGTTGCGCCGGTGTTGTTCCGCGCCACGTCGGCGCCCGCAGGCGCGGCATTCGCGTCCTCAGGCGCAATGCCGATGGCAGCAAGGCCTGCGTTAGTTGCAACCAGCGTGGTGCCGTGGCCGTCGCCAGTCTCGCGCCAGACGAGTTCGCCTCGCCGCAAGTTGACCTCGACCTCTTCGATCAGTCCCTTGGCGAGCATCGCGCCGACCACCTTGGCAGCGGCGCCCCCACGCAAGGACTCCGGCAGCGGCAAGGCGACGTTGTCTGGCCGCTGGGCGGCGGCACTCAGGATCAGGGCTTGGGTGTCGGAAAGCTGGGTCATCATCGTCTCCCGTCTCGGGGCCGCATGATGCGGGCCCTTCTACGAGGTCGAGCCCGCCAGTCGACGGGCAGGACCGGGAGCGGGTTGGTTCAATCGGCGTATTCGCCCTCGCGAAAAGCGCTGTCCGTGATCTCGCGCAGCTTGGCGCGGTAGTGGTTCAGGGTGCCGACATGGCCCCAGTTGATCTCGTCGGGGTTGGTCTCGAAGTGGTCGGCGCTGAGGGCAACAAGCCGCTCCAGCATGGCGTCGATCTCGATCTTGGCGGCAATGAAAGCGTCGAGTGCCTTGGCGTTGTCGGTTGCTCTGCGGGTCATTCTGGTGGCTCCCTGCTGGGGTTTGATCCTTGCGCTGGATTGACGTTCGCTCTGGTTGCGACGCTTATCAACTGAATAAGCATCTGTTTTTGTATGATAATCGGATCCACGAATGCAGGGCATGAGCGAGCGCCAGTACGCGGCCCATGTCGGGCTGTCACGCGGTGCGATCCAGAAGGCGAAGCTCGCCGGGCGGCTGGTTCTCCATCCCGACGGCAGCATCGACGCGGCCGCCAGCGACATGCGGCGTGCCGAGATGACGGATCCGTCCAAGACCCGCAAACCGCCCGCGCCGAAGCTGAAGCCCGTGCCCGAGGCAGCGGTTGCCGCTGTCGGCGACACGCTGCGCGAACAGGGGCTGGCGGTTCCGGCGGGTGGGGGTGGCACGACCTTCCTGCAAGCCAAGACGGCAAACGAGGTTCTGAAGGCGCAGGAACGGCGCATCCGCCTCCAGAAGCTGAAAGGGGACCTGGTTGACCGCGCGAGGGCGGAGACCCTGATGTTCCGGCTCGCGCGCGATGAACGCGATGCGTGGGTGACGTGGCCGGCGCGGGTTGCCGCGCTGATGGCCTCGGAGCTGACTGCCGCGCTGGGGAACGCAGCTGTGGTGGAACCGGCGTTGATGCAGAAGGTTCTGGAGGCCCATGTCCGCGCCCAGCTCGAGACCCTCTGCGAGGTACGCCCCGGACTTGGATGACGGCGTTTCTGACTTCGACGGTGCGGACCGGCTGATCCGGACCTGGCGCGAGGGATTGCGGCCTGATCCGGATCTCTCGGTCTCGCAATGGGCGGACCGGCATCGCCGCCTGGCCTCGCGGGCCTCGGCAGAACCGGGCCAGTACCGGACCGCGCGCACACCCTACATGCGCGAGATCATGGACCGGCTGTCGCCGGGCGAGCCGACCCAGCGGGTCGTGTTCATGAAGGCCGCACAGGTCGGTGCGACCGAGGCCGGCAACAACTGGATCGGCTTCGTGATCCACCAGGCGCCGGGTCCAATGCTGGCGGTCCAGCCGACCGTGGAATTGGCGAAACGCAACTCGCGTCAGCGGATCGACCCGCTGATCGACGAGAGCCCCGAGTTGCGGGAGAGGGTGAAGCCGGCGCGGTCGCGCGATGCGGGCAACACGATGCTGTCGAAGGAGTTCGCGGGCGGCATCCTGATCATGACCGGGGCGAACTCGGCCGTGGGACTGCGCTCCACCCCTGCCCGCTACATCTTCCTCGACGAGGTCGACGCCTATCCGGCATCCGCCGACGAGGAAGGCGATCCGGTTACGCTGGCCGAAGCGCGCTCTCTCACCTTCTCCCACCGGCGCAAGGTGCTGCTGGTCTCGACACCGACCATCCGTGGGCTGAGCCGCATCGAGCGGGAGTTCGAGGCCAGCGACCAGCGGCGGTTCTTCGTGCCATGCCCGCATTGCGGGGCGATGCAGTGGCTGAAGTTCGAGCGACTGCGCTGGGAGAAGGGTCGCCCGGAAACGGCTGAGTACATCTGCGAGGGCTGCGACGCTGCAATCGCGGAGCATCACAAGACGCAGATGCTGGACGCTGGCGAATGGCGCGCGACCGCCACAGCCACCGATCCCATGACGGTCGGCTACCACCTCTCGGCGCTCTATTCGCCGGTGGGCTGGCTCAGCTGGCAGCGGATCGCGCGGGCGCATGAGGCAGCTCGGGGCAGCGACGAGGCGATGCGGGCGTTCCGGAACACCATCCTCGGCGAGACCTGGATGGAGACCGGCGAGGCGCCCGACTGGCAACGGCTCGCTGACCGGCGCGAGGCCTGGACGGCGGGGACCGTTCCGGCGGGTGGCCTGTTCCTGACTGCTGGCGCCGACGTTCAGAAGAACCGGATCGAGGTTGATGTCTGGGCCTGGGGCCGGGGCTTGGAAAGCTGGCTTATCGACCACATCGTGATCGACGGAGGCCCCGGCGATCCGGTGTGCTGGCAGCAGTTGACCGGGTTGTTGGGACGCTCCTGGATCCATGCGTCAGGTCAGCCGGTGTTGCTCACCCGGCTCGCCATCGACACCGGCTTTGAGACCAGCGCGGTCTATGCCTGGTCGCGGCAGGTGGGATGGACGCAGGTTGCGCCGGTCAAGGGCGTCGAAGGGTTCACCCGGACGAGCCCTGTGACCGGACCGACGTTTGTTGACGCAACGGTCGCGGGCAAACGTCTGCGGCGCGGCGCGCGGCTGTGGACCGTCGCAACCTCGACCTTCAAGGCGGAGACCTATCGCTTCCTGCGACAGGACCGGCCGACGAAGGAGGATCAGGCAGCCGGCGACAGCTGCCCGCCAGGGACGATCCATCTGCCAGACTGGGCAGACGGTGAATGGCTGAAACAGCTGACGGCCGAGCAACTGGTGACGGTTCGCACGAAGCGCGGCTTCGCAAGGCTGGAATGGCACAAGCTCAGGGAACGCAACGAGGCTCTGGATTGCCGGGTCTACGCCCGCGCCGCCGCCTGGATCGCAGGGGCTGACCGGTGGCCCGAAGCGCGTTGGGCAGAAATGGAAGCTCAACTTGGTCTGACGCACCACGAGGCGACCCAACCCGGGCGGCCCATGGCACCGTCTGCCGCGCACCGAACGACCCCGCGCAGGCGCACGGTGCACTCCAACTACATGAGGTAACCTGATGAGCACGGCCGCAGAGCTTCGCGCCCGCCGCGATGCCCTGACCGCACAGCGATCCTCCGGCGTCGCGCGGGTCAGCTATGACGGCAAGACCGTGGACTATCGCAGCATCGCCGAGATCGACCGGACCATCGAGGCGCTGGACCGCGAGATCACTGCTGCCGAGGGGCGGCGGATTGTCCGGCACGTGCGCGTGACGACAGCGAAGGGTCTCTGAGCCTATGGGCCTCTTCGAACGCTTCAGCCGCCGGTCCACCGGCGGCCCCGCAGCCGTGCGCGCCCGTCTCGAAGGTGCCATGGCGAAACGCCGGCTGCGCGGCTGGAACCCGCCGCTTGAGAACATCAACGCGCTGGTTGCCTCAGGCGGCCCGCGCCTACTGGCCCGGGCCCGCGAACTGGTGGTCACCAACGGCTATGCGGCCAATGCCTGCGAGGCCTTTGCCGCAAACCTGGTCGGGGACGGGATCAAGCCGTCGTCACTGATCGAGGACGGGAGCCAGCGCGAGACGGTCCAGCGGCTCTGGCTTGCCTGGACCGACGAGGCCGATGCGGACGGCCTGACCGACTTCTACGGCCTGCAGGCCATGGTCGCCCGCGAGATGTTCGTGGCCGGTGAATGCTTCGTGCGGCTGCGGCAACGGCGGGCCGAGGACCGGCTGCTGGTCCCGCTACAGATGCAGCTCCTCCAGTCCGAGATGCTTCCCTTCGAGAAGACCGAGACGGCAGCCAACGGCAATCGCATCCGCTGCGGGATCGAGTTCGATCGCGTTGGCCGGCGCGTCGCCTACCACTTCCGCCGCCGCCATCCGGGTGACAGCACCGACCAGAGGACGGCTATTCCGGAGACGGTGCGCGTGCCAGCCGAAACCGTGCTGCACATCTACCGGCCGATCGATGCGGGGCAGATCCGGGGCCTGCCGCATGTGGCACCCGCCATGGTGCGGCTGTTCCTGCTCGATCAGTACGATGACGCGGAACTCGACCGGAAGAAGACCGCGGCGATGTTTGCCGGGTTCATCACCAAGACGGCGCCCGAGGAGCCCATGATGGGCGAAGGCGCCGCCGACCCTGACGGCACGGCCATTGCCAGCCTCGAGCCCGGCACGATGCAGGTGCTTCTGCCGGGCGAGGACGTGAAGTTCTCCTCGCCGGCCGATGTAGGCGGCGGCTACGAGGCGTTCCAGTACCGGACGCTGCTCGCCGTCTCCGCCTCGCTGGGGCTGCCCTATCATCTCGTCACCGGCGATGTCCGGCAGGCAAACTACTCGTCCCTTCGCGCCGAACTCGTCGAGTTCCGCCGCCGGATCGGCCAGCTGCAGCACGGCGTGATCGTGCACCAGCTGTGCCGCCTGGTGTGGCGGCGCTGGCTGGAGACGGCTGTGCTGACGGGAGCGCTCGATCTGCCGGGATTTGCCGCCGCACCTGCTCCGTTCCTGGCCGCGCAATGGATCCCGCCGCGCTGGGACTGGGTCGATCCCTTGAAGGACATCCAGGCGCAGGTGCTGGCGATGGAGGCAGGCATCACCTCGCGGCGCAAGGTGGTGGAGGCGACCGGCTACGACATCGAGGAAGTGGACCGCGAGAACGCTGCCGATGCCCGGCGGTCGGCCGATCTGGGCCTGCGCTACCGCACAAGCCCCGGCGAGACGCAAGGCGCGCGAGCGACGCCCTCAAGGCTACCCGATCCGGAAACCGATGGACCCGTCGCCGGCGCGCAATCCGATAAGGAGTGACAGGATGAAGAACTGGTACACGATCCGCGCCAGGGGCCAGGCTACGGAGGTGCTGATCTATGACGAAATTGGCGCCTTTGGCATCAGCGCCAAGGGGTTCCTCGCTGAACTCGGCGCCTTGTCGGACAATGCGCCCATCGATCTTAGGCTCAACAGTCCGGGTGGATCGGTGTTCGATGCGGTCGCGATCTACAACGCCCTGCAGCGACACGAGGGACCGGTCACTGTCTGGATCGACGGCATTGCCGCCTCGGCCGCCTCATATGTGGCCATGGCCGGCGACGAAATCGTCATGCCCGAGAACGCTTTCCTGATGATCCATGATCCCGCCGGTCTCGTGATGGGCACGGCCACCGACATGCGGGAGATGGCCGACACCATGGACAAGATCGCCGGCACCATGGTTCGCGGCTATGCCGCTCGCTCAGGAAGCTCCGAGGATGAGATCGCAGCGCTGATGGCGGCCGAGACCTGGTTCGATGCCACAGGCGCGCTTGAGGCCGGGCTTGCCACCCGCATGATCGAACCGGTTCGGATTGCCGCCAGCTTCGACATCACCCGGTTCCGCAACGCGCCGCCCGCGCTGGCAGACGCCATCGCCGATCCGGTTTCCACGAGCGACCGGGAAGGCAATGAGGCCGCCGAAGATGCCATGGGCGACGAGACCGGCGATGAGGCTCCCGCAACACCAGAGGATCCCAGGCTTGAGCCGGGAACACCGGCGGGTCCCGGGCCTGTGGTGACCGGCGTGGATCCAGCCGACATCCGGCGTGACGCCATCGCCCATGCCCTTGCCGTCGTCGACTTCTGCCGCCTGGCAGGACAGCCGCAGATGGCCGGGCGCTTCCTCGATGAGGACGCCAGCCTTGAGGCGGTGCGCACCAGCCTTCTCGGCGCAAGGGCTGATGCGGAGGCCGAGATCAGCCCCCATCACCCCCAACCCGGGCCCTCCCCCACAGCGCGTCCCTGGGGCGACGTGATTGCCCGCACCTTCAAGCTGAAAGGATGAACTCCCATGACCACACTGACCGAAGGCCGGCACCCGGGCAGCTTCCTCGTCTGGGAAGCCTTGCGCGACTACACCCGGGAGACGGTCACCCTCGCCTCCGGCGCAGGCAAGCTCGATCCTGGAACCGTGCTCGGCAAGATCACCTCGGGTGGCAAGTTCACCCAGCTCGCTCCCGCAGCCTCGAACGGAAGCCAGACCGCTGCCGCGATCCTCTGGGGGGCCGCCGACGCAAGTGCCGCCGATGCCCCGGCCGTCGTGGTCCTGCGCGGCCCGGCCATCGTCAACCGCAACGAGCTGGTCTGGCCCACAGGCGCAACGGAACCGCAGATCACGGCCGCGACTGCGGCGTTGACTGCGCTCGGCATCCTGCTGCGCTGACCCCTCCCCGCGAAAGGACATTCCCATGGCAACCATGGACATCTTTGAAGGCGATGCCTTCTCGATCATCGAGCTCACCCGTGCGCTGGAGACCATTCCCTTCAAGCCCGCGATCCTCTCAGGTGCGGGGCTCTTCGGTGCGCGCGGCGTCCGCTCCCGGACCGTCATGATCGAGAGCCGGGATGGCACCCTGTCGCTCATCCCCTTCTCCGAGCGTGGCTCGGCCTATGAGCAACAGGTCCCCGAACGGCGGCAGATGCGGGCATTCGTCGTTCGCCAGTTCAAGAAGCAGGACGTGCTCTGGGCCTCCGAGATCCAGTCAATCCGGGACTTCGGTTCGGAAACCGCTGTCCAGCAGTTGCAGGCTGAAGTCGCCCGCAAGTTGGGGCGGCTGCGGAACGACGCCGAGGCCACGTTCGAGTTCCATCTCTTCAACGGTATCCAGGGTGTGGTGAAGGATCCGAAGGACGGTGTGACCGTGGTGGACTACTTTGCCGAATTCGGCATCACGCCGGCGCCAGAGGTGGACTTCGACCTCGACAATGCCACCCCGGCGTCGGGTGCACTGCGCAAGCGCTGTCAGGCGCTCATCGAAAGCGTCGAGGACAGCCTTGGCGGGCTGGCAGCCGGACAGGTTCAGCTTCGCGCCGAATGCGGATCGAGCTTCTTTGCCGATCTCGTCGCCCACAAGGAGGTGCGCGAGACCTATCTCAACACCGCTGCAGCCGCGGATCTTCGTGGCCGTGTCGGCGAGGAGGTCAGCTTTGGCGGCATCACCTTCCGCCGCTACCGGGGAGGTCTCGGCTTTGGCGTTCCCACCGACAAGGCGTACTTCTATCCCGAGGGGGTCGAGGGGCTGTTCGAGATCTACCATGCCCCGGCCGATACCTTCGAGACGGTCAACACGCTCGGCCTGCCGCTCTATGCCCGCATGATCCCGGACCGCGACCGCGACGAATGGGTCCGCCTCGAGATCGAGAGCAATCCGTTGCCGATCTGCACCCGCCCGCAGGTGCTGCGTTCGGCGCGGCGGACGTGATGAGTGCGCTCGCCATCGCGCTGGATGCGCTGTTCCTCGACCCGAACATCGCGCGCGATGCCACATACATCGCCGAGGGTGCCGCGCCCCAGCTCATCCGCGTGGTTGCGCGCCGCGCCGATGCGCTCACCGACTTCGGCGATGCGCGGCTCTGGTCCGAAACCACCCGGATCGATCTACGCGTGGCCGAGATCGCAGCTCCCCGCCCCGACGACCGCATCGAGATCGACGGCGACGCCTTCCTCATCCAGGGCGAGCCCGTCCGCGACCGCGAGCGGCTGGTCTGGACCATCGACCTGCGCCCGGCGTGACCGCGATGAAGGTGAAGCTCGACATCGATCCCGATATTGTCGCGATGATGGCGGCCGAGGTCGCAGCGGGCGAGCGGGCCGTATCGGCCGCGATCCGCGAGGCCGGGACCAGGCTGAAGACCGCATGGCGGCTGCAGATCACCGGCGCGGGGCTGGGCACCCGGCTCGCCAACTCGATCCGGAGCCAGAACTTCCCAAAGTCGGGCGAGAGCCTGGATGCGACGGCGCTGGTCTGGTCGAAGGCGCCCGTCATTGTCGGGGCGCATGACACAGGGCCGCTGATCCGCTCGAAAGATGGGTTCTGGCTGGCGATCCCGCTCCCCGCCGCAGGCAAGTCCCTGCGTGGCGGCAGCATCACGCCCGGCGAATGGGAGCGGCGACGCGGGCTGCGCCTGCGCTTCGTCTATCGCCGGACGGGCCCGAGCCTGCTGGTCGCCGAGGGGCGGCTCAACACGAAGGGTCAGGCGGTGGTGTCGCGCTCGAAGATCGGGCGCGGCAATGTCACCGCGCCGATCTTTCTGTTGGTGCCGCAGGTCAAACTGCCGAAGCGGCTGGACCTGGCGCGGGATGCAGATCGGGCATTGGACAGTGTGCCGGGGCTGATCGTGGCGAACTGGGCAGAGGACAGGCTCCGATAGTTAGGCGCGCGCGGCAGCCTGTTCATTGCCGCGTGCAGAACGGCGGCGGCGAGGTTCCTCAATCTCGCCAAAACCCTCGAGCGCCACCGGCGCCTTGCCGGGAAACTCGACCATGAGCTTCAGGCTGCCCCCCATGGCCTGCACATAGCTTGAAAGCGTCGATAGCAGCAGATCGCTCTGACGCTCGTATTTTGCGACGGTCGCTTGCTGGATGCCGAGGGTTTGGGCCAGCTGGACCTGCGTCAGGTCCTTGGCCTTGCGAAGCTCCTGCAGCGTCAGATATTCGGTGTGGAGGCGGTCGGCCTCGGCCTCGACGCCCGCGCGACGGGCCGGTTCGAGCGCGGCCAGCTTGTCCTTCAGGGTCCGTGCCATGGTCCTCATCCTTTCCGTTTCGCCAGATGACGGTCGAACCGTTCATCAGCCCGGGCGATCAACTGCTTGTAGAAGCGCTTCTCGCTGCCACCTGACTTGTCCCCGCCGACAAGCAGGATCGCCTGCCGGTCGGGATCGAATGCAAAAGCGATGCGCCACACGCCATCAGCGGCGTTGCATCGCAACTCCTTCATGTTCGCATGTTTTGACCCGGTCAGGGTGTCGGCATGCGGGCGACCGAGCAATGGCCCCTCGCGCTCTAGAAGAAGGGCGCGGGCAAGGATTGCATCCTGAACCTCAGGCGGGAGTTCGTCGAACTCCGGCTCGAATTCTTCTGAAAACGAAACGGTCCAAGGCATACGGTCCTCATATCTTGGAAGATATATAGCTTCGAAGCACTAATTTTGCAATAACAGTCTGATGAGCATCCCTGCATGCCAAGCCCTCGCGAAACCATCCTCGCCGCGCTGCACGCACGGCTCTCGGCGCTGCCCGCCACGGCCCTGCGCGGTGACATGCTGCCCGAACGCGTGCCCGCAGAGGGCCTGCTGATCCTGCGCGACGGCGAACCAGGGGAGCCGGAGGTCACGCTGTCGCCGCTGGCCTATCACTACCAGCATCGCGCCGAGATCGAGGCGGTCGTGCAGGGCGCGGACCGTGACGCCGCCTTCGACATGCTGACCGCCAGCATAGGATCGGCGCTCGCCGCCGACCGCACGCTGGGCGGGCTATGCGACTGGGTCGAGGCGGAAGCGCCGCGCCCGGTCGATCTGCCGGTCGAGGGCGCGGCGAGCCTGAAGGCCGCCGTGATCCCGGTCGTGCTGCACTATTCCACGACCAATCCGCTCGGCTGATCCCGACAACCCGAGGAGAACACCATGGCACGAGCCCAGGGGGCGCGGGCGCTGATGGCGCTTGCGTTCGAGACGACCTATGGAACGCCGCCCGCGAGCGGCTTCACCCGCATGCCCTTCGCCAGCACGTCGCTGGGGGCCGAGCAACCGCTGCTGAACTCGGAGCTGCTCGGCTACGGCCGCGATCCGCTGGCGCCGATCAAGGACGCTGTGACTACGGACGGCGACATCGTCGTGCCGCTCGACGCCGTGGCCTTAGGATTCTGGCTGAAGGCAGCCTTCGGGGCGCCGACCACGACAGGCACTGGCCCCTGGACGCACGAGTTCCAGTCGGGGTCCTGGACGCTGCCCTCGATGTCGATCGAGACCGGCATGCCGGAGGTGCCACGCTATGCGATGTACTCGGGCTGCGTGCTCGACCAGATCACCTGGCAGATGCAGCGATCGGGCCTGCTGACCGCGACGGCGCGGCTGATGGCGCAGGGCGAGACGGTGGGCACGACCACCAGCGCCGGAGCACCCGCCGCGCTTGAGCTGAAACGCTTCGGCCACTTCAACGGCTCGATCGCCCGCAACGGCTCCGCCCTCGGCAACGTGGTCTCTGCCGAGATCACCTATGCCAACAACCTCGACCGGATCGAGACCATCCGCGCGGACGGCCGCATCGACGGCGCGGACCCGTCCATCGCGGCGCTGACCGGCCGGATCGAGGTCCGCTTCGCCGACCAGACGCTGGTGACGCAGGCGATCAACGGCGAAGCCTGCGAGATGGAGTTCGCCTACGTCCTGCCGTCCGGTGAGAGCTTGCGCCTGACCGTGCACGCGGTCTACCTGCCGCGCCCCCGGATCGAGATTTCCGGGCCGCAGGGCGTGCAGGCGACCTTCGACTGGCAGGCCGCCCGCGACAGCGTCGTCGGCCGGATGTGCACCGCCACCCTCGTGAACGACGTGGAGACCTACTGATGCTCACGCTCGACCTGACCAACGCGCCGCGCTGGCATGACCTCGCCCCCGGCGTCCGGGTCCAATTGCGCCCGCTGACCACCGCGCTGATGGTGGCTACGCGCAGTGATCCCTCAGTCGAGGCGGTGCCCGAGGAGGCCTCCGACGAGGAGCGGGCCGTCGCCTTCGCCAAGGCGCTGGCGCGCCGGGCGGTGCTTGCCTGGGAGGGCATCGGCGACGCCGACGGCAATCCCATCGACCCGAGCCCGGAGGCCATCGACGCGCTGCTCGACGTCTGGCCGATCTTCGAGGCCTTCCAGATGACCTACGTCTCCAAGGGCCTGCTGCTGGAACGAGAAAAAAACGCCTCCGCGCTCTCGCCGAATGGTCCTTTGGCGGGGGCGAGCGCTACTGCGAAGCCTGCACGCAAGTCTGCCCGGACTGCCCGGCGCGGCTGAACCGGCCGCTCACCCACGAAGGCGGGCAGGTCTGGGACCTCGTCAGCCGCCTCGGAGGCCAGCTACGTGTGCTGCCCGGTGCCGTAATCGGCTGGGACATGGCGGCGGCGCTCGCGCTCGGTGACGCGCTCGGCGTGCCGCCGCTCGCCACGGCCGAACTGCTGCCCGTCATCGAAGCGGTGATGGTCGCGAAGCTCAACGAACAGATGGATCATCCCCGTGGCTGAGAAGAGGGTCAGCGTCCGCCTCGCGGCCGTGGGCGGACGGCAGGTGCGCGCCGAACTGGAAGGGGTGGGCGAAGCCGGGTCGCGCGGCTTCGGACGGCTTGCCCACGAGATGGAGGCTGCGAACGCCCGGCTTGCGGCCTTCTCGCGCCGGGTGCGTGTCGCAGCGGCGGCGGCTGTCGCTGCCGCTACGGCCGCTGGCGTGGCGATGATCCGCTCTAGCCTCCAGACCGTCGATGCGCAGGCCAAGCTCGCGCAGTCGCTCGGCACCACCGTCGCCTCGATCCAGACACTCGAGCGCGCGGGCGAGTTGGCTGGCGTTTCCATGTCCGGCATCGAACAGGCAACCAAGGATCTGACGCGCCGCCTCAGCCAGGCGGCCGCCGGGACAGGACCGGCTGCCGACGCGCTCGACCGGCTGGGCCTTTCGGCCAACGACCTGATCGCGCTGCCGCTGGACCAGCGCGTCGGCGCGATCAATGCCGCCATCGAGAGCTTCGTGCCTGCGGCGGAGCGCGCCGCCGTCGCGGGTCAGCTCTTCGGCGAGGAAGGCTCCATCGCCATGTCGCGGATCGACACCGCGACGCTGCGCCAGGCGACCGAGGACGTACTTGCCTTCGGTGTCGTCGTCTCCGAACAGGATGCCGACCAGATCGAGCGGACGAACGACGCGATCTCGCGCCTCGGCCTCATCTGGCGGGGGCTCTCGAACCAGCTGGCGGTCGCCGCGGCCCCGGCGCTGGAAGCTGTCGCCAACGCCATGGCGGCGGTGGCCAGCCGCACCGGACCGCTCGGCATCGCCATTCGCGGGCTTTTCGACAACATCGGCCGCCTGACCACCTATGCCGTGACCTTCGCGACCTTTCTCGCGGGCCGCTGGGTTGCCGGGCTGGCCGCCGCCGCGCTGTCGGTGCGCGGCCTTGCAACGGCCTTGGTCGTGCTGCGCGGTGCGCTGATCCGCACCGGCCTCGGGGCTCTGATCGTCGGCGCGGGCGAGCTGGTCTACCAACTCTCGCAACTCGTCGAGCGGGTTGGCGGCGTAGGCGAAGCGCTTCGCCTCCTTGGTGATCTGGCCCGCGAGATCTGGTCGCGCATCGGTCTGGCGCAAGACGCGGCGTTGGCCCGAATGGCGGCCGGTTGGGAGAGACTGAAGGCCGCAGGTCTCTCGGCGCAGGAGGGCACCATCGCAGGCGTCGTTAGCTTTGGCGACCGGACGAGCGCCGTCTTCCAGGGGGCCTACGATGCGGCCGTGGCAATCTGGAGCAGACTGCCCGGTGCCATCGGCGATTTTGCCTATCAGGCGGCGAATGGTCTGATCTCCGGTGTCGAGGCGATGCTGAACGGCGTCGTCACACGCATCAACAGCTTCATCGAGACGCTGAATGCGGCCCTTGCGTTGCTGCCGGACTGGGCCATCGGCGAAGGTGGGGTGCGGGTCGGTACCCTCGCGCCGATCGATCTCGGCCGCATCGGCAACCCGTTCGAGGGGGCGGCAACGGCTGCAGGGGCTGCGGCGACCGATGCGGTCTCCGCCGCGCTGGCACGCACCTATCTGCAACCACCCGACCTCGGGCTTGATGCGATGGCCGACGATGCGCGCGCCCGGGCCGGAGGCGACGCGCAAGTCGCAAGCGAACTCGCCGAAGCCGCAGGTCGGCCGCTGGCCAGCTGGCAGGCGCTGAAGAATGCCGTGACAGGCACAGGGATCGAAGCCAAAACCGCACTTGCAGATGCAGCAGCCTCGGCCGGCACCCTCACGGCCGGACTGAACGACACCGCCGCCGCCGCCGAACGCGCCGGCGAGACTTCGGCCAAGGCCGGGGCCGCGTCCACCAAGGGGGCAAAGGAAGCCCTGACCGGATGGCAGGCTGTGACCGCTGCGCTCACAGACTATGCGGCCCGGGCGCGAGACATCGGCGGCGAGATCGGCAGTACGCTCGTGGGCGCCTTCCAGTCGGCCGAGACCGCCGTTGGCGCATTCGTGAAGACCGGCAAGCTCGATGTCCGCGACCTCGTCACGTCCCTGATCGCCGATCTCGCGAGACTTGCGGCGCGGCGCTTCATTCTCGGGCCGATCGCCAGTGCCCTGTCTGGTGCCCTGTCCGGCACACTGGGTGGCATGGGTGGGATCTTCGCCAGCATCCTGCATGCAGGCGGGATGGTCGGCTCTTCGGGACCAACACGCCTGGTCCCGGCCATGGCCTTCGCGGCCGCGCCCCGGATGCATGCCGGCGGCTGGGCAGGTCTCAAGCCAGACGAGGTGCCCGCCATCCTGCAACGCGGCGAGCGGGTTCTGTCGCGCCAGGAGGCGGCAAGCGACCGCCGGATCAGCGCGCCTACCGTCAACATCACGATCAACGCCCGCGACGTCGAGAGCTTCCGCCAATCCCGCACGCAGGTCGCCAGCGACATTGCCCGCGCCGTGTCGCTTGGCCGGCGCGGCCTTTGAGGAGCCCCGATGGCCTTCCACGACGTCCGCTTTCCCGACAGCATCAGCCGGGGCGCACGCGGCGGACCCGAACGCCGCACCCAGATCGTGGAGCTGACCTCCGGCCACGAGGAGCGCAACGCCAGCTGGGCCAACTCGCGCCGCCGCTACGACGTCGCCTATGGCATCCGCCGCGCTGACGATCTCGCCGCCGTGATCGCCTTCTTCGAGGCGCGCAATGGCCGGCTTCACGGCTTTCGCTTCAAGGACTGGGCCGATTTCAAGTCCTGCCTGCCATCGCAGACCCCGCATCCGACCGACCAGCCCATCGGCCTCGGCAACGGCGCCACCAAACAGTTCCAGTTGATCAAGCGATACGCTTCTGGCGCCCAGTCGTGGTCCCGCCCGATCACAAGACCAGTGACAGGGTCGGTCAGGGTTGCGGTCAACGGCACTCCTGTCGCCACCGGCTGGTCGGTGTCCTCATCCACCGGCCTTGTCAGCTTCGCGGCAGCCCCGGCAGCCGGGGTCGCGATCACGGCCGGCTTCGAGTTCGACGTCCCCGTCCGGTTCGACACCGACATGCTCGACATCACCCTCGATCTCGAGCGCCTCGGCTCGATCCCCTCAATCCCGCTTCTGGAGATCCGGCAATGAACGATCCCAATGGCTTCCTGAACGCCGTGCTGCGCGAACTTGGAGCCTCGACCGCTGTGATCCTGGCGGCCTGGGGCGCCCTTGGCGGGGCAACCAACGCGCTGACCACCAAGATGCGCCTGCGCGATGCCCTGAGGCACATCCTGCTCGGCGGACTGATCGCCGCCGGCATGGGCAGCCTGTCCATGGCCGTGATCACCAGCTGGCTGAACCTGCCTGCCGAGACGATCCCGGCCGGCAGCGCCGCAGGATCGGCCGCCTATCTGGTCGGCGTCTTCGGTCCAGCCTTCATCGAAGTCGTGCTGGCCCGGTTGCGCCGGCCAAAGGACGGGGGCCGCCATGAATAAGCTGCACCGCCTTGCCCTCGCCCTGCGCTGCAGGCGCTCCGACCCCGACCGGGTGTTCATCCACCGTCTACGCGTCGGTCTCGTGATCGCCGCGCTGATCCTGCTGTTCACGACCTGAGGTAACACCATGCGCATGAGCGATCGCGGCCTCGTTGCCCTCATCCGGCACGAAGGCATCGTCCCCGGCCCTTACCGCGATGCCAAGGGCATCTGGACCTTCGGCATCGGCCATACCGCAGCCGCCGGCCCACCGGACCCTGCCCGGATGCCACGCGGCATGCCCACAGACCTGGAGGCCGGCATCCGCGACGCTTTCCGCGTGTTTCGGACCGATCTTGCCCACTATGAAGCCGAGGTGCGGCGCGCCGTCACCGTTCCCCTCGCCCAGCACGAGTTCGATGCACTCGTCTCGTTCCATTACAACACCGGCAGCATCGCCCGCGCCGCGCTGACCCGCCATCTCAACGCCGGCAACCGTGCCGCCGCCGCCGAAGCGTTTCTGCACTGGCTGCGCCCGGTCGTCCTCAAGCCGCGCCGCGAAGCCGAGCGCGATCTGTTCCGCCACGGCCGCTATCCCACTGGCAGCATACCGGTCTGGTCCGTCGACCCTGCAGGCCGGATCGACCTCGCACGGCCGCTGCGCAGCTTGAGCGAAGCACAGGCTCTGGCGCTTCTGACGAATACCGACCGCGCAGCACCAGTCACACACCCCGCCCCTACCCCGTCACTCCCTCTCCCGATCCAGAAAGGACCTGCCATGACCTGGACCCTGACCCGCGGCCTTGTCTATCTCGCCTGTCTCGCAGCCTCCGTGCTGGCCCTCGCCGGCCTGGCCGACTTCGACAGCACCTCCGGCACCCTCGACATCCGCCCCTTCAACCTATACGCCCTGACCGGGACAAGCGGCGGGATCGTCGCCTCGACACTTGCCTCGCTCGCCCTCTGGCACGGCTGGGGTCGCAAATGAAAGCCCTGCCACAGGCCCTGCAAGCTCATCTCGACGAAGGCACAACGACGCTTGCCTGGGTGTGGCGGATCACCCGCACCGATGGCCTCACCTTCGGCTTCACCGACCACGACCGGACACTCAGCTTCGACGGGACCGAGTTCGAGCCGGACAGCGGGCTCACAGCGTCAGAGGTCCGTTCAAGCTCCGACCTCGCCGTCGATGCGCAGGACGCAGAAGGCGTGCTGACTTCGGATCGGATCACCGAGACCGACATCCTCGATGGCCGCTGGGACAACGCGGCGGTGGAGGTCTGGCGCGTGAACTGGACCGACACGTCCCAGCGCATCCTAATGCGGCGCGGCGCCATCGGCCAGATCCGGCGCGGGCGGCTGGCCTTCGTGGCCGAGATACGCTCGCTGGCCCATGTGCTCGGCCAGACCGTCGGGCGGACGTTTCAGGGGACCTGTGACGCTGCGCTCGGCGACACACGCTGCGGCGTGAACGTCGAGGCTCCGGCCTTCAAGGGCAGCGGCTCGGTGATCGACATGGTCCGGGACCGAGCCTTCACGGCATCCGGTCTCGGTACATTTGCGGCGGGCTGGTTCACGTTCGGGCTTGTCGAATGGACCGGCGGGGCAAATGCCGGGCGGCGGGTCGAGGTGCTGGCGCATGAGCTCGTCGACGGGGTGGCGATCCTGACACTGCTGGAAGCGCCGGTGCGCCCGATCACGGCGACAGATACCTTCACCATCCGCGCCGGCTGCGACAAGCGGATCGGGACCTGCGGTGCCAAATTCGCCAATGTCGCCAACTTCCGTGGCTTCCCCCACATCCCCGGTCAGGACACGATCCTGCGCTATGCGGCCCCCGATGGAGGGCATGAGGGAAGCGTGCTGTGATCCCCGCCGATCCTGACCGCGTCATCACGGCAGCACGCGCCTGGCTCGGTACGCCCTATCACGATCAGGCAAGCCTCAAGGCCATCGGCTGTGATTGCCTCGGGCTCGCTCGCGGTGTCTGGCGGGACGTTGTCGGCCCGGAGCCGTTCCTCATCCCGCCCTACAGCCGCGACTGGGGCGAGACCGGACCGCGCGAAGTGCTGGCCGAGGGCGCGGCAGCCGTGATGATCAGGGTCCCTCCGGCCAACGCTCCCCCGGGCGCGCTGGTGCTGTTCCGAATGGAACGACGCGCCATTGCCAAGCACGTCGGGATCCTGACCGGCCCTGCGACCTTCCTTCACGCCTGCGAGCGGCTCGGCGTCATCGAGCAAGCCCTGACCCCGGCCTGGCATCGCCGCATTGCCTACGCCTTCCAGTTCCCCGCAATCTGAGGCCGTCCCATGGCTGCACTTGTCCTTGGAGCCGTTGGCACCGCCATTGGCGGCGCATTCGGAGGTACGATTCTGGGCGTATCGGGAGCTGCGATCGGCGGGATCGTCGGCTCCACCATCGGCTCGGTTGCAGACAGCTGGATCCTTTCCTCGCTCGCGCCCTCCCAGCGGATCGAAGGCGCAAGGCTCGAGACCCTGCGCATCACCTCCGCGACCGAAGGCGCCGTCCTTCCGCGCCTCTACGGCCGCATGCGGATCGGCGGCAACATCATCTGGGCCACCGACTTTCGGGAGGAGACCCGAACCGCAACCCAAGGCGGCGGCAAGGGCGGCGGCGGCAAGGTCCGGACCACCGAATACCTCTACTCGGCCTCCTTCGCTGTGGCCTTGTGCGAGGGACCGATTACCGGGATCGGCCGCATCTGGGCCGACGGCAAGCCGATGGACCTCTCCGGGGTCACCTGGCGCTGGTATCCGGGCAACGAGATCCAGACGGCCGACCCGTTCATCTTGGCGAAGATGGGCACGGCCAATACGCCCGCCTATCGCGGCACGGCCTATGTCGTCTTCGAGGAACTGCCACTCGCGGCCTACGGCAACCGCCTGCCACAGCTCAGCTTCGAAGTGTTCAGTCCCCTCGCCGATCCCGACACCGCCGAAGGGCTGGTGAAGGCCGTGACTCTCATCCCGGCCTCGGGCGAGTTCACCTATGCCGTCCGCCCGGTGACCAAGTCGGACGGCATTCGGACACTTGCCGAAAACCTCAACGCGCTACCTCAGACCACCGACATCCTCGTCGCCCTCGACCGGCTGCAAGCCATGGCCCCCGCAGTCGAAAGCATCAGTCTCGTTGTCGCCTGGATTGCCGACGATCTGAGAGCCGGCCACTGCCGCATCGAACCTGGCATCGAAGTCAGGGAAAAGGACACCGGCACGGCCGACTGGCAGGTCAGCGGCCTCTCCCGGGCAGATGCCCGCCTCGTCAGCCAGGATGCCCAGGGGCGGCCGGTCTTCGGCGGTACGCCGGCGGATTTTGCGGTGATCGAGGCAATCCGCGAGATCAAGGCGCGCGGGCTGCGCGTGACCTTCTATCCCTTCCTGCTCATGGACATTCCCCCCGGCAACGCCCTGCCCGACCCCTACAGCGATCACGCCGCAAAGTCAGGACAACCGGTGTTTCCCTGGCGAGGCCGGATCACCGTCTCTCCCGCGCCAGGCTTTGCCGGCAGCCCGGACAAGACGAGCGCAGCCGCAACTGCCGTCGCCAGCTTCTTCGGCGCTGCCTCTCCCTCCGACTACGAGGTCAGCGGCGACCTCGTTACATGGCGCGGTGCCCCGACAGACTTCGGCCTTCGCCGCATGGTCCTCCATTATGCCCATCTGTGCGTCGCAGCCGGCGGCGTCGATGCCTTCATCATTGGCACGGAGATGCAGGGCCTGACCCCAGTCCAGTCGGGTCCGGCCACCTACCCTGCCGTCGGCGCCTTCAGGGATCTTGCCTCCGCCTGTCGCAGCATTCTCGGCCCCGCGACCAAACTCGGCTATGCCGCAGACTGGCCGGAATATGCCGGGCACCGGCCACAGGATGGGTCCGGCGACGTCTTCTTCCATCTCGATCCGCTCTGGGCCGATCCCAGCATCGATTTCATCGGCATCGACAACTACATGCCGCTCTCCGACTGGCGCGACGGTTTTGAGCATGCCGATGCACGCGCAGGCTGGACCGCAATCCACGACCGCACCTACCTGCAGGCCAACATTGCCGGCGGCGAGGGCTTCGACTGGTTCTATGCCTCGGCCACCGACCGGGCCGCGCAGATCCGCACCCCGATCACCGATGGCAGCGCGGGCAAGCCCTGGGTCTTCCGCATCAAGGATCTCCGCGCCTGGTGGTCCAACCTCCATTTCAACCGACCGGGCGGCGTGGAAAGCGCAACACCCACGCCGTGGGTCCCGCAGTCAAAGCCCATCTGGTTCACCGAATTGGGATGCCCGGCCATCGACCGGGGCACCAACCAGCCCAACGTCTTCTTTGACCCGAAGTCGTCCGAGAGCTTCACGCCGCATTTCTCGCGGGGCTGGCGGGATGACGCCATCCAGCGCGCCTATCTCGAGGCGACCTGCCTGTGGTGGGGCGATCCAGCCAACAATCCGCTCTCCCCGCTCTACGGCGGCCGGATGGTCCATCTGCCCGAATGCGCGGCCTGGACCTGGGATGCGCGGCCCTATCCCTTCTTCCCCGAACTGACTGGCGTCTGGACGGACGGTCCGAACTGGCGTCTTGGCCACTGGCTGACCGGACGACTGGGCGCCGTGTCGCTCGCAGCCCTCGTGCGTCACCTCTGCCTGCGCGCCGGGCTGGCCGAGAACCTGATCGACGTCTCGGGCCTGTGGGGCGCCATCGAGGGCTATGTCATCGGCGCGCTGGAAAGCCCCCGCGCCTCGATTGCGACTTTGGCCCGCCACTTCGGCTTCGACGCTGTCGAGACCGGCGGCCAGGTCCGCTTTGTCATGCGCGGCCGCGCCCCGGTTGCGACGCTCGCCATCGATGATCTGGTCGCCCCTCGCGACGGGGAGCCGTTCGAACTGACCCGCGGCCAGGAGAGCGAACTGCCCCAGGCCCTGAAGTGGCAGATGGCGCGCGCCGACGAGGACTACGACGCAGCTCTCGTGGAAGCCCGCCGCATCACTGTCGACACCACCCGCATCGCCTCCGAGAGTTTCCCATTCGCCACAGCCCCTGAAGAGGCAGAGCGCCGCTGCCGGAGGGCTCTCATGGAAGCCTGGATCGGCCGCGAGACAGCCACCTTCACCTTGCCCCCGTCCCGGCTGGCGCTGGACCCGGCGGACGTGATCGAGCTGCGACACGATGGCCGCAGGCTTGAGGTCCGGCTGACATCAGCTGCCGACACGCAGGCACGGCGCTTTGAGGCGGTGCGACAGGACCGGAGCGTCCATGATCTGCCCCCGGGCGACACACGCCCGGCCTCCCTCACCCGTCCGGTTGTCTTCGGCCCGACCACCTTTGCTTTCCTCGACCTGCCGCAGGTGCGTGAGGAGCTGCCTGCCCATCGCCCCTTGATCGCAGCCCATGCCAATCCCTGGCCGGGCGAGATTGCCGTCTTTCGCAGTCCCGCGATGGACGGGTTCGAGCCGGTTGCCCGCGTCAACCGCCGAGCCAGGATCGGCCGCCTTGCTGCCGATCTCCACTCAGGCCCCACCTCACGCTTCGATCTGGGCAATGTGCTGATCATCGAGCTTCAGCACGGTGACCTCCAAAGCATCTCGGACCTCGCCCTCTTCAGCGGGGCCAATGTGCTGGCCATCGAGAGCGCTGCCGGTCAGTGGGAGATCGTCCAGGCTGGTTCGGCAGACCTTATTGCACCACGCCGCTACAGGCTCACCAGGCTCCTGCGCGGTCAGCGTGGCACCGAGCATGCCATGGGCACCCCGACCCTTGCCGGCGCCCGTGTCGTTGTCCTCGATGACGCCCTAGAGCTGGCTCGGTTGATCTGAACAGGTGCCGGGCGTTTTCTAAGTGGTTTTCCGCCTCGGTTATGCCGCCAGCACTTCGGGTGTCGGCGGATTGAAGTAGGCCTGATCGGGGGTTTTCCCGTCAAGCGACGAATGCGGGCGGCGGCTGTTGTAGAAGCCCAGATATTGGCCGATCCCGGCGCGTGCCTCGGACACGCTGGCATAGGCCCGGAGATAGACCTCTTCGTATTTGATGGTCCGCCACAGGCGCTCGACGAAGACATTGTCCCGCCAGGCTCCCTTGCCATCCATGCTGATCTTGATCTCTCGGTCGGCCAGCACCTTGATGAAGTCGATGGACGTGAACTGGCTGCCCTGATCCGTGTTAAATATCTCGGGTGTGCCGTGACGTGCCAAAGCCTCCTCGACAGCCTCCATGCAGAACTCGGCCTCCAGCGTGATTGATACCCGCCATGCCAGAACACGCCGGGTGAACCAATCCA